>URGI01000122.1 GCA_900547315.1 uncultured Eubacteriales bacterium | reverse complement strand
TGATACATCAATGACTTTTGGAGCAAAGCAGCATTTTGATATTATCAAAATGCTCGGCGGATGAAGCTTGTCAAAAAGGCCTCGCAGGACTTTTTTGACAAGCTGACCTGTCAGAGACTCAAAAAGTCTCTGACAGGATTGTCGGCGTTTATAAAAATAGGTTTTAAGGAGATTTTATCGTGAGTATTACGGCATATTTCGCTTCACTCAGCCTGCTGAAGCTCGTAAAGAATCTGCCCGGCGGAGTTGCGCAGGGGCTTATATGGGGGCTTATGGCTCTCGGAGTTTACATCACTTTCCGTCTGCTCGACGTTGCAGACCTGACTGTTGACGGCTCCTTTACCACCGGCGGCGCTGTGACCGTGATGCTGATACTCGCGGGCGTTCCCGCGTGGGCGGCGCTTCTGGTCGCCGTCATTGCCGGTATGCTTGCGGGGCTTTGTACCGGACTTCTCCATACGAAGCTCGGCATCCCGGCGATACTGGCCGGCATACTCACGCAGTTTTCGCTCTATTCCATAAACCTGCGCATCATGGGCATGGCGGCGAACAAGGCGGTCAGCGTGGATAAGTTCTCGCTTGTCCTCTCCTCCCGCAGCATTTCCTCCGCTATCCTGACCGGCGCGCTCATCGCGCTGGCGCTCGTCGCCCTGTTCTACTGGTACTTCGGCACCGAGCAGGGCTCCGCGCTCCGCGCAACCGGCAGCAACCCCAACATGAGCGCGGCGCAGGGCATCAACGTCAACCGCATGAAGGTGCTCGGCCTGTCTCTTTCCAACGGCATCGTCGCCCTCTCCGGCGGCCTGATGGCTCAGTATCAGGGCTTCGCGGACGTCAACATGGGCCGCGGTGCGATCGTCATCGGCCTTGCCGCCGTCATAATCGGCGAGGTTATTGCCCGCGCGATACTCGGCAAGCATCTGAACTTCTTCGGTACGCTGACCTTTACGGTCATCGGCGGCGTGATATACTACGCGGTCGTCGTTATCGTCCTCTGGCTGCGGCTGAATTCCAACGACCTGAAGCTGTTCACGGCGATAATCGTCGCGGTATTCCTCGCGGTGCCATACCTCCGCGCAAAGCGGCTGAATTCCTTCGGGAGACTGAAAAGAAAGGCGGCTGAACATGATGCTTGATCTTGTAAACGTACGCAAAACCTTCAATAAAGGCACAATAAATCAGCGCGTAGCGCTCGACGGCATTAACCTCCATCTTGAAGACGGCGATTTCGTCACGGTCATCGGCGGCAACGGCGCCGGTAAATCCACCATGCTCAACGCCGTGGCCGGTGTCTGGCCGGTGGATGACGGGCGCATCATCCTCGACGGCGAGGACATCACCGCGCTGCCCGACTACAAGCGCGCAAAGTATATCGGCCGCGTATTCCAGGACCCGATGATGGGCACCGCGCCGAACATGCAGCTTGAGGAAAACCTCGCCCTCGCAATGCGCCGCGGCCAGCGCCGCGGGCTTGGCTGGGGCGTGACCAGAGCGGAGCGCGAGGAGTACCGCGAGAAGCTGCGCGGCCTCGGCCTCGGCCTTGAGGATCGTATGACGGCCAAGGTCGGCCTGCTCTCCGGCGGCCAGCGCCAGGCGCTGACGCTGCTCATGGCGTCTCTGCGCCGCCCGAAGCTGCTGCTGCTCGATGAGCACACCGCGGCGCTCGACCCCGCGACTGCGGCGAAGGTGCTGGAGCTGTCGGATAAGATCGTCGCCGAGAACGGCCTGACCGCGATGATGATAACCCACAACATGAAGGACGCGATAAAGCACGGCAACCGCCTTATTATGATGAATGAGGGGCGGATAATCCTCGATATCAGCGGCGAGGAGAAGCAGAAGCTCACAAAGCGCGACCTCATGGATAAGTTCGCAGAGATCGCGGGAATGCAGGTCGAATCCGATCAGGTCCTGCTGACCAGATAAACAGGATATTTAAAAACCCTCTGTATGTACTGAATCATGAAGTAGTCAATAGTTAGTAGACACAAAATTTCTTATGCCACCAGTTCTGTTCTATACGGGACTGGTGGTTTTCCT
>URGI01000121.1 GCA_900547315.1 uncultured Eubacteriales bacterium | reverse complement strand
TTTTTGACAAGCTTCATCCGCCGAGCATTTTGATAATATCAAAATGCTGCTTTGCTCCAAAAGTCATTGATGTATCAAGACTTTTGGACGGCGGTTTATTGTATTTGAGGCGGGTCTTGCCCCCTCAAACTCCCCCGCTACTCTCTTATCTGTGCCCTGCTGCACATGTTTTTTTGCCAGACTGAACAAGAGAAGATTCGGTGAATCTTCTCTTGTTTATTTCAATTTGTGTCAAAAGTGCATAAAACTGCCGGAGCAGCCGATGTCGGCGCTCCGGCAGTATCATATTCTCTTAGCAGCAGAACACTCTTCCGCCGCACATCGGGCCGAGGCAGGCGTTGGCGACGCACATCGCCATGCAGAGTCTGTCGGGCGAGATGCCCCTGTGGTAGTGCACGGTATAATCGTCGTAGAAATCGCCGCCGCTTTGGAGCTGCTCCAACAGCCGCCGGTACTCCTCATTGCCGGGGTCGATCTCGACGGCTTTCTTCGCCGCGTCCAGCGCCGCGATCTTGTTGCCCATATACATGTTTGCGCCCGCGTTCAGATAGTACCACTTGCCGTCCCGCTCAGGCACCGGAACGCCGGAGAGCGCGTTGAGCGCCTCCTTGTACATGCCGTTGCGGATATAATTCTTCGCCGCGGTGTACTCGCTGCGCTCGGTCTGCTGCTGGGCGTTGTTCCACCCGCCGTAGCCCTGGCTCCAGGCGCTAAAGGGATCCCAGCCGCCCTGGCCGTACTGCTGACCATAGCCGCTTTGACCGTACTGCCCATACTGGCCGTACGCATTCTGCTGCTGCGCAGCTCCGCTCTTGATCGCGTCATAGGCGGCGTTTATCTCGTTCATTCGTTTGGCCGCGTTCTCGTCCCCGGGGTTGCGGTCAGGGTGATACTTTTTGGCAAGCTCTCTATATGCTTTTTTTATCTCCTCATCGCTCGCATCCGGCGAAACTCCGAGAACCTTATACGGATCCTGATACATCTGAGGGTTCCTTCTTGTCGTTTTTTTCGCTGAACTTTTTGTTGAACTGCTGCCACAGCCCCTCACACAGGATATTCTTCATAATATCCGCATCCTGAACCAGCGGCAGACTGTCAAAATAAAATATGCACTCGCCGAGCAGCATTCGCAGGATATCCCGAAAGCGCTCCGCGTTATTCGTAAGGCCGTAATATTTTCTGAACGGGTTATAGCGCGAATACAGCGTGTCCTTGTCCAGATCCATACACGCGTCCATGACGTAGATGAACTTGCCCAAAGCGTTCGCCATGCCGCGCACCGCGCCGCCCCAGCGATCCTCGCGCCAGACAAATATCTCCGCCATGAGCGCTCCGAAGCAGGCCGCTGCCTCGTCCGCCCCGTCGGGGACGCTCTTTTCCACCTCGTGCAGTTGGTTCAGTGCTTCGGCTATCGCCGCGCACTGCCGAGGGTACTGCGCCTCAAGCTTTTTATAGCTGCGCTTCATAAGCCCCGCTTCCGCAAGCGCCGCGACACTGCCGTCATCCTCCCAGTCATCCATGCATTTCTGGTACGCCAGGGCGAGGTTCATGTCGGCTGCATAGTCGCTCGCCGCATTCCTGACCCATTCGCGCGCCTTGAAAGGGTGCACAGCGCATGTGTCCTCCCCTGTTGTCTCCTCCGGCTCATAGAGCGAGGAGAGGAACAGCACAAGAAAGGTCATGTCGTAGGTCAGCGTCAGGCCGGATATCTGCCCGTGTCTTGCCCGCAGCGAGCGGCACAGCCCGCAGTACGCCGCGCGGTAGCGGCCGAGCTGCGGCTCCGTCATAAGCTCCGGCGCCGCGACGAGATATCCGAACATCAGGTCTTACCGGTGAAGGTGTTGCCGCACTTGCGGCAGACTATTCTGATCTGTCCCTTACCGCGCGGCACTCTCAGCGTGGTGCGGCAGGAGGGGCAGGTGAAGAACTTATAGTCCTTGCGCTGCACCCAGCGCTCGCGCCGCACGCGGTAGGCCGCGTCGATGCGGTATTTCAGTCTGATATATTTGCCGTTTTCCTCACGCCGCTTGGTAATGTTTCTCGAAAACATGCGGAAATAGATATAGACAAGAAGCGCTAGCACCGCGATATACAGATACTTCCCCACCCTGCCCGGAATAAAAATACTCAGCAGGATAAGGATCATCTCCAATATCAGCAAAAAATTGTTAAGCTGGTCATTGCCGTTTCTGCCGGCCATGAACCTTGCCAAACGCTCTCTCATATGCTCACCTTT
>URGI01000120.1 GCA_900547315.1 uncultured Eubacteriales bacterium | reverse complement strand
GATCTAAATAGTAAACCCTCTCGGTTTCTCCGAGAGGGTTTTGCTTTATTCGTCGCCGAGATACACCTTTACCTTCGTGCCGGCGCCGATCTTTGATTCAATTGTGATGCCGTGCCCCAGCTTGTCGAGAATTTTCCGGCAGAGGTACAGGCCGATGCCGGTGGACTTCTTGTCCGTCCTCCCGTTGCAGCCGGTGTAGCCCTTCTCGAACACGCGCGGCAGATCCTCCGCCGCGATGCCGATGCCCGTGTCCTCGATGCACAGCGCCGTGCCCTCAGCATAAATGCGTATCTCGCCGCCTTCGCGAGTATATTTCAAGGCATTGGCCAGAAGCTGTTCTATCGCAAAGCTCAGCCACTTCTCGTCCGTCAGCACGGTCAGCCCCGTCTCCTTGTAGTCAAGGCGTATCCTGCGGCGGATGAACTGCTTTGCGTATTTCTTCACCGACTGGTGCAGCAGCCTGTCAAGCTCGACGCGGCATATCACATAGTCGGTCGAATCGCTGCCGAGGCGCAGATAGTTCAGCACCATCTCCACGTACTGCTCGACCCTGAACAGCTCCTGCTCCAGCTCCGCGGAGTTCGGCGCGTCGTCCGACTGCAGGATCAGCCGCATCGCGGCGATGGGCGTTTTTATCTGGTGCGCCCAGAGCGTGTAGTAGTCGAGCATATCCTGCATCTTCAGGTCGGCCTCGCTGCGGGCGCGGGCGCTGTCGGCGCAGACCGCGCGCACAAGCTCCTGATAATCCGCCTCGATGAGGCTGTCCGGCTCGGGCAGGCCGTCGGCGGCGGCAAATATCCGGCCGAGCTGCACCTGAATATCGCTGTGGCGCTGCGCGAAATGCCGCAGGTCGATCGCCGCGGCGGCAAGCTCCAGTACCGTGAACAGCAGCAGCATATACATCGGCGCCGAGCCGTCCGCCTGTGTGAGCCAGAACATCAGCGTGAACAGCCCGTCCAGCACCAGCAGGAGCAGCGCATAGAACCGGCGGCACTTTATATATTCCCACAGCAGCTTCATTCGACTATATACCCCATGCCCTTCTTCGTGGCGATGAAATTTTCAAGCCCCGCGCCGTCGAGCTTTTTGCGCAGGCGCGCGACGTTCACGCTCAGCGTGTTCTCGTCCACAAAGCTGTCCGACTCCCACAGCCGCTGCATCAGCACGTCGCGCGAGACGGTCTTGCCCTTGTTCTCCATCAGCACCTGCAAAATGCGGTACTCGTTCTTCGTCAGCTCCACCCGCTCCCCGTGATAGGTGAGGGTGCTGTCGTCGGTGTTGAGCACGGCGTCCCGATGCTGGAGCAGGCGCGCCTGCCCGCCGAGATCGTAGGTGCGGCGGAGCATGGCCTGCACCTTCGCCGTCAACACGTTCAGGTCAAAGGGCTTGGCGATGAAATCGTCCGCGCCCATGTTTATGGCCATGACGATGTTCATGTTGTCCGACGCCGAGGAGACGAATATTATCGGCACACTGGAGAAGCGGCGTATCTCGCTGCACCAGTGATAGCCGTTATAAAACGGCAGGCCGACGTCAAGCAGGACGAGCTGCGGGTCGAAGTCCACGAACTCCTGCACGATATTCTGAAAATTCTGGGCGATGCGTGTCTCGCAGCCCCACGACGCGATATGCTCCGCGACCGCGGACGCTATGACCGGATCGTCCTCCACTATAAATATCTTCAACCTTCCACCTCCGTGAAGCCTGATCTCCGGCGCTGCCGGATACTCTGATTATACACTTTCCCCGCCCTTCTGCCAAGCGTTTTTGCAAGCCGCCCTTGTGCTCCGGCGCAAAATATGATATGCTTGGTTCCAGATTACAGATCCGAGGTATTGACTATGAAAATTGCAGTTATCACAGGCGCTTCGTCCGGCATGGGGCGCGAATTTGTCTATGCGCTTGACCGCGACGAGGAATTTGACGAGCTGTGGGTGATCGCCCGCCGCGAGGACAGGCTGCGCGAGCTGCAATCGAAGTGCCGCGCGAAGGTGCGCCCGCTCGCGCTCGACCTGCAGGATCGCGCAAGCTTCGCCGCGTACCGCGCCCTGCTGGAGAGCGAGAAGCCGGAGATTTCCGTTCTCGTCAACGCGGCAGGCTTCGGCCTGTTCGGCGTGTTCACGGAGATGGACATGGACAAACAGCTTGACATCATCGACCTGAACGACCGCGCGCTCACCGCGATGTGCCACATGAGCATCCCTTATATGGCCGCGGGCAGCCGGATATACAACATGGGCTCGATGTCGTCGTGGCAGCCGGTGCCGTATATAAACGTGTACGGCGCGTCGAAGGCGTACGTGCTGAGCTTCTCCCGCGCGCTCGGCGTGGAGCTTGAGAAGCAGGGCATCCGCGTGATGGCGGTGTGCCCCGGCTGGATAAAGACCGAGTTTTTCAGCCACGCCATACACGACAACACCGTCAATTACTTCAACCGCTACTACGGCCCCGAGCAGGTCGTCGCCAAGGCGCTGAAGGACATGAAGCGCGGCAAGGACGCCTCCGTCCTCGGCTTCCCCGAGCGGATGCAGGTGCGGCTGGTGAAGCTCCTGCCGGTGAAGATGGTCATGAACACATGGTGCAGACAGCAGGGTAAAAAATAAAAGGAGATATGAATATGTACAATCCGAACGACGTTTTGAAGGTCAGCGAAGAGGACTGGGAAGAGTTCAAGAAGGAGGCCTGCAAGGACGAGCTGTTCTACCGCGGCGAGGGCGATCTGCTCGACACGGCGGAGGGGCGCTCCAAGTTCTGCCGCCTGAACGAGACCAGCGTTTTCCGCAAAGACGATCCCGATTTCCCCGGCTCGAAGATCTGGGTGTTCAACAATCAGGGCAAGGGCATGGTCATCAAAAAGCGCAGCCGCGTCGATCCCGCTATAATGGAGGACATTGAGTACGACGCCGACGGCAACCAGATCAGCAAGTCCTACGAACCG
>URGI01000119.1 GCA_900547315.1 uncultured Eubacteriales bacterium | reverse complement strand
GCGTCTTTCCGTCTCGTCAGAAGAAGCTTGCACCGTTCCGCTTCCGCCTCGCGACAAAAGCTGCACTCTGCAATCTCCTTCTTCCTCCTCAAATCAAACCCACTTCGTTGGGCTTTGATTTGAATTATAGAAGGGCGGCAGCCCGTCTGCGCCTCAAAAAGCAAAAATCACTCAAAAATCCATCCCTGTCAGGTGCTCAGCAGTTTTGACGGAGCATAAATGTGGCCAGACGATGAAAAGGCCGCTGAGAATACTTGCTGTATTGTCAAGGACTTTGAAGAAGTATGGGCGCATTTCTGCCCGCCAAAACCGTGTTTCCCCTTGTCAACCGATACTATCGTCGGCTGAGTAATACGCCAAAAGGAGCTATGCCATGGCCACACAGGTAACAAATTATCAGTGCCCGGCCTGTACTGGGCCGCTGCACTATGTCGGCGAGAGCGGCATGCTCGAGTGCGACTACTGCGGCAGCAAGTACACCGCCGCCGAGATTGAGGCGCTGTACGCGGAGAAAGAGAAAGCCGCAGTCGAGGCAAAGCCCTCGGACTCTGGCTGGGGCGACGAGGTCGAAAACATGCGCGCCTACTCCTGCCCCTCCTGCGGTGCAGAACTTATCTGCGATGCGACGACCGCCGCGACGAGCTGCCCCTACTGCGGGAACCCGACTGTCGTGCCCGTGCAGTTCAGCGGCACGCTCAAGCCGGACTACATCATCCCCTTCAAGCTCGGCAAGGACGCGGCTATCGACGCGCTCAAGCGGCACTATAAGAAAAAGCCGCTCCTCCCGCGCGCCTTTTCTGAGCAGAATCACCTTGAAGAGGTTCAGGGCGTTTACGTCCCCTTCTGGCTGTACGACGGTGAGGGCGACGTGGACGCGGAATTTGAGGCGACCAGCTCATCGAGCTACCAGGAGGGAAAATTCCTCGTCACAGAGACTCGGTATTTCCACGTTGAGCGCAGCGGAAGCGTCAGCTTCGAGCGTGTTCCGGTGGACGCCTCGACGAAGATGCCAGACGAATACATGGACTCCATCGAGCCGTACGACTACGGCGAGCTGCGCCCCTTCTCGACCGCCTACCTCCCCGGCTATCTGGCCGACAGGTACGATGTCAGCGCCGAGGAGAGCGCAGGCCGCGCGGACGCGCGATGCCGCGAGAGCTGCATACAGGCGATCTCAAGCACCGTACTCGGCTACGACAGCTGCGTTCCCACCTCTGCCGATGTCCGGCTGCACAGCCGCCGCGTCAAATACGCGATGATGCCGGTCTGGATGCTGCACACGAAGTGGAACGGCAAGGACTATCTTTTCTCGATGAACGGCCAGACCGGCAATCTGACCGGCGATCTGCCGGTGTCAATGGGCAGGTTCTGGGCGTGGTTCGCGGGCATCTTCGTGCCGCTCGCGGGCGTGATGATGCTGCTGTTTGTGTAAGGAGGAGAGGACATGAAAAAATTCTTATCTTCCGTCCTCGCCGTTCTGCTGCTCATAGTCTGCCTGTCAATTCCCGCGTTTGCGGACGCGCAGCTCAGCTATGTCACCGATGATGCCGGTATTTTATACGATTCCGACATTTCCGCGCTTGAGGAGCGCGCCGCCGCGGTTTCCGAGCAGTACGGCTGCGGCGTGTACATCGTCACGGTCGAGGACTTCACGGATTATTCCGACGCCTACTATGTGGACGATTTCGGAGAGGAGCTGTTTAGCAGCTACGACCTTGGCCTCGGAGACGGCAACTGCGGCATTCTTCTCATCCTCAGCATGGCAGAGCGCGATTACGGTCTGGTAGCACACGGCGATTTTGCGAACACCGCCTTCACCGACTACGGCAAGGACGCGCTCGCGGAATATTTTCTGGATGATTTCCGCAATGACGACTGGTATCAGGGCTTTGCCGACTACATAGACGGCTGCGCAGAATTCATGCGCCGCGCCGCCGACGGTCAGCCCGTGGACATCTGGGACGAAAGTCCGGACGACAGCGGCGACGACAGCGATTATGATTACGGCTACGACTATGACTACCGCCCCGGCTTCTTCTGGCGGCTGACGCACACGGTTCCCCCGTTCGGCTGGCTGATTATCCTCGGCATTCCGGCGCTCATCGCGCTGATCGTGTGCCTATGCATGAAGCGCAGCATGAAAACCGCCGTGAGCAGCGGCAACGCGAACATGTACATCCGCCCTGACGGCGTCCGGCTCACGCGGCAGAACGATATCTACACGCACACCACCGTGACCCGCACGCAGAACGTGCCCGACGATGATCACAATAACAGCGGCGGCGGTGGAACCACCGTCAACTCCGGCGGTTTCTCAAGCTCGCACGGCAAGTTCTGAATCGCAAATAAACAGTTCAACCACCCGCCATGCTGCGGGTGGTTGATTTTTTCTTATTATCGCGGTCATTCGCCGAAGCGCTTTACCGCGGGCTGATCGGCATTATGCTCGGCAATGAGCTTCTCCATCCAGATCATATCGTACCAGCGGCCGAATTTATATGCGCATGCGTGGAACTCGCCCACCGTGACATAGCCGAGGTGCGCGTGAAATTCTGCGCTGTTTCGGGTGAGATACTCGTCCTCCTGCACAGGATAGGCTATGCAGGCGTACAGATTCGTTATGCCCATCCGGCGCAGCTCCTCTTCCAGCGCCGCGTATATCCGCCCGCCAAGGCCGCAGTGCTCCGCCGCGTGGTCGATATACACCGACATCTCGCACGCCCAGTCGTAGGCGGCTCGCTCCTTGAACACGCCCGCGTAGGCATAGCCCTGTATTACCCCGTTCCGTTCTATCACGAGGTAGGGATAGCGTTCGAGCGTGTGATCGATGCGGCTCCTGAACTCATCAACGGTCGGGACGGTATACTCAAATGTTATCGCCGTACTCTCAACATAGTACGCGTATATCCCCAGCAGGCGCGCCGCGTCCTCGGGGCGGGCGGTGCGGATGGCAATGTTCTCAGTGTCCATATCAGTTCTGATAAAATATCCTTTCCTTTTTCAGCAGCGCATAGCGCGAAAGCTCGCTTCCGTCCAGATTCTCACGGTGCATATCGACCGCGCATATCTGGTGATTGTCATAGGTGGTGTAATAGTATATCCCGCGGCTGGCGTTGCAGCACGAGGTATATATGGTTATCTCATACTTGCCGTCCGCGACCTCGCAGCAGCCGCGCTGCTG
>URGI01000118.1 GCA_900547315.1 uncultured Eubacteriales bacterium | reverse complement strand
TACATCCTTATTCAGGAGTGTTTTTGAATACTCCTGAATAAGTTTTCAAGGCGTCGAACTTTGTCGACGCCTTGAAAGCTGTTTCCAATTTGGAAACAGCTTTTTTCATGCCTTTTTATACTGCGGCTGCGGCTTTCTTCCTGCTGAAATACTGCCATGCAAACACGCCGCCTAGCAGCACCAGACCGATGATATCAGTGATGAGCGTGGGATCCATCATCAGAAGTCCGCCTGCGGCCGCCGCTATGCGCGTGATGGGGTGCATCCTGCGCAGGAGATGGCCGTTTATCGCGGCCGCGACGCCGAAGATGCCGAGGAACGAGGTAATGACGATCTGGATTATCGACAGCGCGGACACATCGATGAGCAGCATCGCGGGGTTCATGCAGAAGATGTACGGGACGATGAACGCGCCGATCGCAAGCTTGGTTGCGTTGACGCCGGTCTTCATCGGATTGCCCTTGGCGATGGCCGCGCCTGCGTAGGCTGCCAGTGCGACGGGGGGAGTGATGTCGGCGACGATGCCGAAGTAGAACACGAAGAAGTGCGCCGCGATCTTGGGGACACCGATTGTAATGAGTATCGGCGCGCAGGTGGAGGCCATGATGCAGTAGTTTGCGGTGGTAGGGACGCCCATGCCGAGGATGATGCAGCAGATCATGGTCAGAAACAGGGCGACCATCGTCGGGTCGATGACGGTGACGCTGCTGCTGATGGAAACGACCGCAGAGATCATCTTGGAGGCG
Source organism: uncultured Eubacteriales bacterium (assembly GCA_900547315.1). Lineage (GTDB taxonomy): Bacteria > Bacillota > Clostridia > Oscillospirales > Oscillospiraceae > Limivicinus. Next base: position 2,587 of record URGI01000118.1, on the reverse strand, counting down.
AGGCCGGTCGCGGTGATGCAGCCGGAGATGACGCCCGCCATGGAGCAGGCAACGGCGACGGTAATGGTGCCCTTGCCGCCGGCTTCGAGCGCTTCAAGGATGCGGCCAAAGGTTATCGGGTCGTCGCGGTCGATGATGCTGACGACGATGGCGACGAGGATAGCGATGGTGGCGGAGTAGGCCATGGTGCGGGTGCCAGTGGTGACGAGCCAGACGAGGACGACCAGCGGCAGCAGGAGGTATATCTTGCTGAGCAGCTTCGAAAACTTCGGCAGCTCATTGCGCGGGATGCCCTTGAGGCCGAGCTTCTTGGCCTCAAGGTGGACGGCGACGAAGATGCCGGTGAAGTACAGCACCGCGGGGAGAATGGCGCGCAGCGCGACCTCGGCGTAGGTGACGTTCATGTACTCCGCCATCAGGAACGCGGCGGCGCCCATGATCGGGGGCATTATCTGGCCGCCGGTGGAGGCCGCAGCCTCGACGGCACCGGCAAATTCCGGCTTGTAGCCGGTCTCTTTCATCATGGGGATGGTGACGGAGCCGGTGGTGACGGTGTTGCCGACGGAAGAGCCGGAGACCATGCCGCAGAGCGCGGAGGAGATGACCGCGACCTTGGCGGGGCCGCCGGAGAAGCCGCCGACGAGAGAATTTGCAAGCTTGATGAAAAATTCAGCGATACCGGTGCGCTCAAGGAATGCGCCGAAGATGATGAACACGACGATGTACTTTGCGCAGACCTGTACGGGAGTGCCGAGGACGCCGCCGGTAGTGTAGAACAGAGTGTAGAGTACGCGCTCGACGCCCATGCCGGTGCTGAAGGTGTAGATAAGCAGCACGCCGGCTACGCATAGGATCGGTACGCCGACACAGCGGCGGCACAGCTCCATAAGGCACAGCAGACCGACAATGCCGATTATCGTGAAGGTCGGGGTCATTTTTGACGCACTGGTCAGGACCTTTACGAGCGAGTCGTACTTCAGGCAGAAGAACAGGAAGCAGCCCGCGCCGACGGCCATCAGCACGAAATCGTACCACGGAATATAATTGTGGCGTACATGGTGACGGCTGGCGGGGTAGGTCAGGTAGCCCATTATGGTGACGAGCGCCATGAACATGGTCAGCCGCTTCTCGAGCGCCGCCACGCTGAACAGCGTAGACCAAATGCAGTAGAGCGAAAACGCGACCACTATGATCCGCACGATTATTGCGGGCGTGCCCTCCCATATACGGGTGTTCGACTCCTTGTCGAACTTACGCATCAGGGTCTCTGCGTCAAGAGCGGATCCTTCTTCGCGCTGGGCTTCGGCCTGAGCTTCCGCCGCGCTCCCTCCGGGATTTTTCTTGAAAATAGACATGTGATCCGCTCCTCTCAAAATTAACGTGTTTTTTACGTGGATATAAATTATTCATGCTGCGGCATCCTTGCGGACGCCGCAGCGATTCTTTAAATTTAACTTGCCTGATTCAAATTACTTGGTGGCAACCTCGATGCCCTTCTCGGCGAAGTACTTCGCTGCGCCGGGGTGGTAGGGAACGGCGGTGATGGAAGAACCGAACTCAACGCTCAGCTCCTCGGCCTTGCCGTGCTGGATGCTGCCGGAGTTTTCAAAGATGGTGGAAACGAACTTGTAGACCGCATCCGCGGAGACATCGTCGCGGACGAGGACGACTGCTGCAACGGCGACGGTCTGGACGTCGTCGGGAGTGCCGTAGGTGTCAGCGGAGATGGTGCTGCGCGCGTAGTAGGGGGAGGAGGCGAGCAGGGTGTCCATGTGCTCGTCGTCGATGCTGACGAGGTAGACGCTGCTGGCGGTCGCAAGGTCGGTGATGGCGGTGGTGGGTGCGCCGGCGACGATGAATGCCGCGTCGATCTTGCCGTCCTTCAGGCTCTCAGCGCTGTCGCCGAAGCTCTGGTAAACGGGGGTGATGTCCTTCTCTGCGTCTATGCCGTACACGCCGAGCACATCGACTGCGTTGAAGTAAACGCCGGAGCCGAGAGCGCCGATGGAAACGGTCTTGCCCTTGAGATCCTCAACGGTCTTGATGTCGGGGTTGGTGGTGACGATCTGGACCTGCTCCATGTACAGCGCCGCCGCGACGGAGAAGCTGTCGACTGCGCCGGACTCGGCGAAGAGGTTGGTGCCTGAGTAGGCGTAGCTCATAACGTCGGACTGGCAGAAGCCGAGCTGCACGGCACCGGAGTCGAGGTCTTCAACGTTGGCCTGAGAGCCGTTGCCGACGACCGCGGTGATTTTGATGTCGGTATTGTTGGAGACGTACTGAGCCAGAACGCTGCCGAAGGCGTAATAGGTGCCGGATTCACCGCCGGTAGCAAAGGTCAGACTTTCGCCGCTGCCGCCGCTGCTCCCGCAGGCGCACAGCGAGAAGACTATACATACAACAAACAGCATAGCAATAAATTTTTTCATTTTGTTTACCTCCGTAATATGTCGCTCAGGCGCGGAGAGATGTATAATTATTTAGCAGCCCATGCCCTGCATTACGCCCTCGTGTGCGTATATAATACAACCAAAAGTTTAACTTTGCAATAGTAAATTGCTGAATTTACTATTTGCATTAAAAAAGC
>URGI01000117.1 GCA_900547315.1 uncultured Eubacteriales bacterium | reverse complement strand
GAGATTGCAGAGTGCAGCTTTTGTCGCGAGGCGGAAGCGGAACGGTGCAAGCTTCTTCTGACGAGACGGAAAGACGCGCTGTCAGGCGTGTCTCCCCTTGTTAACTGATACTACAAATTATAATCGAAACGCGCACAAATGCAAGCAAAAAATCAGGGATTGAACTTCTTCCTTATCGTCTCGTAGATGAGATCCTGCCCCTTGCGGTTCGGGTGTATGCCGTCGTCACACATTCTGTCGCCGTGCTTCTGCGGCGTCACGAGGAAAGCGTCGCGCAGCTGCATGACGTTGCAGCCGTTGAGCTGCGCCACGCGCTCTACGAGGTGGCTGTAATACTCCTGCCAGCGGTAGATCGCCTGCGCGTCGCCGAGCCAGAACAGCACCGCGTCCATGTCCACCCCGTCGCGGCAGAACCACTTCAGATAGCGCTCCGCGCAGAGCGGCGGCAGCGTGGACAGAACCGGCTCGCAGCCTGCCTCGCGCAGCTGCGCGATGATCTCCGAGTACTTCCGCACGAAATCCTCCGGATCGGTCTTGCACCGGTGCTCGCCGTGCGGCGCGGCGGCGACGGCCGCCCAGTCAAAATCGCTGTCGTTCCCGCCGAATTCTATGAGACAGCGCGCGGGCAGCCCGCCCTTGGCGATGCGGCGCCGTACGATGGTCTGCGCCTTGTCGATCGTCGCGCCGAACTTGCAGCAGCTCTCGATCTCAAGGCCGGTCGTCTCCTCGCGCGCATGGCGCTCCTCGCTCGGGCAGATGTACTTCCCCTCGTCCAGCAGCACTCCGCGCATAATAGAGTCTCCGAATATGATCAGCTTTTCCATGTTATTTTGACCTCGTTACTATGTAATCTAGTATCAAATACTATATTACATAATTTTGATTATATGTCAAGTGCTTTTGAAAATAATTATTGTGTTTTTGAAAACTATATGATATCTTAACATACATAGGAGATGAATCGTATGGATGAAAACAACGCGAAGAGCGCGGTGAGCCGCGGGCTTCTGGAGCACACTCTCCCCGCGTGGGACGAGCTGCCGGATTTTGAGCTGTATATGGATCAGGTGCTGTCGCTCACGGGGCGGTATCTCGAGGGGATGCCGAACTCAGAGGACAGCAAGCTGACCGCCTCGATGATAAATAACTACGTAAAGGTGAAAATTATCCCCGCGCCGCAGGGAAAGCGCTATTCGCGCCGCCATGTGGCGTATCTGCTGCTGCTGTGCATCCTGAAGCCGGTGCTGCCCATCGCGGCGATACAGAAGCTGTTCGCCGCCGCGCAGAGCGGCACGGACGACAAGGCCTTCTATGAGCGCTTCCGCGGGATATACCGGCAGGCCAGCAGCGCGGCCGCCGAGGATCAGTGCTTCGCCGAGCCGGAGCTGTGCGACGCGATAATGTACGCCGCGCTCCGCGCCCGCGCGGGTCAGTCCGCCGCCCTCGCCATGCTCGCCGCTCTAGATCCCGAGGGAAAATAAAAGTCCGGAATAACACAAAAACCTCCACGAAAGTGGAGGTTTTTGTGTTGTTTAATTAATTTTATCACTCTTCGAGCACTTCGCCGCCGGAGACCTTCTTCTCAAACTTTGCCATGAGGATCGGGGAGAAGATACCGATGACGCTCAGGATGATGAGAACCCAGCTCACCGGAGACGCGAACAGGCAGCCGAGATCGCCGCCGCTGACTCGCAGCGCGCCGCGCAGACCCTTTTCGCTTATCGGGCCGAGTATCAGCGCCAGAACAACTGCCGCCGTGTTGAGGTCAAACTTGCGCATCAGGTAGCCCAGAGCGCCGAAGATGAGCATGACGACGACGTCGCTGAGGTTTTTGTGGATGGCATAGGAGCCGACGAAGCACAGCACCGTGACGCAGGGGATGAGTATCGCGTCGGACAGACGGGAGATCTGCGCGAAGCCGCGGCAGCCGAGAGTACCGATGGCAAGCATGAAGAACTGCACAAGCACGAAGCCTGCGAAGAAGGTGTAGGTCATATCGGCGTGCTTGGTGAACAGCTCCGGTCCCGGAGCCAGTCCCTGGATGACGAGGCCGCCCATCAGGACCGCGGTGACGGATTCGCCGGGGATACCGAGGGTCAGCATCGGGATCAGGGAACCGCCGGTGACGGCGTTGTTCGCGGCTTCGGAGCCGCAGACACCCTCAATGGAGCCGTGGCCGAAGTCCTCTTTGTGCTTGGAGAACTGCTTGGCGTTATTGTAGCCCATGAAGCAGGCGATGGATGCGCCGGCGCCGGGCAGGATGCCGATGATGTTGCCGATGATCCAGGAGCGGATAACGGTCGGAGCAAGCATTTTCTTTTCGGCGAGGGTAAGCATTATCTTATCCGAGAACTTTGCCGCTTTTTCTCTCTGCTTTATGGCCTTCTCCGCGAGGATAAAGACCTGAGACATCGAGAACAGACCGATCAGCGCGCAGGTGACGTTGATGCCCTCGGCGAGGAACGCCTGTCCGAACATGAAGCGCTGCGTGCCGTCGATCGGGTCAAGGCCGATGCAGGAGATCAGCAGGCCGAGCGCGCCGGACATAAGTCCTTTGACGATGCTCTTGCTGGAAACACCGGCGATGATGGTCAGTCCAAAGATGCCGAGCCAGAATTTCTCTGCCGACATGAACTTCAGCGCAAGCTGAGCCAGCGCGGGAGCGAAGAAGTAGAGGGAGATGCAGCTGAGCAGACCGCCCCAGAAGGAGCTCCAGCAGGCGGTGGCCAGCGCTTTACCGGCCTTGCCCTGCAGGGTCATCTGGTAGCCCTCGATAGCGGTCGCCGCGGAAGCGGGGGTGCCGGGGGTGTGAATGAGGATAGCGGAGATGGAGCCGCCGAAGATAGCGCCGCAGTAGATGGCGCCGAGGACTATAAGTCCGGTGTCGGCGGGCATGGTGAAGGTCAGCGGCAGCATCAGCGCAACGCCCATTGCGGCCGAGAGGCCGGGCAGGCAGCCGATAACGATGCCGAGCGCGACACCGCCTGCCATCGCCAGCAGGTTTATCCATGTCAGGGCATGTACGAAGCCCTGACCCATTTGCTGTAAGGTTTCAAGCATAATCTATACCCTCCTTAAAACAGCAGCCCGGAGGGCAGCTTGACGCCGAGGAACTTCACGAACGCGAAGTATATCAGCAGGTTCATCGCAACCACGGATATCAGCATCGGCACGGGGCGCACCTTGAGGTACAGCAGCGACGCCACCATGAACACTATCGTCGCGGTGAAGAAGCCGAGGTATTTCATCATGAAGAAATATACAATAGTAAGCACGACGGAGACGATGAACTGCACCGGCTTGAAGCCCGCGAACACCTCATCCGCGCCGCTCTCCACGCCGAATTTGCGCGCGGAGATTATCATCTGGATAAGATACAGGGTCGTCAGCGCAAAGAGCAGGGCGATGGTGAACATCGGGTAGGTCTTGCTCTCCGCC
>URGI01000116.1 GCA_900547315.1 uncultured Eubacteriales bacterium | reverse complement strand
TCACGGCAGGCATCCTCGCCCAGGGGCAGATGGACTGCCATCTGGTCGCCGTCGAAGTCGGCGTTGAATGCGGTACATGCCAGCGGGTGCAGCTTGATGGCACGGCCCTCGACCAGCACAGGATTGAAGGCCTGGATGCCCAGACGGTGCAGGGTAGGTGCACGGTCAGCAATATCTGCGCTGCCGCCGGTGTGTCGAACGGGACTTTCTTCTATCATTTCAAAACGAAGGACGAGCTTCTGGTCTATTATAATTTTCAGAAGTTTGCCGAGTTCAGAAAGAAGAACAATTTCGACGATGCCGTCGCCGGCAAGCCGTTTGACGAGCGCATCCTTATCTTCTATTATTATTGGAGCGATTACATGGTTGACGTAGGGCTCGACTTCTGCTGCAACTACTATAATACCAAGAACTATTCGCTCGATAACCGCCGCTGGCACCAGCGCCTGCCGGCCTACGTCTGGGGCTATCCGGACAGCTGCCTGAAAGAGGCGGCGGATCTGGGACTCCTGAAAGAGGAGCACAGCATTGACCATTACGCGGAGGTCATTGTGACAATCATGAAAGGCGTCGCTTTTGACTGGTGTCTGAGCGGAGCGGCATTCAATATGCATGACCGCATAGACGAAACCATGATGCCCTATCTCAAGAGCATCATGAAAGACTGATCCGGCGCGCGCCGGAACCCAATTTCGGATTCAACTGTCAAGCAGACAACTAAAAGCAATAGAGTGCACTCTTCCGTCAGAGAGCTCTCGTCAAACGCATTTGGGGATGCGGAGGACGCTGCTGACGACTTTATTGCCTGACAGCTTGTATCAAATATATTTTTTGGAGAGTATTTATGGACATCCTCATCCTCGTAGCTGCAGTCCTGCTTATCGGTCTGTTCTGCTACAAAAACGTTCCCACCCTGATTGGCGGCATTGTCTGCTCCGTCATTCTCATGATCATCTACAAGATGGACATCACCGCCGGCCTGTTCGACACCTATATGGGCGGCCTCGTCGGCTTCATGAAGTCCTGGATGATCCTGTTCTTCCTCGGCGCTCTGTTCGGCAAGCTGCTGGACATCACGGGCGGCTCCGACAGCCTTGCGCGTGTTATCCTCAACCTCGTCGGCCCGAAGAATGTTTCTCTCGGCGTCTGCATCTTCACCGCCATCCTCGCAATGGCCGGTATCTCCAGCTTCATCAGCCTCTTCATCTGCTACCCCATCGCACTCAAGCTCTGCCGCAAGGCTAATATCAACCGCGCTTCCGTTATCGCCGGTTACTCCCTCGGCCTGAACTTCGGTCTGGCTGTTCCTTGGGTTCCCGTCACCAATAACGTCCTCTGCGCCAGCTACTTCGGCACCGACGTCAGCGCCGGCGGTTTCCTCGGCCTGTTCGTCTCCATCGTCTTCATCGTTGTCGGTATGCTCTACATCAAGTGGTATGAGAAGCGTCTTGCTGCAGCCGGCAAGGGCTACCTCCCCGCTTACGGCACCGGCGCTCTCGAAGAAGAGGAATCCGATGACGCAGAAGCCAAGAAGGGTCCCCACTGGGTTCTCTCCGTTATCCCCATGCTTATCCCCATCCTTGTCCTGAACATCTTCAAGGTCAAGGTTGAGCTCGCACTTCTCTGCGGCGTTCTCGCAGTTGTCGTTCTCCAGTTCAAGTACCTCCCCCGCAACTGGGATGCCAACCGCAAGGCAGTCAGCGACTCCATCTCCATGTGCATGACCACCCTCATCAACGCAGCTGCTATCGTCGGCTTCGGTTCTGTCGTCCAGAACTGCCCCGGCTATGCTACCGCAGTTGAGAGCATCCTCTCCTACGAGGGCAGCCCGCTCATGATCACCTTCGTCGCAACCAACCTCATCGCCGGTATCGCAGGCTCCTCCTCCGCCGGTCTTGTTCTCGCCGCTCCCGTTCTGCAGCAGGCCGCTACCATGACCAATGCCGCAGTGTTCCACAGAACCACCGTTCTGGCCTCCCTTGGTCTCGACTCCCTGCCCAACGCAGGCTTCCTCCAGACCGAGTGCACCGTCGCAGGCGTGAAGTTCAAGGATGTTTACTTCCCTGTTATCTTCGCTCTGACCGTCGTTCTGACCATCCTGCGCTGCCTGCTCTACATGGGCCTTGCAGCAGCTTTCGGTATTGCCTGATCGCGTGACCGGAAACATATAAAAGCAAAAGATTCTAATAAAAAGCTGACGCCCCGTCGATCGGGGCGTCAGTTTTTTATGGGGAGTATATGGAGAGAGCTTACAGCATTCTCGTGACTTCGTAAGCCTCGCTGGTGGAACGCTGGATGTTGGCGACTTGCTTGCCGTCGCCGACCTCGTAGACCGCGATGCCGCTGCCGAGCAGGTCGTGGGCGTAGGACTTATTGGGCTTCAGGCCAATCGCGAAGATAACGGTGTCCGCTTCGATAACGGACTCGGTGCCGTCGTTTGCAAGCACTACCGCGCCCTCGTCGGTGACAGCGAAGATGAGGGTTTTCGCGCAGATCTTGACGTTGTTGACCGCCAGCAGATCACGGAGCATCATATCGTGCTCCAACTATGTGAAGGACTACCGCGGTACCTGCCTTACCCGCCACTACATCCGTGCGGATGCGGTGGAAGCGGTGGTGGAAATGGAGCTAAGGAGGCTTGCGGAATACCTCATAGCCGATGAAAACCGCTTTGCCGAAATTCTTGCCCGCAGAAGCATTAAGCAGGTAGAGAGTGAAAAGAAAACAGTTCAGTCCGAGCTGCGCAAGTCAGAAATGCGTATTGAGATCATTCCCAAGCTACTGAAAACGCTTTATGAGGACAAGCTCAGCGGCAAGACCTCGGAGGATAACTACTGTGTTCTTTCGCAGGAATATTCCGATGAGCGTGAGCAGCTGCAAAAGAAGATTCTGAAGCTGCTCAGGAAGCTGACCGAAATTGGCGAAAAGGAAAACGAGCGGGAAGAGTTCATCCATGCGATACGCAAGTTCATGGAAATGCGGACGCTGACCAAACAGGTGTTGAACGAGCTGATTGACCACATTGATGTGTACGAAACGCAGGGGACGGGCAAAAACAAAACCCAACGACTTGTCATCTACTACAAGTTCGTCGGGTATCTGGACATTGATCCCACGCAGTGCCATCCGAACTACACTGCCGACATCCGTGAGGGCGTCGCCATTGAGTATGTTTCCTGCGAGCCGTCGGACAGTCTGAAAGAGCTGTTCTCGGAGGGATACAACGCGGATGATGATTCTTTTGAGGAAGAAGAAATGGAGCAGGCGTAAACCCGCTCTGTACACGATAATAAAGAAGCGGATGTAACTGAAATCAGTTACATCCGCTCGATATGGTGCGAGTGGTGATACAGAACTTTTTGAAAAAGCCAGTAATATCAACGGTTTTCAAGGCGGACGAGTAGCAAATAACTTGAATATATCCCCTTTTCGGGCGACTGTTTTTAAGACAGCCGCCCTTTTTCTATACCCAAATTCAAGTGTTGTGATTAGGGCGGAAAATCTGCT
>URGI01000115.1 GCA_900547315.1 uncultured Eubacteriales bacterium | reverse complement strand
ATTTTCCTAGATAATTGAAATTTCTTCTTGCAAATTCCGTAAAAAGTATATATAATTAAGCTTGTCACACCGACTGACATTTTGCTGGGAAAGGATATGCCATGTCGTTAGAAGAGCTTCGTGAACAAAACATCCGGCTCGTCACCGAGAAGGCGCTGGAGTGCTTTATAAAAAACGGTATAAATAACACGCGAGTCTCCGAAATCGCCGCCGAGTCTGGGCTGACGCAGCGCTCCGTGTTCAGATATTTCCCCTCGAAGGACGATATCGTCATCGCCGCCGCGTTCTGCTACTGGGAGCGCACGAAGGCGTATATTGCGCGCGAGCTGCGCCGCCATACGGACGACGCGCAGACCGGTATCGAACAGATCAACATCATCCTCAACAGCTACGCGAACATGCTGTTCGTCGATCCCGAAGGGATAAGATTTTCGCTGGACGCAGAAGTCGCGCTGTACAGCGTCGGCAAGAACGCGCACGTTATCAACAGACCGCCGGAGCGCTATGAGGCGTACAAAGGCCCCCTGTCACAGGCGGTGCGCCGCGGACTTGCGGACGGGACGGTCGATCCTGGCGCGAACATCAAGCAGCTGTATTACAACGCCTACGATTCCATCCTCGGCATGATGCAGCGCCTGACCGTCGGCGTGCCGAGCGTCAGCGAGCTTGACGCGCATGAGCGTCTTGAGAGCATGTGCGCGATGTTCACGCGCGAATTTGCCGCGAAGAAATGACCCCGGCTTCACCATTTGAAGACCAGCGGCGCAGGCCTCTTCCACGCCTCACCGTTCGTCATATATTATTATTTTGAAGGAGAAACATATGGATTCCAAGTACAATGCCCTGTTTACCCCTTGGAAAATAGGCAAGGTCGAGATTCCGAACCGCATCGTGCAATGTTCCATGGGCGGCACTTCCCTCTTCGGCTGGATGGAGCCGTGTCATCTTGACAAGGAAGCAGCGTATTTCCTGCTCAACCGCGCAAAGGACGGCGTCGGCCTCATTCTTCCCGGAATGCAGTGCATCAAGGACGCTATCGGCGGCCGTTGGCTGTATCAGAACGACAAGATGTTCAAGGATCTGAAGGTCTACATGGAGGAGTTCCACAAGACCGGAGCGAAGCTGTTTGTTCAGCTCGCCGCCGGTATGGGCCGCTCCATGGCGATCACCAAGCCCATGGTAATGCTGCTTGAGCACCCGTTGCTCGGCAAGCTCGCATCTCCCGTGGCAGACCTTGACTACATCACCGCCTCCGCTTCCGCTACCCCGAACCGCTGGTACGACGAGGTCAAGTCCCGCCCGATGACAATCAAGGAGATTCAGGATCAGGTCGAAGCCTTTGCCAAGACCTCCAAGAAGCTCATGGACGCCGGTGTCGATGGCGTTGAGATTCACGCTGTCCACGAGGGCTACCTGCTCGACCAGTTCACCATCTCCAACATGAACTACCGCACCGACCAGTACGGCGGCTCCTTCGAGAACCGTTTCCGCTTCCCTGTCGAGATAGTTCAGGCCATCAAGGCTGCCTGCGGCCCCGACTTCCCCGTCTCCCTGCGCTACTCCGTCGTCTCCAAGACGAAGGACTGGGGCAAGGGCGCGATGCCTTACGAGAAGGACTTCAAGGAGTTCGGCCGCGACATGGAGGAGTCCGAGCGCGCAGTCAAATATCTGGCCGACGCCGGATATGACATGTTCAACTGCGACAACGGCACCTACGACGCATGGTACTGGGCGCATCCGCCTCAGTACATGCCGGATAACTGCAACCTCGAGTACGTCGAGCACATCAAGAAGTTCACCGACAAGCCCGTCGTCTGCGCAGGCCGTATGGATCCTGTCAAGGCCGCCGAGGAGATCGAGGCCGGACGGCTCGACGCCGTTGCCATCGCCCGTCAGAACCTCGTCGATCACGACTGGATACATAAGATCAAGGCCGGTCAGCAGGACGAGATCAAGCCCTGCATCCGCTGCCACAACGGCTGCTTCAACATGGCGAAGTTCGCCGGTACTCCGAACATCCAGCATCTGGGCGACTCTCTGCACCTCGCCCGCTGCGCCCTGAACCCGACCACCATGCAGCACAACCGCTACAAGATAGTCCCGACCAAGAAGCCCAAGAAGGTCGCTATTATCGGCGGCGGCATCGGCGGTATGGAATGCGCTCTGGTTCTGACCCAGCGCGGCCACAAGCCCGTTATCTTCGAGAAGTCCAATGAGCTGGGCGGCCTGTTCCTGACCGCGTCCGCCATGACCTTCAAGGAGAACGACAAGGATCTCATCACCTGGTACAAGCGCGAGATTGAGAAGGCCGGCATCGAGGTTCATCTTGGCACCGAGGTCAACGATCTCAACACCCTTCACGGCTTTGACGATATCATCGTTGCGACCGGTTCCGTGCCCCGCACGATGCCCCAGATCAAGGGCTTTGACAAGACCCTCACCTTTACCGACGTCCTCAAGGACAAGAAGGAAGTCGGCGATAAGGTTCTGTTCATCGGCGGCGGCCAGTCCTCCTGCGAGGCAGCCTACGACCTGCTGCTGAACTTCGGCAAGCACCCGATCATCGTCGAGTACGCCGGCGACCTCGTTGCCGCTCAGGCGACCTGCCTTGCGAACACCTCCTATCTGCGCGACGCAATGGAGTATCACAAGGTTCCCGTCTATCTGCACTCCACCGTCACCGAGATCACCGACAAGGGCTGCACCGTCAAGAACGTTCAGACCGGCGAGACCTTCTTCGTCGAGTGCGACAGCGTTGTCAACGGCATCGGCTTCGTTCCGACCCCCGTCGGCGGCAAGACTGCATCCCGCAAGGTCAAGGGCAGAGAAACTATTCACCGCGTTGGCGACTGTGTCGCCATCGGCAATCTGCGCACAGTCATCTGGCGCGCATGGGATGTCTGCATGAAGATCTAACCCGTCCTCATGTTGATATAAAAAGTAAGCATACCTCACAAACCTCAAAAAAGAAAAAGCAATCGAATCGCAAACCTCAGAGGATCGCCGCACATCTGTGCGGCGATTTTTAATGCTGCGCAACGGGATGTTAACACGCGTTGCTTGCGGCAATGGGCGTACTTGCTCTATAATGTAGCCATCAGCCGAACCAAAGGAGGCTAAAAGAATGCTGAGTGAAAACATAAAAACCGCCAGAAAGTCAAAAGGACTTTCTCAGGAAGAGTTGGCCGTCAAGCTGAACGTTGTGCGGCAGACAATATCAAAATGGGAGCAGGGCTTGTCCGTCCCCGATTCCGACATGCTGATAGCCCTATCGGATGCGCTGGCTACGCCGGTGAGCGCACTGCTCGGCGAATTCGCCGTCAGAGCGGAGGCTGACGACCTGAAAGCAATAGCCGAAAAGCTTGAAATCATCAACCTGCAGCTTGCGCGGCAAAAGGCCGCGCGGCGGAAAACACTGCGCTGGCTGCTAATTGCGCTGTGCGCGGTCACGGTGATCATCGCGGCAGCGCTGGTACTGCTGAACAGTCCGTATCTGGGCTGGAATTACAGCGATCCGGAAACTGCCGTCGCCGGCGCGGCGTTCCACGCCTTTGAGTGGCTGTTCGTGCGGCTGGCGCCTATAATTCTTATCAGCACCGTGATTGGAATCGTACTCACCCGCAACAAGGCATGAAAAATCCTCCGTATGATGAAAATCATACGGAGGATTAATTATTTTATGGGTACTGACGTATCTTGAAAACGATACAGAAAACCAAAAAATATTTTTTATAGAAAGATCGGAAGAGCACACGTCTGAACTCCA
>URGI01000114.1 GCA_900547315.1 uncultured Eubacteriales bacterium | reverse complement strand
GGCAGAGGGATTTTTATCTTTATGTTTTTTAACTTTTCTTTATATTTATCCCCGCGCCTTGACGTAAAATGCCGGATATAATATAATATACAATTGTGTTATTATGGAAAAAGAGGTGGAGCATGGTCTGTCCGAGCTGCGGCTTTAAAACTGAACATGATTTCTCCACCTGCCCGAACTGCGGGCGCGCGCCCGCACCGCTCAGGCGCACGGTGCGATGCCGGCTGCGGCTGACACCGGACGAGGCACTCTCCGGCGCACGGCGGCGCATCCGCCTGCCGGGGCGCGAGGAGCCGCTGCGGCTGAAGCTGCCGCAGGGACTTCAGGACGGGGACGTGCTGGAGCTTGACGGGATACGGCTGCAGAGCGGCGGAGCGGAGCTCACCGTGAAGCTGCTGATGACCGTTGAGATAGCCCTTCCGCGCCCCGCGCCGGTTCCCGCCGCGCCGCCTGCGGAGCAAAAGCGCGCGGACAAGCCGAAGCGCGAGCGCGGCTATACGGCGTTTGCCGTGCGGTCGGTCCTCGTGCTGCTGCTGTGCGCGGCGCTGGTCTGCGCGTTCATTGTGGGGTGCGTCGGGCTGAAGAGGGAAGACCTGCCGGAGCTGAGCCTGCCGTCCGCCTCGGAGCTTCTGAGCCGCATCGTGCTGTCGGCTTCGCCCGCGGCGGCGGACGGGAACGTGCGGGAGCTTGCCGCGCAGGAGATATGGCGCTTTGACCGGCGCGGGTATCTCAACCAGCTGGACGACCGGCTCCTCGAGGACGTGCTCGCGATATACCGCGCGGCGATGAATTTCGAGAGCGAGGCCGTGCTGCCGAACAAGCTCTCCGAGCGCGAGCTGATATCCATATGCAACCTCATGGCGCTCGACTGCACCGAGCTTATCCAGACCGATCTGTTCTCAAAGCGCTGGGAGCATGACGGCGCGGGCAAGGTCACGAGACTGAAGCTCAGCTACGTCATGTCTCCGGAGGAGTACAAGCCTGCGCGCGCCGAGTGCCAGGCGCTCGCTGAGCAGCTCGCGTACGAGACCGAGGGCATGAGCGATATAAACCGTGAGCTGTACGTGTATAACTACATCATCGCAAACTGTGTCTATGACCGCGGCGGCACGCACGCGTTCTCGCCCTACGGAGTGTTCTCCGGCCACAGCGCGAAGTGCGACGGGTTCAGCAAGGCCATGAAATGGGCGCTGGACGAGATGGGCATAGACTGCCGGTGCGTCTCCGGCGCGTACATCGGGCGTGACGACGGGCATACATGGTGCACCGTTCGTCTCGGCGACAACTGGTACGACGTGGACGTGACGGCGGACGTGAGCCAGAGCGGACAGTGGCAGCCGGTGAGCCGGGGGGCGGTGAACATCGCGTCCGGCTGGGTCAGGAGCCAGTTTGAGCCGGATGCGGGGCTTGATCTCGTGAGCGTGCCGGAGGGGGCGGACATGTCGCTGAGCGCGCATGTGCTCGACGGGACGTTCATCTACGCCGGTGAAGACATTGCCTCGCGCTTTGACGCGCTGCTGAGCGCCTACTGCTCATACGGCGGCTCGGTGTGCTTCCAGATAGAGAGCGTGGAGGATTACGAATATCTCAAGGCGAACATGGACTGGATGCTCACGGGCTGGTTCGACCGCAATCTCTGGGGCACATGGAACTACCAGACGTGGTATTCCGACGCGTACCGCACAATGACCGTATCTGTTTCCGGCTGAGGCCGGACGGCCGCAAGGCCATATAAAGGACTTACACATGAAAAAATTCTTTGATCCAAGTATGCTGCGCTTCCTTCTGGTGGGCGTGGTGAACACGCTGGTCGGCGCGGGTATAATGTTCCTGCTGTACAATCTGGCCGGCTGCTCCTACTGGCTCAGCTCCGCGGCGAACTACATCGTCGGCGGCATAGTCAGCTATTTCCTCAACAAGTATTACACCTTCAAAAACACCGAGCGCTCGTGGAAGCAGGTTCTCCGCTTCGCGCTGAACGTGGCGGTGTGCTGGCTGCTGGCCTACGGCATCGCAAAGCCGCTGGCGCTGCGGCTGCTCGCGGGCTTCGACGAGAAGCTCCAGACCAACGCCGCAATGCTGGCGGGACTGTGCCTCTACACCGCGCTCAACTACCTTGGCCAACGCTTCTTCGCGTTCCGGGCAAAGGAGGACTGACCCATGCTTGAATGGTTCACCGGCACGATAGCCGGAAAGTTCATCTCGACCTTTTTCATCTCCATGCTCCCCGTCGTGGAGCTGCGCCTCGGCCTGCCCTACGGCATCGCGCTGGGGCTGGATTACCCGCTGGCGCTGACGGCGGCGGTGCTCGGCAATATGCTGCCGGTGCCGTTCATAATCCTGTTCATCCGGCAGATATTCGCGTGGATGCGGCGGCATATGCCGAAGCTCGACGGCTTCGTCGCGAAGATTGAGAGCAAGGCGCATCTCAAGGGCGAGACGGTGCAGAAGTATGGCCCGCTGGGGCTGCTGATCTTCGTCGCCATCCCGCTGCCCGGCACGGGCGCGTGGACGGGGGCGCTGGTCGCGGCGCTGCTGGACATGCGGATGCGCAAGGCCGTGCCGAGCATCCTGCTCGGCGTGCTCATCGCGGCCGGGATCATGACGGCGATCACCTTCGGGGTCATCCATATCGCAGGGTGAGGGCATGAGCGTTTTTGCGATAAAGCTCGCGGCGATGATCTCAATGCTCATAGACCACTGCGCCTATGTGCTGGCGCCGCCGCACTATTTCCTGCTGCGCTGCATAGGGCGCATCGCGTTCCCGCTGTACTGCTTCCTCATCGTCAACGGCCTTGAGCACACGCACGACCGGCGGCGCTATCTCGCGCGGCTGCTGATATTCGCGGCGATCTCGCAGCTGCCGTTTGCAATGGCGTTTTACCCGCGGGAGAGCATTTTCACGGGGCTGAACGTGTTCTTCACGCTGGCCGCGGGGCTTGCCTTTTCGATGCTCTGCGCCTCGCGCAGTGAGCGGGACGGGAAGTGGTACGCGTTTGCCGCCGTCACGCTGCTATATGCCGCCGCCGTCCTGCCGTGCTCGGACTACGGCTTCGGCGGCGCAGCACTCATATTCCTGCTGTACATATGCCGGCAGAAAAGAGCGCTCCAGGTCGCGGCGCTGTGGCTGTGGTGCCTGTGGCAGTACGCGCTCGAGCTTGGAAGCTGGGAGATGTTCGCGTTCGCGGCGGCCGCCGCGATACCGATGCTGCTCTATAACGGCCGACGCGGGCCGGGGTTGAAGTGGCTGTTCTACGGCTTCTATCCTGCGCATCTGCTGATACTCGGCCTGTATGCCTGCGGCATCTGGCCGTGGGCGGCTTGACATTGGGAGGCCATGTTACTATAATAAATAAAAAACCGGGCGGAGCGCCGCGCGGTTTTTAAACGAATGCGCGGTTAGAGAAAGCTAACCGCGCACCGTGAAAGAGGGATAATTTCAGATGGACAGAAAAGACGCCATTCGCAGCGCTTACCGCATGACCGGAAGCAACAATTTTTATGACGGCATGATGACCTGCTCCACGCTGTCGGGGAAGGCCGTGTGCCGCCTTGTGTGGGCGATGAATAAGGCCGACTGCGAGAAATATCAGGACGCGGCGATGGCCGGAATACCGGAGAATTTCGCAGGGCGGCTGCTGGAGGTGCCGGTGGGCACGGGCATACTGACGATGCCGCTGTATCAGACGCTCCCCGACGCGGACGTCACCTGCCTTGACTACTCGCCCGACATGATGGCGCAGGCGCGCGAGAAGGCGGAGCGCATGGGGCTGAAGAACGTCGCGTTCCGGCAGGGTGACGTGGGCGCGCTGCCGTTTGAGGATGCGGGCTTCTCCGGCGTCCGGCTCCACACGAACAGCCGCGGCTGGCTCTGCGTCACCGCGAAAAACGAATAAGATTATAATAAGTCCCCGACTCCGCGGTATTGAAGTGACCCCAAAAAGTTAGACAATATTCTGAAGTAAAAATTGTTCAAGCAGCCGAAAGGGCTTGCTGTCTGT
>URGI01000113.1 GCA_900547315.1 uncultured Eubacteriales bacterium | reverse complement strand
TACTCCTTTTGGCATAGCAAAACACCCCACTTCTTAGATAGTATATCATACTGTCTAACAAATGGGGTGCAGTTCATTTCGCTCTCGCGGTGTTTTTGCGTTTTGATATGAAAAGCCCGCATCGCTTCTGCGATGCGGGCTCTGTTTGGCAATAAGATAAGTAAAAAATTACTTGATCTCGACGGTTGCGCCGACGGCCTCGAGCTGAGCCTTGAGAGCCTCTGCGTCTTCCTTGGAGATGCCTTCCTTGATCTTGGCAGGAACGCCTTCGACCATTGCCTTTGCCTCTGCGAGGCCGAGGCCGGTGATGCCGCGGACTTCCTTGATGACCTTGATCTTCTCTGCGCCGAAAGCGGTCATGACGACGTCAAACTCGGTCTTCTCTTCGACGGCTGCTGCGGCTGCGCCGGCTGCGGGAGCGGCGACTGCTGCTGCGGAGACACCGAAGGTGTCCTCAAGTGCGTGGACGAGCTCGCTGAGCTCAAGAACGGAGAGACCCTTGATCTCTTCGATCATAGCAGTGATTTTTTCACTCATTGTAATTTCCTCCATTAAAATCTTTGTGTGCTGCGGAATTATTCAGCAGCTTCGGCAGCGGGAGCTTCAACAGAGCCGCCCTTCTGCTCAAGAATCTGACCGAGGCAAACGGCCAGGCCGGTGATAGGCGCGATCATGGTGCCCAGAACCTTCGCATACAGAGCGTCCTTGGAGGGCAGCTCTGCCATCTCTGCGATCTCAGCATCACTGAGGACCTTGCCCTCCATGAAGGCGGCCTTGATGTTGAAACGCTCGCCCAGCTTCTTGCTGTAGTCGTTGAGGATGCGGAAGGGAGCGATGGGATCATTCTCCGCGGTTGCCAGAGAGGTGGTGCCGTTGAGGACGTGATCGAGTTCGTTCATCCCCAGCTTGTCCAGAGCCTTTCTGGTCAGGGTGTTCTTGACGACGGTGTAGTCAACAGCGTCCTTGCGCAGCTCGGTACGCAGTGCGGTGTCCTCAGAAACGGTGATTCCCTTGTAATCAACGAGGACGCCTGCGCTGGCGTTCTTGATACGCTCGGCGAGCGCTTCCACTATCGCCTGCTTTTCGCTAAGAACCTTTGCGTTTGGCATGTGTGTTTTTCACCTCCACACGAATGATGGTCACGCTCATAAAGAAAACCCTTGCATCCTAAGACGCAAAGGCACATAACAATCAAATAAAATTGTTGATGTCCTCGGCAGGATTTACGGCCAAGGCCACCTGCTGTCTCCGGAGCGCCCCAATATAATACTATACGGAATCGGCGCTGTCAAGCATTTTTTGCTGATTTTCCGCTGTTTTATGACGGGGTATCAAATGCACTGCCGCGGGAAATACTAACTCCGCGTCCATAAACAGGACAGATAGGAGACAGTATGCAGGGAAAAGTCGAAATTTGCGGAGTAAACACCGCGCGGCTGCCGGTGCTGAAAGGCGCCGAGACCCGCGCCCTGCTGGAAAAGGCTCACGCCGGAGACCGATCTGCGCGCGAGGAGCTTATTTCCGGCAACCTCCGGCTGGTATTGTCGGTGGTGCAGAAGTTCGCCGGACGCGGCGAGAGCATGGACGACCTGTTTCAGGTCGGGTGCATCGGGCTTATAAAGGCGATCGACTGCTTTGACCTGAACCAGAACGTCCAGTTTTCAACCTACGGCGTGCCGATGATCGCGGGCGAGCTGCGACGCTTCCTACGCGACCACAGCGCGATCCGTGTGTCGCGCTCGATGCGCGATACGGCGTATCGGGTCTTGCAGGTCAAGGAGAAGCTCATCGCCGAAAACGGGCGGGAGCCGGACGTCGAGACGATAGCCAAGGCGCTTGGCATCAAACGCGAGGAGGTCGTGTTCGCGATGGATGCGATATGCGATCCGGTGTCGCTCTACGAACCGGTGTTCAGTGACGTCGGGGAGAGCACCTGCGTCATGGATCAGATCGGCGACACGCGCAACACGGACGAGCACTGGCTGGAGCAGATCGCACTGCAGGAGGCGATGCGCCGCCTGAGCGAACGGGAGAAGCGCATCCTTGCGCTCAGGTTCTATGACGGACGAACGCAGATGGAGGTCGCAAAAGAGGTCGGAATATCTCAGGCACAGGTATCGCGGCTGGAGAAGAACGCGATAAACCAGATCAAGAAGAATATCACAGCGTGATCATAATATGCAGAAAAATCACCGCGGAAATTTTCCGCGGTGATTTTTTATCGCAGGTCGAATATTGTCACGGTGCAGGAGTCAAACACGGCGGGGTAGTTTTCCGCGAGGTAGCCGTAGATGTTCCCGTCGAGCATCCGCTCCGCGGAGCCGAAATACACGTACCCGATCTTATATTCCCCGCGCAGGCGCTCGAACGCCTCGGCATCGGTCAGCATCTCCTGTGCGTCGCGCTGTGCGCCGGTGTAGTCCAGACCGTGATAGTACAGATACGACGGGCTGCCGCAGACGATATTGCGTCCGGTCAGCGCGGCGACTGTGTTGTTATGGTTGTCGTCAGTCAGGAACACGGCGTCCGGTTCTGTGTTCGCCATGATATACTCCGCTGCCGACACGTCGTCCGCGCTGAACAGCCGGTAAGCGTGATCCGGCAGACCGGACACGACCTCGCGCCCAAGCGTGAATACCGCGGCGCTGCAGCCGATGACCACGACCAGCGCGAGGAATGCCGCGCGGAGCGGCTTCGTCTTCAGCCTTTCGACGAGCAGCATTATGAAGTCTGCAACCAGGAAGCAGGCGAACAGATAAGCAACATAGAAGAGCTTGTTATTGTCATACGGATTGGGCTGGAACAGTACGATTTCGCCGAGGACGAATATCAGCGCCGCTCCGGAGAATACGGGGCGCTGCTCGCGCGGGCAGAACACCAGTGCGAATGGGGTCATTGCGAACACGAGGCCGACGTTTTTCAGCCAGAACCAGAGCCAGTTCTCCTGCCCCTGATTCACCCAGTCCAGCCCAATGCGCAGAAAATGCGAGTTGCCCTCGACGGAGCGCAGCGTCCACAGCATGAGCTGCGGCGCGGCGAGCAGCACCGCGGGCAGTCCGAAGCGCAGCCAGCGGCGGAACCACGCCATGCACAGCCCGTCGCGGCGGAGCGAATAGAGCAGCCAGCAGAACGCGACAAGCCCCAGCGCAAAATAGGAGTGCGTGTGTATCATCGGCAGCAGCCCGCCAAAGATGCCCGCCGGTAGCCACGCGCGCTCGTCGCCGCGGAACACAGCGCGGTACAGCAGGTACAGTATCGCAAACAGCGCTGCCCAGCCGAACAGCGTCGCGCGCTGCGGCAGCAGCATGTCCGCGATGACGTTCACCCAGCGGATGCCGCGGTCGGTGAGATTCGTCGGCGTGGTGTAAAAGCCGGTGAAAAGCTCGGTCAGGCTGTAGTCACCCATGAAATATATCATGCCGAGACCGCCGTTGAGGAAGAACAGGATAAACGCCAGCACCGCCGCGCCGCGTCTGTGGACTATCTCGCGGCCGAGGAACCAGCCCCCGCAGAAAACCTGCGCCAGCGCAAAGACCATCGGCACGATGTACGCCGCGCGCAGCGGCAGACCGAGCAGGTACAGGCTCGCCGACACGCTGTCGCACAGGAAGGGATAGCACAGGCGCGAGCCGGGCAGGATGCTGTATTCAAACGGGAAGTTTCCCTGTTCGGCCATCGATGTGATGAAGCCGAGGTGCATACACATGTCGCCGTAGCTGCACTGGCCGCTGTAAAGTCCGCCGCCGTAGGAGCTGAGGGTGTGGGTGCACAGCAGGTACACGCACAGCGCGAGAAACGGCGGCAGCAGGAATATGAGAGGCCTGTCGCCGCGCGGCTCGTCCGCGTCCGGAGAGAACGGCGTTTTCCTGTGCAGCCGGAGGGAGAGCGCCGCTATTATAAACCCGCAGCCAAGCCCCGCGAGGTGTGCGCCGCGCGTGAAGCCCATGAGAAACGCAAATGGGATCGGCGCCCACATTGACAGCACAGTTCCCGCCGCGCTGCCGAGCCACAGCCGCACCGCGAGCCGTTTCTCCGCGAAATATTTATATGCCAGCAGTACGCCCAGCGCCTGCCAGAACAAAAACCACAAGATACCGAGCATCTGATCCTCCAAGTCCTGATAGTATACCCAGATTATAAAACAAAGCTCCCGCAAGTTCAATACTTGCGGAAGACGGACGGGTGATACAAAAAGAAAAGACACACGCGAGTGTGTCTTTTCTGGAGCTGCTACCCAGATTCGAACT
>URGI01000112.1 GCA_900547315.1 uncultured Eubacteriales bacterium | reverse complement strand
TACATCCTTATTCAGGAGTGTTTTTGAATACTCCTGAATAAGTTTTCAAGGCGTCGAACTTTGTCGACGCCTTGAAAACTAGCCGCATACAGCGGCTCGTTTTCATATTATCATAATTATTTACGCAAGAATGACCTTGCTGTAGTTCTTCTTGCCGCGGCGGACGATGATGCCCTTCTTCAGCTCATCTGCGCCAAAGCTCTTGGAGATGTCGGTGATCTTCTCATCATTGACGGTGACGCCGCCCTGCTGGATGTTGCGGCGCGCTTCGGACTTGGAGACGCAGAGGCCGGAGCGGACAAGGACGGTCATAATGTCCATTGCGCCGTCGGAAAGCTCGGACTCGGTGATCTCGGTGGTCGGCATATTCTCATTGCTGCCGCCGCCCGCGAACAGCGCCTTCGCGGAAGCCTCCGCCTTCTTGGCCTCCTCCTCGCCATGGACAAGGCTTGTCAGCTCGTAGGCAAGGATTTCCTTCGCGCGGTTGAGCTGGCTGCCCTCCCAGTGGGACATCTCGTCTATCTGCTCAAGGGGCAGGAAGGTCAGCATGCGGATGCACTTGAGCACGTCGCCGTCGCCGACATTGCGCCAGTACTGGTAGAACTCGTAGGGGCTGGTCTTGTTCGGGTCGAGCCAGACGGCGTTGCCTGCAGTCTTGCCCATCTTGTGCCCCTGAGAGTCGGTAAGCAGGGTGATGGTCATGGCGTGGGCGTCCTTGCCGAGCTTGCGGCGGATAAGCTCCGTACCGCCGAGCATGTTGCTCCACTGGTCGTCGCCGCCGAACTGCATGTTGCAGTCGTAGTGCTGGAACAGGTAGTAGAAGTCGTAGCTCTGCATTATCATGTAGTTGAACTCAAGGAAGCTGAGCCCCTTCTCCATGCGCTGCTTGTAGCACTCGGCGCGGAGCATGTTATTGACGGAGAAGCATGCGCCGACCTCACGCAGGAGGTCTACATAGTTGAGATTCAGCAGCCAGTCGGCGTTGTTTACCATGACGGCCTTGTCCTCGCCGAACTCAATAAAGCGCTCCATCTGGCGCTTGAAGCACTCTGCATTATGCTCAATGTCCTCGCGGGTGAGCATTTTGCGCATGTCTGTGCGGCCGGAGGGGTCGCCTATCATGGTGGTGCCGCCGCCGATAAGCGCGACGGGCTTGTTGCCGGCCATCTGTAGGCGCTTCATCAGCGTCAGCGCCATGAAGTGCCCTGCGGTCAGGCTATCAGCTGTGCAGTCAAAGCCAATATAGAACTTGGCCTTGCCGTTGTTTATCATTTCGCGTATCTCGTCTTCATTCGTGACCTGAGCAATAAGGCCGCGCGCCACAAGTTCTTCGTAGATTCCCATCTTCATCATTCTCCTCTGTTTTCTTTTATTGTTTTTTCAAGCAGCTCTGCCGCTGCGCAGATATATTCGTTGCAATGGCTCCTGTCGCCGACGATGTCCTCACAGCGCAGGCCACCGAATTGGGCTTTGAACTCCGCGCAGAAATTGCGCGCAAGTTCCGCTATCTTTGCTTTCGCCTCAATATCGCTGCTGTCGTTATACGGAAAGCATTTCCCCAGCGCCATCACCGCACCCGAAACCGCACCGCAGACTTCTCCGCAGCGAAGACCACCGCCGAACCCGGCGGCTATCGCAAGCGCTTCGGCCTCATCCAGTCCGGTGAGCTTTCCGGCAGATGCGAGAACGGCCTGAGCACAATTGTAGCCGTCCATATGCAGCATCAAGGCGTCCTGCCCTATACCCAATATGATTCCCTCCTGAGCAAAAATAAAGCCCTCTGTCCGTCCGGACAGAGGGCATAAAATGCGGTACCACCTCTGCATACTCAAGTCTCGCGGCTTGAGCCTCAGTGAGTGCTGACACTCGGCGCTGTATCGGGCGCACCCGTCACGGCCTAATTGCTCATGCTTTCAGCCGGCCGCTCCGGACTGTATTCATTCGCATCTCCCATGCTCCTCACACCAGCCGGAGCCTCTCTGCGCGGGATGAAAACGAACTACTCCTGTCCTTCATCGCGTTGTCTTTGTGGATTATACAATACCGAAACAATAATGTCAAGGCCGCTTTTTGACCGTTTCCTTGAATTTCGCGGCGTTTTCAAGCTGTTCCGCAGCGCTGGCAAGGGTAAGCTCGGTGATATTGTCGCCGCCGTGGAGCCTCGCAAGCTCGCGCAGGCGGCCTTCCTTATCAAGCGGCAGAACGTCGGTATAGGTTCTGCCGGAGCGCTCTTCTTTCTTTATTACATAATGACTATCCGCCATGGCCGCGATCTGCGGAAGATGCGTCACGCACATGACCTGCTTGCCGAGCGAGACCTGAAACAGCTTTTCGCCGACACGCTGCGCGGCAACGCCGGAAACGCCGGTATCGATC
Organism: uncultured Eubacteriales bacterium; assembly: GCA_900547315.1. GTDB lineage: Bacteria > Bacillota > Clostridia > Oscillospirales > Oscillospiraceae > Limivicinus. The sequence goes on along the minus strand of URGI01000112.1, from coordinate 1,878 downwards.
TCGTCAAAAATCATGGTCTGAACCGGATCGTTCTCCGCGAACACATTTTTCATCGCCAGCATTATGCGGCTCAGCTCACCGCCGGAGGCGATGCGGCTGATACGGCCAAGCTCTTCACCGGCGTTTGCCGACATTATGAAGCGTATCTGGTCGCAGCCGCTGCGGTCAAATCCGCAGCCGCTTTCTATCGGCGTAAACTCAACGGCAAAGCGCACGGACGGCATACTCAGGCCGCGCAGCTCCTCGACTATACGGCGCTGAAGCTCCTCCGCGGCGGCATGCCGCGCCCTGCTCAGGGCTTCGGCGGCTTTGCGGGTCTGCTTTTCCTGCGCTTCAAGCTCTCTTTTGAGCTTGGCTATGCGGTCGTCGGCGTACTCGATATCGTCAAGCTTCTTCCTATTCTCGTCCAGCAGGGCTATCAGCCCGTCCTCGTCGCGGGAATATTTGCGCTGGAGCTTGCTCAGTTCCGACGCGCGGCTTTCAAGCTGATCGTATTCTTCGGGTGAGAAATCAAGACTTTCACGAAAATCACGCAGTAGCTCCGCCGCATCGTTCAGCGCGAATACCGCATCGTTTATTCCGGCAAGCGGCTTTTCAAGCTCCGGCGCTATGGCCGCTGCGCGTCCCGTGTAATACGCGGCGTTCTGCGCGAAGGTAACGGCGCTCTCGTCGCCGCCGTTCAGGGCATTGTAAGCCTCGTCAAGCGCTTCGGTGAGCTTTTCGGAGTTGCGCAGCAGATCGCGGCGGGCGATGACGCTGTCATACTCCCCCGACTTCAGCTGTGCGCGCTCAAGCTCTTCTATCTGATAGCGAAGGCTGTCGCTCAGGCGCGCTTTTTCGATCTCGTCCATGCTCAGGCGCGATATCTCTTTTTTTATCGCGGCATACCTGCCATATTCCTGCGAATACGCCGTAAGCTCCGCGCCGAGATTCCCGAACAGGTCGAGATATTCAAGGTGCCGCCGCTCGTCCATAAGCTGCCGGCCGTCGTTCTGACCGTGTATATCGACGAGGCGCGCAGCAAGCTCCTTCATTTGAGCCGCTGTCGCAGGCACGCCGCAGATGCGGCAGCTGGTTTTGCCGTCGGCCGTTATGCGGCGCTGCAAAATCAGTTCGTCGTCCGCGTCGATCTCATTATCGGCCAGCCACTGCTCGCAGCCGTCCATGCTGAACACTGCGGTCACAACGCCCTTTTCTGCGCCGTGCCGGACAAGCTCACGGCTGACGCGCTCGCCGAGGACGGCTCCGATGGAGTCGATAACTATGGATTTACCGGCGCCGGTCTCGCCGGTCAAAACGTTGAGTCCGGCGGTAAACATGATGTCCGCCCTCTCGATAACGGCTATATTCTCAATGTGAAGTTCATTAAGCATATGGCACCTCTGCCGCGGAAAATGCGGTCAATAAATGGTTTCTATCTCGTGATACAGCTTGACGGCCGACTCCTTGTCGCGCATTGCGAGAAACGCGGTGTCGTCCCCCGCGAGGGTGCCGACAAGGTTTTCTATCTCCATACTGTCAAACGCCGAGCATGCCGCCGATGCCAGCCCCGGCAGAGTGCGGATCACGAGCAGGTTCTGGGCGACATCATAGGACACCAGACTCTCGCGCAGTATCTTTTTCAGGCGCATATCAAGATCGGTGGTTTCGGCCTTTGCCGCGACAACATAGCGGTAATTGCCGCTGGGGCCAAGCTCCTTGACAAGGCGCATGTCCTTGATGTCTCTCGACAGCGTGGCCTGAGTGCTCTTCACGCCGCGGGCCGCCAGCTCCTGCATGAGCTGGTTCTGCGTTTCGATATCCTTTTCACTGATTATTTCAAGTATAGCGTTTTGTCTGCCAGGTTTCATATATATTCCTCCTGTTTTCAAATCAGGT
>URGI01000111.1 GCA_900547315.1 uncultured Eubacteriales bacterium | reverse complement strand
TATTTTTTTATCAATTTTTTCTAACTGCGCATATAACCTGCGGCGGCAGCTTCTCAAGATTGAGCTTTGACTTCTTGAGCGCCCAGTCCCTGAACGCGCGCGCCATCTGCGGCAGCTCATAATCCTTGAGGTACGCCAGATATATGTACAGCTTGTACTGCGGGTTCTTTATCGGGATGATCCTGACATTGCAGCTGCGCAGGAAGTGCTCATACGGCACCACCGCAAAGCCCATGCCGTTGTTGACCATGCTCGCCACCGTCATGTCGTTCTCCACCTCGCATGCTATGGGAGGCGGATCGCCTACGCTGCAGAACATGGAGTTTATAAACTTGCGCATTGAGCACTCCTCGATGAAGTGCACCATCGGATACTTCGCCGCTTCCGCGAGATCGACCTCTCTGTACACCGCCAGCGGGTGATCCTGCGGGCATATCAGCACCAGCTCCTGATCTATGTACGGGATGAACTCGACATCCGGCTCGTCCTCAACATATGAGCAGAACGCGAGATCGATGTTCTTGCTCTTGAGCGCGGCAAGGACATTCGTCGTGTTACCGTGTATAAGCTTGAAGATGAGGTTCCTGTTCCCCGTCTCCTCCTTGAAGGACGAGGTGAGCCCCGGTATGATCGTCGTGCCAAGGGTGTAAATGAAGGCGATCGAGACCACCTGACTGCTCGACCTTATCACATCATCAACGGCCTCTCTGCCCGCGTCAAGCTGCTCCAGCGCCTTGACGACATACTTGTAAAATATCGCGCCCTCCTTGCTCAGCTTCAGATTATGCGAGCCTTTTACAAACAGCGTGCAGCCAAGCTCCTTCTCCAGTGAGGATATGGCATAGCTCAGGCTGGGCTGAGAGATATACAGCTTTCTCGCCGCTTCAGTATAGTGAAGCGTTCTTGCAAGTTCCGAGAAATAGACCAAATGTTGAAGATTGATACCCCCCACCCCCGTTTTCTGTTTTAATTACCTATATAATACTATGTTAATCACATATCGATGTCAAGTCAAAATTTGAAGTATTTCAAAAAAGCGGCAGGTGAGATCTCACCTGCCGGTCTGATTCGCGTATGAAATTTACTGCTCCGCGGTGACAGCAGAGTCTTCCCTCAGGCGGTCAACGGTGTTGAAGCCGAGGGTTATCGCCCCCATGTACGCCAGCAGCACAGCCAGCGCAGGCAACAGGTACACATACGGTATCGGAATGACGCTCCACAGCATATTCAGGACGCTGATATCCGCGCCGTAGGTGAAGAAATAATCCGCCTGCGGGCATACCGTATTTCGCAGGATGGTATTGACGAGGTGCGCCCCCAGCGAGAGAACTATAAAAGCGGCGATAATTACAGGGAAATCTCGGTACTCCGGCCGGTAAAAGCCAAGCGTCGTCAGGCTGATGCCGCATACAATGAGCAGCAGGTGCGTAAGGTAAAAGCCCAGCATACGCGGCAGCAGCAGCGAATAGCCATTGAACGCGATCTCTGGAAACGTGAGCGCCATGGCCGCGCCGAGCGGCGCGATGAAGAACGCAAAGCCGAGGATTCCGCGTCTCCTTGTGAGTATCCCTATCGGGATAAGGAACAGATTGATGTTGCAGAGCTGGAGCGGCAGCTCATTGAACCAGTTGAATTTTTCAAGTCCGGACACCTGCACAAACTCCGCATCGACCGACAGGAACGCCTTATAGGCAATGTATAGCACAATATTTGCAATGCACAGGCCGATAAGAAAGCGCTCGCGCGTCTTTTCCGGTTTGCCGCGCAGCTTGTACCATATCAGATATATCGCGCCTACTCCAGCCGCCAGCAGACAGATATGCACGAAATTAAACGGCTTTATCAGCAGCAGATTCATTCCCTTTACAGGCATTTATTCTATTCCTCCCATCTTTCTATTTTTTAAATACACGACGGCAGCGTACACAAGCCCCGCCAGCAGACATCCGGATACCAGATCGAGCACCGAATGCTGCTTCACAAACAGGGTAGACAGGCAGATAAGCACCGCAATGACCGCGGACGCCGCCCTCAGTCCCTTGTATCTGCGCCCCGCCGCGCCGCCAAAGCTTGCGAGATGTATCGCCGTCGCCTCATAGCAGTGCAGGCTCGGCAGGACGTTATACGGCTGATCGTTTGCATAGATCAGCCTGCACAGAGCGAGCAGCAGCCCGTCCCCCGACGCGTCAGGCCGGAAGTCGATCCTTGTCGGGTACAGTGCGAAAACCGTAATGCATATGAACGCTCCTGTGAACAGCGTCGCCACCTGACGCATGAACACTTCCCTGTCCTTGAAGCACATGAACAGCATCATGCCGGGAACGTAAAAGTACCACAGGACGTACGGAATAATAAACGCCGGTACGAACGGAATAACATCGTCAACCGGCGTATGAATAAGGTGATGCCGCAGTCCCAGAAATTGCAGCGAAAAATATGCGGCGCTCACAACGGCAAACAGTCCAAACCAGAGCAGCTCTTTGTGTCGTTTTAAAAATCGCAACGGCCTTGCCTCCCTCGGTGCTAAGAGTATAGCATATTCTCTACTACCCCGTCAACAAACGACAGGCTCCGCAACCTGAAGATACGCCTTAATTATCATTAAGATTTGATAAACATAGCATGTCGGGTCAATTGACAATACTTCAGAATGATGTTACACTTTTGCATGATAAATTCTCATGCAGCAAGGCGGGTCTGAATGAACAACAAGCTGATAAATACCAAATGGTTTCTGTATCTGACGGAGTTTTTCGCCGGTATGTCCGTGATGGCGGTCGAGCTTGGAGCCAGCAGGCTTATGGCTCCCTATTTCAGCTCGTCCCAGATCGTGTGGACGGTCATAATCGGCGTTATAATGATCGCCATGGCCGTCGGCAACGTGTGGGGCGGCAGCATGGCGGACAAGAGCAAATCGCCTGACCGGCTGTATCGCCGCGTCATCATCGCCGCGATATGGATAGCTCTCATCCCATTTGTCGGGCGCTGGATGATAGCCGGTATATCGTTCCTGCTTGCGACGTTCATCACGAAGAATTTCCTCGTCTGGGCGGCGTTCGCGGCATGCCTGCTCATATTCGCCTTCCCCTGCGTCCTGCTCGGCACCGTTACCCCGTCGCTGACGAAGTTCACGGTAGATAATCTGGACGATACCGGCAAGACCGTCGGGCGGCTCAACGCGCTCAACACCATCGGCAGCATCATCGGAACCTTTGTTCCGACCTTTGTCACCATTCCCGCCGTCGGCACTGCGGCCACGTTCCTGATCTTCTCCGGCGTGCTGGCCGCCATCGGCATTGCGTACTTCATATTCGAGCGCAAAAAGACCGTCGCCGGCTGCATCGCCGTCATACTGATCTGCGCGCTCGGCTTCGGCGTTCCGTCTTACAGCTTCGCGTTCTGGGAGAAGGATCTGGCGCTCGAGGACGAGTCGATATACAACTACCTTCAGGTCAAGGACGACGCGCACCAGACCGTTCTAGCAACGAACGTCCTGTTCGGCGTGCAGTCTGTGCAGCCCAAGGACGCTGAGCTTACCGGCATGTACTACGACTATGCGCTCGCCGCCCCGTGCATGGCGGGGCTTGACGGCTCCGACAGCAGCGGCCGCAGCGTGATGATCCTCGGTATGGGTTCCGGCACCTTCGCCAGCTACTGCACGCGGTATTTCCCTGGCATCTCGGTCAAGGGCGCGGAGATAGACGGCAAGATTGCCGACATCGCGCATGAATATTTCTCCCTGCCGGACAGCGTAGAAGTCGCCGTTGCGGACGGGCGGGCTTTCCTCAGCGCGTCGGACGAGCTGTTCGACGTGATAATGGTCGACGCATATCAGGATATCACCATTCCCTTTCAGCTCTCCAGCGTTGAATTCTTCTCCGAGGTATCGCGGCATCTCAAGCCCGAGGGCGTCATGGTCGTGAACCTGAACATGACCTCTCGCGAAAACGGCTCTCTCAACGAGTATCTGTGCGACACGATGGCGAGCGTCTTCAAGCGCACGTATATCGCCGACGTCGCGGGCAACACTAACACTGAGGTTTTCTGCACCAATGCCGACACGCTGGAGCAGACCTTTGACGAGAGCCGCGCGAAGCTCACGAATGCGCGCTATGCCGAGATGATGGCCACCGTGGCGCAGCGCCTCACCGAGTACACCGGCGGCAGCAATATCCTCACCGACGACAAGGCGCCCGTCGAGCTGCTTGGAATGCGCGTCCTCGACGAACTCATCGCGGGCGAGCTTTCGTATTACAAGTCGAACTTCTCGATGGACGATATCATGGGGATGCTCGGCGCATAAGATCATAAAAGTCCTGCGTGCTATACACGCAGGACTCAAGGCGTCGACAAAGTTCGACGCCTTGAAAACTTATTCAGGAGTATTCAAAAACACTCCTGAATAAGCTCGGATT
>URGI01000110.1 GCA_900547315.1 uncultured Eubacteriales bacterium | reverse complement strand
CGAGCATATGAATTCCGCTGGGAACGGCGTTTCGTTCCCAGCGGAATTTCGCATATTTCCGCATTTTTCGCCGTATATCGCACCGCAGAATGCGACATATGCCATGGCAAAACTGATAAAACTCTTGAAAATCTGATAAGCGTTCTTCCGGTTCTTGACATGTTTTCTTCAAAGTTATACAATTTATGCAATGACGCATATGGGGATTTTCGTATGTTATGTACAAGCACTGCATACGTATCCGGCCGAATGCGTTTGCGAAAATTTCTAAACGGAGGAAAAAACATGAAAAAGTATCTGGCAATGCTGCTGGCACTCGTGATGGTGCTCGCGCTCTGCGCCTGCGGCAACACTTCCGCTCCCGCGGCTGATCCCACCCAGGCTCCCGCGGAGAACACCGGCGACGCGAACGCCGAGCAGCCCGCCGAAGAGGATCTCGTCTCCCTCGCTCAGGCTGAGGGTGAGCTCGTTGTTTACGGCTCCTGCGAAGAGGAATATCTCGCAGCCGCCTGCCAAAACTTCGAGAAGCTCTACGGCATCAAGACTACCTATCAGCGTCTGTCCACCGGTGAGGTGCAGGCCAAGATAGAGGAAGAGAACGGCAATCCTTCCGCTGACGTCTGGTTTGGCGGCACGACCGACCCGTACAACGTCGTCGCGGCAGAGGGTCTGCTCGAGGCTTACGAGGCCGAGAACGCCTCCCACCTCATCAGCGACGTGTACCGCAACGCAGACGGCTACTGGTACGGCATCTACAAGGGAATCCTCGGCTTCATGGTCAACACCGATGAGCTTGCCCGCCTCAACCTTGAAGCTCCTCAGGATTGGCAGGATCTGCTCAAGCCCGAATACAAGGGTCTGATCTGGCTCTCCAACTACAACACCGCCGGCACCGCAAAGCTCGTTATCAACACCATGATCCAGAAGTACGGCCACGACGAGGGCATCCAGTACCTCGTAGACCTTGACAAGAACATTGAAGTCTACACCAAGTCCGGCTCCGGCCCGTCCAAGAACGTCGGCACCGGCGAGTGCGTCATCGGCATCGGCTTCCTGCACGATGGCATCACCCAGATCATCGACAACGGCTACGACAACGTCCAGCTCGTCATCCCCTCTTCCGGTACCTCCTTTGAGATCGGCGCTACCGCCATCTTCAAGGGTGCAAAGCACCCCAACGCCGCAAAGCTGTGGATCGAGTACGCACTCAGCCCCGACTGCGTCAACATAGCCAAGGACAACGGTTCCTACCAGTTCCTCGTCATTGACAACGCCGAGCAGCCCTCTCAGGCCGCAGAGTTCGGCCTCGACCCCGACAATGTCATGGAATATGACTTTGAGGATGCGACCGCCAACATCAAGACCTATGTTGAAGAGGTCATGACCGCTCTTGCCGAGGCAGGCGCCGACACCGGCGACGGCCGCTTCAAGACCGAGTAATAATTTCAAAGACTCAGGCTACGAATTTATGAACTCCGCAGCGGAGGCGGCTTCTGCCGTCTCCGCTGTTTTGGAATTTTCCCAAAGAAAGGGGAATCGCTATGGCAAGAGGCCAAGGTGCGGCGCTGGACAGGAAAAAGCTGATGGCTGACCCGATAATGGTGACCACCATCGTCGTGCTGATAACATTTCTGACTTTGTTTATTCTCTATCCGCTGGCCATACTGCTCGTGGATAGCTTCTATGGGGACGGCAGGCTGACGTTTGATGTATTCAAGCGCATCTTCGCCATGCCCACCTTTACCCGCGCGATATCCAACACTCTGAAGATCGGCTTCGTCGTCGGTATATTCTCGGCGCTCATCGGACTGCTGTTCGCCTACGTCGAGGTGTACGTGAAGATGAACAAGTTCGTCGGCGGACTTTTCAAGGTCGTCTCGATGCTGCCGGTCGTCTCCCCGCCGTTCGTGCTGTCGCTGTCGATGATAATGCTCTTCGGCAAGGCCGGCATAATCACGCGCTTCCTGCTCGGTATCTACGACAACAGCGTCTACGGCTACTGGGGCATCGTCATCGTCCAGACGCTGACCTTCTTCCCCGTGTGCTACATGATGCTCAAGGGGCTTCTGAAGAACATCGACCCCTCGCTTGAGGAGGCCGCGCGCGACATGGGCGCAAGCCGCTTCAAGGTATTCACCAGCGTCACGCTGCCGCTGATGCTGCCGGGACTCGGCAATGCCTTCCTCGTGACCTTTATCGAGTCCATCGCGGACTTCGCAAACCCCATGATAATCGGCGGCTCCTACGATACTCTCGCCACGACCATCTACCTCCAGATAACCGGCTCCTACGACAAGCCGGGCGCCGCAGCGATGGCCGTCGTGCTGCTGTGCATCACGCTTGCGATGTTCGCCGTGCAGAAGTACTATCTCGAGGCCAAGACCTCCGCGACGCTGACCGGCAAGGCCTCCCGCGGCAGAATGCTCATCGAGGACAAGAGCGTCAAGGTCCCGCTCACCGTGCTGTGCGCGGTCGCGGCAGGCTTCGTCATCCTGATGTACATCTGCGTCCCCATCGGCTCCTTCTTCCCGACCTGGGGCTATAAGTTCTTCCCGCTCACGGGCAAATGGTTCAAGCTCGTATTCACGCGGTATCACGGCTTCCAGGCCTTCCGCGACTCGTTCGTGCTCTCGCTCATCGCCGCCCCCATTACGGCGCTGCTGAGCATGATAATCTCCTATCTCGTCGTCAAGCGCAAGTTCAAGGCCAAGGGCTTCATCGAGGCCGTGTCCATGCTCGCCATGGCCGTCCCCGGTACGGTTCTCGGCGTCGGCTATATCCGCGGCTTCGCGGGCGGCGTGTTCCACACGGGTTTCCTGCAGGGGCTTTACGGCACCGGACTTATCCTCATCATCGTGTTTGTCGTCCGCTCGCTGCCGACCGGCACCAGAAGCGGCATCTCCGCCCTGCGGCAGATCGACAAGTCCATCGAGGAATCGGCTTACGACATGGGTGCGGACAGCTTCCGCGTGTTCATGACCGTGACGCTGCCGCTCATCAAGGATTCGTTCCTCTCCGGCCTCGTTACCGCGTTCGTGCGCAGCATCACCGCCATCTCCGCGATAATCCTGCTCGTCACGCCGCAGTTCCTGCTCATCACCGTTCAGATCAACGAATTCGCCGAGAAGGGCTCGTACAGCCTCGCCTGCGCGTTCGCAACGATCCTCATTCTCATAACCTACGGTGCCGTGCTGCTGATGAACCTGTTCATCAAGTACTTCGGCACAAGCCGCAAAATAAAGGAGGACATTTGAGTCATGGAAAAAACGAAAAAAGGCGTGCGGCTCGAGCACGTCTCCAAGATATATCAGGACCCCAAGACCGGCAAGGACTTCTATGCCGTGCATGACACCTCCCTGTCGATTGAACCCGGCAGCTTCGTAACGCTGCTCGGCCCCTCCGGCTGCGGCAAGACCACGACCCTGCGCATGATAGCGGGCTTTGAGAGTCCTGACGAGGGCGAAATCTACCTCGGCAACGAGGCCATAAACGCCCTCACCCCGAACAAGCGCGACACCGCGATGGTTTTCCAGAGCTACGCGCTGCTCCCGCACTACAACGTGTTCGACAACGTCGCCTACGGCCTGAAGCTCCGGAAAATTCCGAAGGACGAGATACGCGAGCGCGTCATGCGCATACTCGACCTCGTGGAGCTGACCGGCATGGAAGGCCGCATGACAAACCAGCTCTCCGGCGGCCAGCAGCAGCGCGTCGCGCTGGCGCGCGCACTGGTCATCGAGCCGTCGGTGCTGCTGTTTGACGAGCCGCTGAGTAACCTTGACGCGAAGCTGCGCGTCTCGATGCGCACCGAAATCCGCCGCATCCAGCAGGAAGTCGGCATCACCGCCATCTACGTCACGCACGACCAGTCCGAGGCCATGGCGCTCTCTGACAACATCATCATCATGAACAAGGGCGTCGTCGCTCAGGTCGGTACGCCGCAGGAGATATACTATCACCCGAACAGCGAGTTCGTCGCGGACTTCATAGGCGAAGCGAACTTCCTCAAGGGCAGCTTCGTGCGCAGCACCGACGACGGCCGCGCGGTGATGAACATCGAGGGCGGCGAGATAGAGGTCGCGCCGCAGGGCGAGCTGGAGGCCGGACATGAATACACTCTGGTTCTGCGCCCCGAAGCCGCAACGCTCGGCGAAGAGGGCGGCCTGCCCTGCCGCGTGGTGCTCAGCTGCTTCATGGGTTCCTACCAGAACTACCACGTCATGGTCGGCGACACGCTCGTGAAGCTGTCAGAGAACAACCCCAAGAACAAGCGCATCTACGCCGTCGGCGAGGAGTGCCGTCTGCGCTTCGATCCGGACGCGGTGCACGTTCTGTAAAAGAAATAATAATTATAAAAAACCTGCTGCCGCAGATGCGGCGGCAGGTTTTTTATGCCTTGCTGCTAGTATCAGTTGACAAGGGTAGACACGCCCGACAGCGCGTCTTTCCGTCTCGTCAGAAGAAGCTTGCACCGTTCCGCTTCCGCCTCGCGGCAAAAGCTGCACTCTGC
>URGI01000109.1 GCA_900547315.1 uncultured Eubacteriales bacterium | reverse complement strand
ATACGCTCCATTTCTCATTTCAACATACTATGTAATGGGGTGCAGCCCCTTGGCTCTCCCTTTGGGAGAGCTGTCACCGCAGGTGACTGAGAGGGTCTTGCAGCCTTTTTCGATGCCCTCTCCGTCCTCGCTGTGCTCGGCCACCTCTCCCAGCGGGAGAGGCAAGGGATGCTCGCGCGGTACACCGGAAGGTGTCCGGTATTATTATCTTATGCGGTCTTTTCGAACTGGCTGTTGTACAGCTCCGCGTAGAAGCCGCCGGCGGCCATGAGCTCCTCATGTGTGCCGCTCTCGATGACGTCGCCCTCGCGCATGACAAGGATGAGGTCGGCGTTCTTTATCGTCGAGAGTCTGTGAGCTATGACGAAGCTTGTTCTGTTCTGCATCAGCTGATCCATTGCGCGCTGGATGATAAGCTCCGTGCGCGTATCGACCGAGGACGTGGCCTCGTCGAGTATCAGCATGGGCGAATTCTGGAGCATCGCGCGGGCGATGGTGAGCATCTGCTTCTGGCCGGCGGAGATGCTGGTGCTGTCGGTCAGCACGGTGTCGAAGCCATGCGGCAGCGAGCGGACAAATTTATCAAGCCCGCAGGCGCGGCAGACGCGCTCAAGGTCATCATCCGTGACGTCCTGCATGTTGTAAACCAGATTCTCACGAACCGTACCCTCAAACAGCCATGTGTCCTGCAAAACCATCGCAAACATGTTGTGCACCGTCTCGCGCCGCAGCTCGGATATCGGCGTGCCGTCTATCTTTATGCTGCCGCTGTTTATCTCGAAAAAGCGCATCAGCAGGTTGACCATCGTGGTCTTGCCCGCGCCGGTCGGGCCGACGATGGCCACCTTCTGGCCGGGGCTGACCTCGGCGGAGAAGTTCTTGATGATTATCTTGTCCGGCGCGTCCGGATAGCTGAAGCGGACGTTCTCGAAGCTGACCGCGCCCTTCACCTCGGGCATCTCGTCGGGCTTGTCGCTCTCGTCGGGCAGCTCCTCGCTCTCGAGGAAGTCGAAAACGCGGTTCGCGGAGGCGGCCGCGGTCTGCATGTTGGTCATGCCTTGCGCGATCTGCGTCAGGGGCGAGGTGAAGAGCCGGACGTACATGATGAAGGATATGATCACGCCGAACCTGATCGTCCCGTTTATCGCGAGCACCGAGCCGATAACGCACACCGCAACATATGCGACGTTGCCGATCACGTTCATCAGCGGCTGCATCAGGCCGGAGAGGAACTGCGACTTCCAGTTCGCGTCGTACACGGCGCGGTTCATGCCGTCGAAGCGCTCCTTGACGCCCTTTCCGGCGCGGGAGATGCGCACGACTTCATGGCCGGAGTACATCTCCTCAATGTAGCCGTTCAGCTCGCCGAGGCTCTGCTGCCGCGCCGCGAAATATTTCTGCGAGCGGGACATGATGAGCACGATCAGCAGCAGGCCGATCAGCGTGATGCCGAGCGAGGTGAGCGCGAGGCGCCACTCGGTCACGAACATCATGATGAGGCAGCCGACGAACTGCGTCGCCGCGCTGATTATCGTCGGCAGGCTGTTCGTCAGTCCCTGCTGCAGCGTGGAGACGTCGTTCGTGATGCGGCTGAGAATGTCGCCCTGCGAGGTGGTGTTGAAGTATTTCTGCGGCACGCGGTTTATCTTTTCCGACAGCTCCCCGCGCATCCGGCGCGACATCTTGAGCGTCACTGTCGCCATGATATAGTGCTGAGTAAAGGTGAAGATCGCGCTCAGGCCGTATATTACGGCGAGAAAAATACCAATTTTCGCGACGGCGGCCATGTCGATGCCGGAGGCGAAGCCCTCGGCCATGAGGTTCGTCATCTCGCCGATCTTGTCCGGCCCCACTATCGTCAGCACCGCGCCGAAGGCCGCGAGCACCAGCGCGGTTATCATCAGGGCGAGATCGCCGCGCATATACGCCGATATCTTTTTCAGCGACGCGCCGAGATCGACCTTTTCGGTCACTGCCATTCTGTTATGCGGTCCCATTATTCCGGCCTCCTTTATGCAAGCTCCGCCGCGCTGAGCTGCGAGCGGGCAATTTCCTGATACACGGTGCAGCTGCGCATCAGCTCGTCGTGCGTGCCGATGCCGACGGCCTCGCCGCGGTCGAGCACGATTATCTCGTCCGCGTGGCGTATCGTGCTGATGCGCTGCGCGACGATTATTTTTGTCGTTCCGCTGAGCTTCCCGTTCATCTCCGCGCGGAGCGCCGCGTCGGTCTTGTAGTCGAGCGCGGAGAACGAGTCGTCAAAGATCAGAATTTCCGGCTTCCGCGCCAGCGCGCGGGCGATCGAGAGCCGCTGCTTCTGGCCGCCGGAGACGTTGCGCCCGAGCTGGGCGATGCGGTGCTCCTCGCCGTCGGGCAGCTTATCGACAAATTCGCGCGCCTGCGCGATGTCTATCGCCTGCGCCGCGTCGCCGTTGCCGCGGCTCTCGCCGAAGAGGACGTTGTCGCGGATGCTGCCGGAAAAGAGCACGGCCTTCTGCGTGACGTAGCCGAGGCGGTCATACAGCGCGTCGAAGCTGTAATCGCGGACGTTCACGCCGTCGACCAGCACCTCCCCCTCGGTCGCGTCGTAAAAGCGCGGGATGAGGCTTATCAGCGTAGATTTGCCGCTGCCGGTCGCGCCGATTATGGCGAGGGTCTTGCCGCGGCCGAGCTTGAAGCTGATGTGGTTCAGCTCGTTCTCGTTGGAATCGGGGTAGCGGAAGGATACGTCGCGGAACTCCACCGTGCCGGTCTCGCCGCTCTCGCTGACGCCGCCCTCGACGATGCCTTTGCCGCAGTCGAGCACCTCGTTGATACGCTCCGCCGACACCTGCGCCGACGGCAGCATCATGAATATCATGACCATCATCATGAAGGACATGACGACGTAGGTCGCGTAGGTGCTGAACACAACGACCTCGGAGAACATATTGAGCCGCGACACCGTGTCGGCCAGCGGTATCTGATTTATCAGCGCCGCGCCGAGCCAGTAGATGACGAGGGCGAGGGCGTTCATGCACAGCCCCATCGCGGGCTGGATGACGGCCATGAGCCGCTGGTTCTTGAGCTGAGTCTCCATCATCTTCGTGCTTGGCTCGTCGAACTTGTCGTTCTGGTACCGCTCGGCGTTGAAGGCGTGGACGACGTTGATGCCGGTCAGGTTCTCGCGCGCGACGCGGTTGATCTTATCGGTCAGCTTCTGCACAAGGCGGAAGCGCGGCAGCACGCTCGTCATGACGACGAGGATCAGCGCGACTATCGCGACGACGAAGCCCGCCGTCACGGCCGACAGCTCCCAGCTCTTGCCGAGAATCTTTATCACTGCCCACACGGCCATGACAGGGGATTTGATCATCATCTGCAGCCCCATTGCGACGATCATCTGAAGCTGGGTGATGTCGTTCGTGGTGCGGGTGATGAGACTCGGCACGGCGAACCGGCTCAGCTGCCCGGAGCTGAAGTCCATCACGTGGCCGAACACCTTCTCGCGCACGGTATAGCTGAAGCCGGAGGCGACCCGCGCCGCGAGGTAGCCGCAGACGACGGCGAGCAGGGCGCTCGCAAGCGCGCAGCCGAGCATTTTGAGGCCGATGCTCATGATGTCGGCGGTCTGCGCGTCGGGGCTGTTGATGAGCTTCGTGATGTCGGTCATATAATCGGGCAGAGTCAGGTCAAAATATATCTGCCCGAGGATGAGCAGCGCGCATATTACCGCCATTATTATCTCGCGCCGCTTCAGATTTTTCAGTAGCTTGATCATGCTTACACTCCGTTCCTGCGAATGTTGTCGATATTGACGTCGATGGCGGCGAGGCAGCGGTGGAAGGTCTCGAGTGATTCGCGGTCAAGACCGGTGAGCAGCGCTTCGGCAAAGCGCCCCTGCAGCTCCCGCCCGCGCCGGATAATGTCCGCCGCCGCCTCGGTGCATACAAGCTGCGTCTTGCGCCTGTCGCCGGGGACGGGGCGGCGCTCCAGCAGCCCCGCCGCCGCGAGCCGGTCAACATGGAAGGAGACGATGCCGGGCTTCATGCCGCGGAACTGGCACACGTCGCGCGCGGTGCTCTTGTCGGGATTGTTGGCGATGAAGAGGAGAATGTCCAGCGCGAGTGCGGGCAGCTCCGCCTCGCGGCAGAGCGGCTGCAGCACCGCGTGGTACGCCTCGATGAAGCGGCTGGAGTTGCTGTACATCCTGGCCGCCGCGATACTTGGGTCGAGCATTTGCATACACTTCCGTTCTAGATATTTCAATATTGAACAGTTAGATATTATACATTTCAAAAACAAAAAGTCTACGAAGATTTTGTGAATTTTCTAAATTATTCTGAAAATTATATTATTTTAGCAGAAAGAGCCATCGTTTTCATAGCTCATTTTCATGTAAAATATGCTGCATTTATGTTACATTATATAAATATATGAAAAAAATAAAACCAATACATATCTTTTTAATATTAAATGGGTTAGGGGTATTAACGTTTATAGTGTTAAATAGAATTACAAATGGATATTTCTTTGAAGA
>URGI01000108.1 GCA_900547315.1 uncultured Eubacteriales bacterium | reverse complement strand
TCCCACCACCCCCGTGTATGGCTCGACAGGGACGAATGGGACGGTTTCATAAAGCGCAGCGAGGGCAAAACCGAACGCAAGACTTACCTCAAACGTGCCGACAAAGTACTCGCTACTCCGATGAAGTCGGTAAACGACATTAACTCGGACCTGGCAAAAGGACTGGCCAACGAAATGCAGAAAAATGCCATGCTCACCCGCGAAAGCCGCCGCATCATCGACAGCGAAGAAGCGAATACCGACGTACTTATCCGCGCCTACCTGCTCACCAAAGACCGCCGCTATGCCGACGAAGCCGTGAAGCGCGGCATAAAGATATATCATCTCAACATCGGCCAGCCTGATATAAAGACCCCCGACGCCTACTTTAAGGCCATGCGGGAGTTCAGCGAGCCTGTCCTCGCGTACGCTCCCTCCGCCGGCGTTCCCGCACTTATCGACGCGGTCTGCAATTATTACGACAATATCGGCGTAAAGCTGGATAAGAAGGATATCCTTGTCACCACCGGCGGCAGTGAGGCGCTTCAGATGACTATGGCGACGCTGCTTGACGACGGCGACGAGATCATCATCCCCGAACCGTTCTACCCGAACTACCACACCTCCGTCACCCTCGCCGGCGCTACCATCCATCCGCTGACGACCTGCCCGGAGGAGAACTACCGCTACGCCGTGCGCGAGCGCGTCGAAGCCTGCATAAACGAGCACACCCGCGCCATTCTGGTCACGAACCCCGGCAACCCGACCGGCACCATCCTCACGCCGGACGAGCTGAAGCTGATGCTCGACATCGCCAAGGAGCACAATCTGTTCATCGTCTGCGACGAGGTGTACAGAGAGTTCGTATACGGCGGCGAGCCGCTCCAGAGCGCGCTTCAGTACGAGGGCTACGAGGACAACGTCATCGTTATCGACTCCGTGTCCAAGCGCTTCTCCGCCTGCGGCGCACGTATCGGCCTGCTCATCTCCAAGAACAAGGAGTTCATGTCTCAGGCAATGAAATGGTGCCAGTGCCGTCTGTGCGCCTCCACGACCGACCAGGTCGCCGCCGCCGCGCTCTACTCCGTGGACAAGGACTATTTCGCCGCGACGCGCGACGAGTACAAGCGCCGCCGCGACACCATGGTCGAGAAGCTGTCGAGCATCCCCGGCGTTATCTACGCACAGCCGAAGGGCGCGTTCTATATAATGGCCGCGCTGCCCGTTGACGATGCGGACAAGTTCCAGCTATGGCTGCTCAACGAGTTTGACGACAATGGCGAGACCGTCATGTTCTCCTGCGGCGAGCCGTTCTACGGCACTCCCGGCAAGGGCAAGAACGAGGTTCGCATGGCGTACGTCCTCAAACAGGAGGATCTCGCCCGCGCGATGGATATCCTCGCCGTCGCAATAAAGAAATACAACGAAACGCACTGAGCGATAAAAAAGTTCCCATGAAGATTTCTCTTCATGGGAATTTTTTTATTTGTCTTTATTTATCTGGTCGAACCGGACTATTTTCGCGTTCTTTTCGCCGCGCTTCGGGAGCTTGTGCTTCACGCCGTCCGGTGTGACGATATAGGTGTTCTCAAGAAGCTCTATCGTGCCGCGCCGCCACTCCTCGATATACTCCTTGCGCAGCGCCGCGCGCTCGGTCTGCTCCGCCTCGGTCAGCTCGCGCTCCTTCGCGAGCCGCGCAAGCTCATTTATACGGTCAAGTTTTGTCTGTTCCATTGAAATTCTCCTCGCTTATCCGATAGTCCCAAGCTCGTCGAGCGTCAGCTCAAACGCGGGGATGAAGTGCTCCATAAAATATTTGACCTCCGGCAGCGGGTTTGCCTCCAGCTGTTCGCGGTTCTGCTTCTCCGCGGACAGAAATTCGTTGTTGCCCGCCTTGCGCTCCTCGATGCACTTTATGTACGCCGAGAGCTTGTCCGCCGCCTTGACGATGTCGTGCAGCCGCTCCTGCGTCTCGCCGGTCAGCAGCGGCTCATACGCGCCGCGCAGCTCGTCCGGCAGCGTGTCCAGCAGCATGTTGCATGCCAGATTCTCCACCTGCCGGTAAGCGCCCTTGATCTCCTCGCTGTGGTATTTTATCGGCGTGGGCAGGTCGCCGGTGAGAATCTCGGAGCTGTCGTGAAACAGCGCCACGACCGCCGCCTCGTTCGGATCACAGGGGACGCCCATCACGTCGCGCCGTATCACGCCCAGCGCGTGGGCGATGACGGCGACCATGTGGCTGTGCTCCTGAATATTTTCCGGCAGAGAATTGCGCATAAGGCTCCAGCGGACAATGTACCGCATGCGGGATATATATGCAAAGAAATTATCGCTCATAGCTCGCTCCTGACTTTTTTTCTTGATTATAATACCTGCGCCCGCATTTTTCAACCGTGTCGGACGCGGCGGGTAAAAAATTCCCGAAATTTCAGCAAAAATTGCGCTTTTATGTTGATTTTTAGTTTCACTGGTGTTAAAATTCAGTTTTGTGTTGAAAATAAAATCAGAGACAAATCTAACGCAAGGGAGTTGCGATAAATGGACAAACTCAGAAACGTAGCAATCATTGCCCACGTTGACCACGGCAAGACCACTCTGGTCGACGAAATGCTCAAGCAGTCCGGCGTATACCGCGAAAATCAGGAGATCGTGGACCGCGTAATGGACTCCAATGACCTTGAGCGTGAGCGCGGCATCACCATCATGGCCAAGAACACCGCCGTATGGTACGGCGACACCAAGATAAATATAGTAGACACCCCGGGTCACGCTGACTTCGGCGGTGAGGTCGAGCGTATACTCAAGATGGTCAACGGCGTTATCCTGCTCGTTGACGCAGCCGAAGGCCCCATGCCGCAGACCCGCTTCGTGCTCAGCCGCGCGCTCGAGCTGGGGCACCGCGTCATCGTCGTCGTCAACAAGATCGACCGCCCCGATCAGCGCATCCACGAGGTCGTGGACGAAGTGCTGGAGCTGCTGATGGATCTCGACGCGACCGACGAGCAGCTGGATTCCCCGATGCTGTTCTGTTCCGGCCGTCAGGGCACCGCGAGCTATTCGCCCGACGTCCCCGGCACCGATCTCAAGCCCCTGTTCGACACTATTCTTCAGTACATCCCCGCGCCCGAGATGGATCTCGACGCGCCGTTCCAGATGCTCGTCTCCAGCATCGACTATAACGAGTACGTAGGCCGCATCGCCATCGGCCGCATCGAGCGCGGCGTCATCAAGCAGAATCAGGAGATCGAGGTCTGCAACTATCATACGCCCGACGAGCCGTCGATGAAAGCCAAGGCCGTCTCGCTCTATCAGTTTGACGGGCTGAACAGAGTCCCCGTGACCGAGGCCGGTGCCGGCAACATCATCGCCATGAGCGGCATCGGCGACGTCACGATCGGCGACACTATCTGCGCCCGCGGCGCGGCCGAGGCTCTGCCCTTCGTAAAGATCAGCGCTCCGACTCTGGAGATGACCTTCTCCGTCAACAACAGCCCCTTCGCGGGTCGCGAGGGCAAGTTCGTCACCTCCCGCCAGATCCGCGAGCGCCTCATGCGCGAGACGCTGAAGGACGTCTCCCTCCGCGTCAGCGATATTCCCGACAGCACCGACAGCTTCAACGTCGCGGGCCGCGGCGAGATGAGTCTGTCCATCCTTATCGAGACCATGCGCCGCGAGGGTTATGAATTTCAGGTGTCTCCCCCGCGCGTGCTGTATCAGGAGATCGACGGCAAGAAGTGCGAGCCTATCGAGCGCGTCGTCGTCGACGTGCCGCAGGACTCCATGGGTTCGGTCATGGAGAAGCTCGGCTCCCGCAAGGGCGAGTTCCTTGAGATGACGCCGGTCGGCAACCGCATTAAGATGGAATTTCTCGTTCCGTCGCGCGGCCTGTTCGGCTACCGCAACGAGTTCCTTACCGACACCAAGGGCGAAGGCATCCTCGCCTCCGTGTTTGAGAAGTACGACGTTTATAAGGGCGACATCGCCCGCCGCAATACCGGCTCCCTCATCGCGTTTGAGACCGGCGAGGCCGTGGCCTACGGCATTTGGAACGCGCAGGAGCGCGGCCAGATGTTCATCACGCCGGGCACCAAGGTCTACGCGGGCATGGTCGTCGGCGTGTGCCCGAAGTCCGACGACGTGCCGGTCAACGTGTGCCGCACCAAGCACCTGACCAACACCCGCGCCTCCGGCTCCGACGAAGCGCTGCGCCTCATCCCGCCCAAGCAGATGAGCCTTGAGCAGTGCCTTGAGTTCCTCGCGGACGACGAGCTGCTTGAGGTCACGCCGAAAAATCTGCGCCTGCGCAAGAGCATCCTTGATCACAGTCTGCGCATGAAAACACTGATGAGAAACAAGTAAATGATGATGAGAATCGAGCCTACGGCGGAATGCCGTAGGCTCGATTTAGTTTGTCTAAACGACCTCAACAATTACTTCTTTTGATACAATATGCAGTTCGTTTCCGGAAAACGTCTGAAACAACAGGTACAGCGAGTCCATGTCTTCGCCGTGATTCGGGAGATATTTCTGCAAATATGAAAAATCTTTTT
>URGI01000107.1 GCA_900547315.1 uncultured Eubacteriales bacterium | reverse complement strand
AGGGACAGTCCCTTTGTCACATCGCATACCAATCGCTTGTGCTGCGCGCCTAGGCGAACGTGATCTCGCCGTTCTCGCAGTCCATTTCGGCGATACGAGCCAGGCTCTCAACGCGGAAGCCACGCTCGCGGAGCTTATCGCCGCCGCCCTGGAAGCCCTTCTCAACGGCGATGCCAATGTGAAGCAATCTATTATAATTTTTTCTGCACAGTACGCTTTTTATTGACTGTTAAGCACAAAGCTTGTAAAATATATACACATGTGACTGCACGCGGCCTACCTCTCGATTCGGGCAGGGCTTGGACATGTTGCCGCCTTGCCGCGGCGGAACGGAGACACTGCCATGAGAGAAGCTTTGAGACTTTCCCAATCGTATATAATCGCCGCCCCATCCGCGGACGACTGTGACGCGCAGGCGGCGCGCCTTGCCGCGCGCGCGGTATGCAGCGGCGCGGAGCCGAAGCCCTGCGGCAAATGCAGGGATTGCCGGAAAGCGGCCGCGGGAATACATCCGGATATCATAGATGTCCGGCGCATGACGGACGATAAGGGTCGCCCCAAGCGCGAGATCATGGTCGATCAGGTGCGCGCAATGGCGGCGGATGCCAGTATATTGCCGAACGAGGCAGAGCGCAAGGTGTACGTGATACACGAGGCGGAGCTGATGAATGAGAGCGCGCAGAACGCGGCGCTGAAGCTTCTGGAAGAGCCGCCCGCGTGGGTCGTGTTTATCCTGTGCACTGTGAATTCCGAGCGGCTTCTGCCGACGGTGCGCTCCCGCTGCACGGAGATAAGCTCCGGCGGCGAAAAGCAGATGGACGCCGCGATGAAAAAGCTCGCGTCGGATTATCTCAAGGCCGTCGCCGCGGGGGACAGGCTGCGCCTGTTCCGCTGGTGTACCGCGAACGAGGGCATGGATGTGCGCGACGCTGCGGATTTCGTCGCCTGCGCGGGAGAACTTCTCACGGAAATGCTGTGTATGCGCGAGAAGAACCCCAGCATAGACCGGGCGGAGATACTGCGTCTGGGCACGGTGCTTTCGCGCTGCGGCGCGATGCTTCAGGTCAATACGGGCGTAAAGCATATTTTTGGATTGCTGGCAGTGGAATCGCTGCCGACGGCATAGAGCAGAGGAAAAATAATTGATTGATGTTGTAAGTATAAAGTTCAAAAACCGAGGGAAAAGCTACTTCTTCGATCCCGGTAAGCTGGATATAAAGACCGGCGATAAGGTCATAGTCGAGACCTCCAAGGGCCTGGAGATCGCCGACTGCACCCGCGGAAATCACGCGGTCATGGAGACTGCGGTCGTGCAGCCGCTCCGTCCTGTGGTGAGAATCGCCACGGCGGATGACCTGCGCGTGACCGAGATAAACAAAAAGCGCGAGAAGGAAGCCTTCGAGATATGCCAGCAGAAGATAGCCGAGCACGGGCTGGACATGAAGCTGGTGGATGTGGAGTGCAATTTCGAGGGGAACAAGACGATGTTCTTCTTCACCTCCGACGGGCGGGTCGACTTCCGCGAACTGGTAAAGGATCTTGCGGGCATCTTCCGCAACCGAATCGAGCTGCGCCAGATTGGCGTCAGGGACGAGGCAAAGATGATCGGCGGCATAGGCATCTGCGGCCGCCCGTACTGCTGCAGCCAGTTTCTGGATGATTTCCAGCCGGTGTCCACGAAAATGGCGAAGGTGCAGTCGCTTTCGCTCAACCCCACCAAGATATCCGGCAGCTGCGGCCGCCTGATGTGCTGCCTGCGCTACGAGCAGGAGGCATACGAGGATCTGCTGAAGAAGGTTCCGAAGCAGGGCGCTTTCGTCGAGACGAAGGACGGTTACGGCACCGCCGTGCAGGTCAATCTCCTGCGCCAGACCGTCAAGGTCAAGCTGGATAACGATTCGGACGATGCCCTGCATTTGTTCAAGGCCAACGAGCTTGCCGCTGTCCCGGGCGGACGGCCGAAGGAGGGAGAGCCGCTTCCGAAGGTGCTGCACTATGTGCCGGAGCCTGAGGAGGAAGAGGATGAGAAGGTCGACGAGTGGGCGATACCGATGATGGTCGCACCCACGCCGGAACCCGCACCCGCCGAGGAAGAGAAAAAGAGAAGCGGCAATCGCCGCCGCCGTTCCGTCAAGCCGAAATCCGAGGAGACAAAGGCCGAAAAGACGGAGAAAACGGAGAAGCCGGATGGTGGCCAGAAGGCGTCCGGCAGCCGCAGGCAGAAGCCTGAGGGCGAGAAACAGCCCAAACCCGCGCATCAGGGCGAAAAGCCCAATAAGCCGAACCGCCGCCGCGGTCACGGCAGGGGCGGCGCAAAGTCAGGCGCGGAGCAGAGACCCATTGAGCAGAAAACAAAGCAGGCGCCCGCGCAGCAGTCTCATGCAAAAGATACGGCGGCCAAGGAAAACGGCGCGCCGCGCGGCGGAAATCGCCGCAGGAATCCATATCGCAAACCGAGACACAAGGGCACGGGAGAGCCCAAAGCCGAATAAAGGATCGGCATATGTCCCGCTCCGAGGAGGGAGCATAGTTTGTAGATAGCACAGGCCAATGATCGGGGCATAATTTAATTATTTTCTTAATGTTCCGGAATATAATTTAATAAAGGTCTGTGTTCAGGGGAGGATAAACACAATGAAGAAAGTACTGCTCAGAATCTTCAGCGCAATTCTTGCACTGGTCTGTCTGGTAGGCGCTTGGGCCTGCGGCGTAAGCGTTAAGGACGAGCTTGACTGCAAGGAAATTTGGGAAGAGATCCGTGAAGAAGCTCTTGCCAACTTCGATCTGATGGATGCCGGTATCGCGGAGCTTGCCGCGAATTCCGACGTCTATGCCGACGGTGTAGGCACGTACAGAGACGGCCTCGGCACCTACAATGCCGGCCGTGCGGAGCTTGCCGCCGGTAAGGCGAAGCTTGAAGAGGGTCAGGCGGCATATGACGCCAACTCCGCCAAGCTCTCCGAGGCTCATAAGGCATACGATGAAGGCGTCGCCGCCATCGCAGCCGGTAAGATAGAGCTTGAACAGGGCAAGAAGGAGCTTGAGGAAGGCAAGGCCACTCTCGCCGCCAATAAGCAGGCTTATGAGGAAGGCAAAGCGCAGCTGGCAAAGGTTCAGCCGATCTACGCCATTGTCAAGCCGCTTCACAACCAGTATGTGAATCTCCAGCAGCAGTATGATAAAGCCGTCGCCGATGGTGATAATGACAGAGCCGCTGTCCTCGCCATCGAGGTTGCCGCCGCGAAGCGTATCTTCGAGGCCGAGCTTGCCAACACCGGCTACTCCATGGATTCCCTCGTCGCCGAATATGAAGCCGGTCAGGCCAAGATAGCCGAGTACGAAGCCGGTCAGAAGAAGGTCGCCGAGGGTGAGAAGAAGATCGCCGAGGCCGAGGCTACCATTGCCGCCGGCGAGAAGAAGCTCGCGGAGTCCAAGATAGCGCTCGACGAGAACGACCTCAAGCTCGCCGAGGCGAAGAAGGCTCTTGACGCCGGATACGCCAATTACGCCGCCGGTCAGTCGAGACTCGCCGCGGGTGCTGCCAAGCTTGCCGCAGGCGCAGCCCAGCTCGCCGTGTTTGAAGGCGGCCAGCAGCAGATAGCCGACGCGCTTGACCTCGTTATCGGAACCGAGACCTACCGCAACGCGGAGGGCAAGGCGCAGGTCAAGAGCATCGCCAGCAGACTTGGCAAGGACTTCAACTATTGGCGTCTTGACGAGAACGGCGAGATCGTGGTTCTCAATGACGAGCCGGTAGTTGACCTTGAGAAGGCCGCGCTTGTTGTTCAGGCCGGACGTGATTTCGTCGATGACACCACCGAGGTCGTCACCGCCGAGATCATCACCCGCGTTATTCTCACCATCGTTGCGGCGCTTGCCTGCCTCGCCGGTGTTGCCGCCGCGATACTTGGCCTGTGCGCAGTCTCTGGCGCATCCGCCACGCTCGGCGTTATCGCCTTTGCGCTGTCCCTCGGCGGCATCATTGCCATCAACCTCTTTGGCGGCAATGAGTACCCGATGTCCCGCATCGTCGGCTCCGAGGTCACGGGTCTTGTTCTGCTCACCATGGCAGCTGTCGCCGTTGCGGCGGTCATAAATACCGTCATGGCGTTCATCTGCAACGATGACGCGCAGAAGCCCGCAGAGACTCCCGAAGCCCCGGCACAGGCAGAACAGCCCGAACCGGTCGCAGTCAACTGATATAAGTTACATAGAATGCCTCCGTATGCAGATACGGAGGCATTTTTCTATAAAAACGGCGCCGCGTATAGAGAGAATTGACACGCCGCCCTGTATTTGGTACTCTTGGGGTGAGAGAAACTAACTTAGGTTCCCGTGTAAATAAAATAGGAGAGAATACAGCTCATATGAAAATAAAAAAAGCAAAAAACTTAAAGGAGATCAATATTTGTTTGTATGCTTTTTTCGGTGTGCTTTTAATACTAGCTATCCGTTCTGCATTTTCCGGTGAGAAATGGGAATGCGCAGTATTGGGTTTGCTAATGCTTATTCTTTTCCTGCTATTCATGCTGATAAAC
>URGI01000106.1 GCA_900547315.1 uncultured Eubacteriales bacterium | reverse complement strand
TATTTATATTATTTCTTCTGCGAGAACACCCATTCGCGCTGGATGCCGTAGCTTATGAAGAACAGCACCGTATCCACGACGAACTTTATCAGCGTCGCGATTATCGGCACGGAGTTTGCGAAGAGCTGGTTTATCAGCGTCACGAGTCCGGCCGAGACGAGCATCTGCGGGATGCACAGGCAGTAATAGCGCACGAGGGCGCGGCGGTAGCTGCCGTGATTGTCGAAGACCATCCTGTTGTTTGCGTTGAAGTTTGCAAACGAGGAGCACGCGCGGGCGACCGCCGTGCTCACAAGGGACGCCCAGGTGCCGAGCTGATCCTTGAAAATGCGGAACACCAGATAGAATATCAGGAGGTCGATGACCGTGGAGCCGAGCGAGCTTAGCAGAAACTTGAACATCACCTTGAAGATGCGCCACGAGTCCTTGATCGCGTTGTAGTGCGAGCTGTAATCTTCGCTGTCGTACACTGTGTCGATGCGCTGCTCAACAAAGCCAATGCCCATGCGCTTCATGTTCAGCAGCATGTTCGTCTCGTATTCAAAGCGCTCACCGTCGATGCCGCAGAACGCGTCGAGATACTGGCGCGGTATCGCGCGCAGGCCGGTCTGCGTGTCCGACAGCTTGATACCGTAGCACAGGAGGAAGAAGAACGAGGTCGTGCGGTTCCCCGCGACGCTGCGCGGCGGAACGCCCGGCTGGCTGAAATCGCGGCAGCCCATGACTACCTTGTCCTCATTTGCCAGCAGCTTTTCGCCGCAGGCGACGATGTCCTTCGTGAGGTGCTGCCCGTCGCCGTCGATGGTCACGACGCCGCGGATATCGGGCATCTCGTCGAGCACGTAGCGGAACGCGTCCTTCAGGCCGCGGCCCTTGCCCTTGTTGACCTCGTGCCGCAGAATGTGGCACTGCGGGAAGCCGGCGGCGTACTCAAACGGAGCCTGATGCGCCGCGTCGCTGCCGTCGTCTACTATTACAATATGCTCAAAGCCTTCGGCGATCAGACCGTCGATAACACCGCAGAGCTTCTTATCCGGATCGAGCGAGGGCAGGATGATTGCCAGCTCCTGCCTGATATCGTGTTTTTCGTCCAATGTGATTACCTTCTTGTCGGGGAATTAGAATTAATAGGAGTCGAGGCTCACGACGCGCATGTCGCTGAGGTTGCCGCTGATGTCCCTGACGATGATCTTGTAGTTGAGAGTGTCGTCATGGTGGCCGTTCGGCGAGTCGGAGGTGATGTGCGTGGTGAAGTCGCAGAGGTAGTTGCCGCCGCCGAAGCTGATGACGCTGTTGAGCGTGACGGAGTGGAGCACGTAATTCGTGACGTGCGACCAGTCGAGGCCGTCCTTCATCAGCTCGAGACGGTTATAAAGCTCCGTGCCGGACTGGAGGTAGCCGGAGAGGCGGTTCATGCCGTAGGTCGGGTCGATGGTGCCGCTCTTGTAGCCCTCGTAGCGCTCCGCGAAGCGCTGCACGAAGCCGTCCAGCGCGGTGGTCTCCGCGTCGGAGCAGGGGACGAGGAACTGGGAATCGTCCTTGTCGGGGTCGATGGTGACTTCATTGCCGTTCGGGTCGGTTATGACAGGCTCGATGATGCCGATGATGTCGTCAAACTTATAGGTCGCCTTGACGGGCAGGCCGGAGTAGTCCTCGTAATAGTCCTCGAGGATGTCGTAATGGATGTTGTCCTCGGTTATGTACTCGTCTCCCAGCGGGTAGCCGTTGACGGAGACGGAGTAGCTCTTCGGGATCGTCACCTCGACGGAGGAGTAGAGCCCCGTGAAATCAAAGCTCTCGGATTCGAGCTTCCAGGGGTACAGCCCCTTGTATTTCGTGCCGGAGGCGGTGTCCTCGACCAGCGTCACGCTGCCGAACACGCCCGTGTCGCAGACGAGATTGTAGGTAACGGTGGTGTCGGTGCTGCCGCTGCGCTTATAGCTCACGCCGCTGCCGATCATGCTCTTGATGATTTCGGCGCACTCCTCGTCGGTCTGCGCCTCGTGCGGCATCGCCGCGATAGTGGCGGCCATGTCGTCGTTCCAGAAGGTCTTGTTCAGCTCCGCGACGACCGAGTCCATCGTGTTCGTCGGCTGGCTGTCCTCATATGCCACGGCGTAGCCCCACAGCCATGTGAGCCCCACGCCGACGAGCACGAGCACGATGACGATGTAGACGCACATGAATATCGCGTAGCCGTTTCTTTTTTTCTTTCTTCCTGCTGCCATATGCCACACTCCTTATTTCACAAGGAAGGCGTCCGGCAGCCAGCGAGCGCCGGAGCCGCCGGAGATGCTGTTGAGATATTCGCCGTTGAACCACATGCAGGTGGACGAGCCGCCGTCAAGGCTGCAGGCGTTCACCGCGCCGTAGTCGAGCATGACCTCGGCCACGTCCTGCTGGGTCGCGCCCGCGCTGTGCACCTGGCGCCCGTCGATGACAAGCATCAGCACCGCGCCGTCGGCGCGCTGGCCGATCGCGGAACGGGGGTTCGTACCGGTATTGAGGACTGCGGTGTCCTCCATCTGGCCGTTGACTATGAGCACCGGCTCAAAGGTCACGCCGTCCACGATGCCCTTCGCCTGTGCGTCGGCATAGGTCATATAGCCGGTGTGCAGGATGTGATTCGCGTCGAAGCCGACGAAGCTGCAGACTCCGCCGCCCGCGTCGTCGTAGCATACGCCGTCGATGATCGTCAGCCCCTGCGGCGTGCCGCCGAGACCCGCGCCGTCCACGTCGTAGTATGCGCCGCCGTTGATGCCGCCGACCGCGCCGTAGCGCTCGCACATGGTGGCCAGATAGTCGCCGTAGCCGCCGAAGGATTCAGGCTTGCCGACGAACACGCGGCTGGGGTCGAGCACGACCATCATATAGCCCTGGAAGCCCTTCTTCCTGACCTGCTCGATGATTATCCCGTCGCCGTCGTCGTCAACGAGGCCGTAGCCGTCCGTGCCGTCGGGCTGGGCGGGGTCGGTCTGGTTGTCGCCGCCGGTCCCGGTGCTGCTCTGGTTGGGGAGCTTGATGAGAGAGGTGTCGGTCGTGTCGGTCAGGGTGCTCTGCTTGGCCTGCTTTATCGCGTCGATCTCGGCTTCGGAGAGGTAGACGTTTGCGATGAAGCCGAAGCGCCGCGTCTCGAGCATGGTGTTCACGAACATATTCCTGAGCGCGGGGGACGGCCCCTTGACCAGCACGTATTCTACCGCAAGCCCCGCGACGCCGAAGAGGATCCCCGTGGCGAGGATGAAGCCAAATATCCGGTCAATGACGCGCTGAACCTTTTTCCGTCGGGCTTTCTTGTCCCGTCGCTCCTGTTCTTCTTCGAAGAGCTCCTGCTCTTCGTCGTAATATGCAGTACTGTTCTTCATATTCACACCTTCGCAATTGATAGGTTGGGTATAGTTAAGTATAGTTAGGTCTACATAATTCGGTCTATTTTAGCATATACGCGGCCAAAGGACAAGAAATATTTGCGGGTTTTAAGAAATATAAAGAATTTTCCACACGAAAAACCCCAGAACTTGTCTGGGGTTTGGGTCATGTGTTCAGTTTTTACGCGTCCAGGTCATCTCGATGTGCGGGATGCCGTCCTCGAGAAATTCCCCGGAGCTCTGCGCGAAGCCGCACTTTTCGTACAGCCCGCGCGCGTAGACCTGCGCTTCGAGCTTTATCGTCTCCGCGCCGAAGATGCGCCTACAGGTCGAGCCCCTCCGCCCATGCGGCGAGCTGCTCGCGGCCGGTGCTGCGGCGGAAGACCTTGCCCTCGATAAGCTTTGCGTTGGGGCAGCTGGGCGCGAGCTTCTTGAGCGTTTCACCCATGCCGGAGCCGCCGGAGGTCGCAAAGAGGACGACGGTCTTGCCGGAGAAATCATAGCTCTCGAGGAAGGTGTTGATGATGGTAGGCGCAACGTACCACCAGATCGGGAAGCCGACGAACACGACGTCGTACTCGGCCATGTTGTCGCGCTGGGATGCGATGGCGGGGCGGGACGCGGGATCGTTCATCTCGACGGTGCTGCGGGCGCGCTTGTCCATCCAGTTCAGATCGGCGAGCTTGTAGGGGACCGCGGGCTTGATCTCAAATATATCGGCGCCCACCGCCTCGGCAAGCGTCTGCGCGAGGTGCGCGGTAGTGCCGGTGGGGGAGAAGTAGGCGACAAGTTTTTTCATGGTTATACCTCCTGAAATAGTGTCGGCGGGCGGCGGGATAAAAAATTATGCCGCCGTCCGGCTACATTTTATCATATAGACAGCGTTAAAAAAAGAAGATTTTGTGAACGTGCGGGGCATACTTACGCCGCCGGAAGCCGGAAAAACCGCATGGTACATGACTATCATGTAAAAAACCAGATAAAATTCATAAGATGTTGACAAAAAATTGTTAAGATATTATAATAACAAAAGTTGACAGGGGGAAAGCGCCCCCGTTGACCGAAGGTATAATGCCATAAAGGCAGAATCTTTAAGGAGGAAAACAAAAATGAAAAAGTATCTTGCACTGATTCTTGCTCTGTGCATGGTGTTCGCGCTGTGCG
This sequence comes from uncultured Eubacteriales bacterium, assembly GCA_900547315.1. Lineage (GTDB taxonomy): Bacteria > Bacillota > Clostridia > Oscillospirales > Oscillospiraceae > Limivicinus. Next base: position 6 of record URGI01000106.1, on the reverse strand, counting down.
CCTGCG
>URGI01000105.1 GCA_900547315.1 uncultured Eubacteriales bacterium | reverse complement strand
TAAAAGGCACAGCCAAAACGCTGTGCCTTTTGCGGTATGTATTTATTTTTTCTTCAGCTCTTCGAGAATCTCGGTCAGAAGCTCTTCGGTGGTAGGCTTGGGGTCTGCCTCCGCTTCCTCCTCTTTCTGCTTTTCGGTCAGGCTGCGCGCGGTGTTGAACGCCTTGATTATGAAAAACACCACGATCGCTATGAGCAGAAAGTCTATGACCGTTCCGATGAAATTGCCGAAGCCGATGGTGATCGCCTCACGCACCACCTCGCCGTCTACGATCTCGGCGGGGCGGACAAGGAGATTCAGCGCGCTCATGTCGCGCGTGCCGCATATCCAGCTTATAAACGGCATGAGCAGGTCGTTTACAAGAGAGGTCGTGATCTTGCCGAAGGCCGTTGCGATAACGACGCCGACGGCCATATCGAGGACGTTGCCGCGGCTGATAAAGGCTTTGAATTCTTCAAATAGCTTCTTCATGCATTTATCTCATGTAAAATATTTACTTTTTTATTTTTCGGGAACCAGAACCTTGATGCCGCCCATGTACGGCCACAGGACTTCGGGGATAGTCACGCTGCCGTCGGCCTGAAGGTGGTTTTCAAGGAATGCGATGAGCATGCGCGGCGGCGCGACGACGGTGTTGTTGAGGGTGTGCGGCAGATACATCTTGCCGTCGGCGCCCTTGACGCGCATCTTCAGGCGGCGAGCCTGCGCGTCACCGAGATTGGAGCAGGAGCAGACCTCGAAATATTTCTTCTGTCGGGGAGACCACGCTTCAATGTCGCAGGACTTGACCTTGAGGTCGGCCAGATCGCCGGAGCAGCACTCCAGCTGGCGCACGGGTATCTCCATGCTGCGGAACAGCTCGACGGAGTAGCGCCACATCTTCTCGTACCAGTCCATGGAGTCCTCGGGCTTGCAGACGACGATCATCTCCTGTTTCTCAAACTGATGGATACGGTATACGCCGCGCTCTTCAATGCCGTGCGCGCCCTTCTCCTTGCGGAAGCAGGGGGAGTAGCTGGTGAGAGTCTGCGGGAGCTTATCCTCGGGGATTATCTGGTCGATGAACTTGCCTATCATTGAGTGCTCGGAGGTGCCGATGAGGTAGAGGTCTTCGCCCTCAATTTTGTACATCATGGCGTCCATGTCGGTCTGGCTCATGACGCCCTCGACGACGTTGCCATGTATCATGAAGGGCGGGATACAGTAGATAAAGCCCTTATTTATCATGAAATCGCGCGCGTATGCCAGAACCGCGGAGTGCAGGCGGGCAATATTGCCCATGAGGTAATAGAAACCGTTGCCGGAGACGCGGCCTGCAGCGTCCATATCGACGCCATTGAAGCGCTCCATTATCTCGGTGTGGTAGGGAATATCAAAATCGGGGATTATCGGTTCGCCGAAGCGCTGTACTTCGACGTTGCAGCTGTCGTCAGGGCCGATGGGAACGCTGGGGTCGATGATATTCGGAATATTCAGCATGATCTCATGGATGCGTGCGGCGTACTGCTCCTCCATTGCCTCAAGCTCTGCGAGACGGTCGGCATTTGCTTTGACCTGAGCCTTTATATTCTCGGCCTCTTCGAGCTTTGAGGGGTCTTTCTTGGCCTGACCCATGAGCATGCCAATCTGCTTAGAGAGGGTATTTCTGCTCGCGCGCAGGTCGCTTGCTTCGGTTATTGCGGCGCGGTTCTTCGCGTCAAGCTCCAGCACCTCATCGACGAGGGGCAGCTTTGCGTCCTGAAATTTCTTCTTGATATTCTCACGAACGGCGTCGGGATTGTCTCTTACAAACTTTATGTCCAGCATTTTTCTTCTCCTGTTTTTATAGTTTAAGTAATTTTCCTATCAGCGCTTCCCTGTCGTCCGCGCCGTAAAATTCAATTTCTATTTTGCCGTTTCTCTTTCCGTCTATCAGCTTAACCTTGCGTCCGAGCTTTTTTGAAAGCTCGTTTGATATCTCGGCCGCGTAGTCAACGCTTATTTCGCCGCTTTCTTCCGGTGCCTGACGCGGTTCTCTGGCAATTCTGGCGGCAAGCTGCTCAGCTTTTCTGACGGAATAGTTCTTCTTTATGATCTCGTTTGCCGCGGCAAGCTGCTTTGACGGCTCGGAGACCGAGAGTATCGCGCGTGCGTGCCCCGCGGAAAGCTTGCCTTTCTCGACCATTTCCATGACCGGCGGCGTCAGCATGAGCAGGCGCATCGCGTTTGTGACGGCGGGACGCGAACGTCCGACGCTGCGAGCGGCGTCCTCCTGCGTCAGGCCGTATTCTTCGATAAGCAGCTTATAGCCCTTTGCTTCCTCAATCGGGTTCAAGTCCTCGCGCTGAAGATTTTCTACCAGCGCAAGCTCGGCTGTTCTGCGGTCGTCGGCTTCAATGACCCGCACCGGAACCTCGGTCAGCCCCGCGAGGCGTGATGCGCGCCAGCGGCGCTCTCCTGCGATTATCTGATAATATCCGCTGTCGAGCTTTCTAACTGTGATGGGCTGGATAAGTCCGTATTGACGTATTGAGTCGGCCAGCGCCTCCAGCGCCTCCTGATCAAAGTATTCGCGCGGCTGCTCGCTGCGCGGCTCGACCTTTGATATCGGCAGTGTCAACTGTTCGGCTTCGTCGTCGAATTCGTCAGCGCCGAAGAGAACGCCAAGACCTGTGCCAAGCCCTTTCTTTTCTTTTGCTGCCATGTCCCCTCCTTAATTCTTCGAGGCGCTTCTCGCGTCAAACTCCTCGGCGAGAGCCATGTACGCCTTGCTGCCTTTATTGTATTTTTCATATATCACGCCGGGTATTCCGTGGCTCGGCGCCTCGGAAAGCCTTATGCTGCGTGGGATGACTGTGTCATAGACCTTGTCGCCGAGATATTTTCTCAGCTCGTTTGCGACCTGCGCCGTGAGATTCATACGTGCGTCGTACATGGTGAGAATGATGCCCTCAATCTCAAGCCGTTTATTCAGCCGCTTTTTGCACATCTTGATACTGGTCATCAGATCCGCAATACCCTCGAGCGCGTAGTATTCGCACTGCATCGGGATAAGTACGCTATCAGCCGCGACGAGTGCGTTGATGGTCAGCAGTTCGAGTGACGGCGGACAGTCTATGAAAATATAGTCATAATCCGTGAACAGCGTCATCAGCGCGTCTTTCAGGACAAATTCTCTTTTATCCGTGCCGATAAGCTCGACAGAAGCGGCGGCAAGCTCCTTGCCGGTCGGTATCACGTCGCTATAGTCGGTGTGGCGGATGCAGTCCACGGCCGCTGTCTCGTTTATCAGTATATCATAGGTGTTCGGACGGCTTGCTTTCGGCACGCCCATGCCTGAGCTGGCGTTGCCCTGAGGGTCGCAGTCGACGAGGAGCACGCGTCTCCCCATTGCGTGAAGCGCCGCGCAGAGATTGACGCAGCTTGTGGTTTTGCCCACGCCGCCCTTCTGGTTAGCCACTGCTATTATCTTTGCCAAGTTCTCACCCCTTTTTCATTTCAGCATTATATCAGCAGCGGCGTCATATTGCAATGTTTCACATGAAACATTTTTGAGTTTTTCATATGTTTCATGTGAAACGTTGTAAGGCGTACGCGCCTTGTTTCACGTGAAACATCAGCCGACCAGCATGTCAATGTCAGCGACGGTTATATCCCTGTGCAGCGCGAGATTAATGCCGTAGGCGATGAGCCGGCCGGCTCGGCGCACGTCGGAGTCAATATTGCGCGGGGTCACGAACATACCGGCGACAGCGTCGCCCCCGCCGAGAGCGGACGCGTCGATGACCGTCGGCACGCCAATAGCCGCGACGGGGATACCAAGCGTATCGCGGTTCAGCGGCTCTCGGTCGTTGCCGACGCCGGAACCGGGCGCGATTCCGCTGTCACAGACCTGCACCGTGCGGCAGAGGCGCGACGGGTCAGCACCCGCCAATGCGTCGATCACGATAAGGCAGTCGGGCTTCAGTTCGCGCACGAGAGTGCGTATCTGCGCCGCGCTCTCCATGCCGGTCGTGCCGAGAACGCCGGTGCGGCAGAGCGCAGTTGAGCAGAAGCTCTCAAAGCCGGGGAGCGGCATCAGGTGGCGCGTGACCAGAGTGTAGGCCGCGGCGAGATTCCCGAGTGCGTCAGGGGTGATGTCCGGATTTCCGAGGGCGGCAATGAATGCGGAGCCGACGCTGTTGGGCAGGCAGCGCCGCAGCAGCTCCGAGACTGCTTCCGCCGCTCCGGCGAAGTTCTCTCCGCCTCTGTCCATGAACGACGGCAGCTCAAGCGTGAAGTATTTGCCGACCGGTTTATTGAGCTGCTGCGCGCCGATGTCGTCGAGAATTTCTACAGCCGTGACGCCGAAGCCGTGCAGAGTCTCCTCGTGCGCCTCAACGCCTTGCAGCGCGGTCATTTCTCCGGCGTCGCCCTGTGCGATGCGCCGCGCTTCGCTCGCAAGATCGGTTCTTACATTTATTGACATATAATACCTCCGTGCAATCAATATCTTGTGTATTTTTCCCTGCCGCGGCGCAATAAATAACAAGAGAAAAAAATATTTGCTTTTTTCTAAAAAACACTTGATTTTCAATA
>URGI01000104.1 GCA_900547315.1 uncultured Eubacteriales bacterium | reverse complement strand
GAAGAGCGGAGAGAAGAATTACCATCTGATCGAAGTAATGGCGTGCCGCAGAGGCTGTATTCGCCGTACTGAAAGGCGTTGTTATACAGTATCTCGATGCTCGTGATACAGCATTCGGCGAAGAATTTTTTCGCCTTTGCCGCCGTTGACCACCAATAATCGTGATTTCCTTTTAGAATTATCTTTTTGCCGGGCAGCGCGTCGATAAACAGAAAGTCCTCGCGGCACTGCTCTATGCCCATGCCCCAGCTTATATCTCCGCAGATGACGCAGACGTCGTCCGCCGTCAGCTTTGAAAAGCCCTCACGGAGCTTTTCGGCATGATTTTCCCATTTCGGGCCGAAGAGGGACAAATGCGTATCCCCTATTGCGTATAATGACATATTTTCAAAAATTCCGCTCTGTATTATTTGCCGCGCCTCCGCAGATAATATATTCGGCTGAAGCCAAATATTTTTATCGGAGGCACAATATGAACGATAAGACCCGTAACGACGTCATTCCCGGCGTCGGCTGTGACGTGACCAACTGCAAGTACAACACCATCGACTGCCGCTGCTCCGCAAGCAAGATCAGCGTCCAGAACGAGAAAGCCAACACCAAGGGCGAGACCTACTGCTCCACCTTCTGTCCCCGCGGCTGCTGCTGATTTTTTAATGCGGCTTAGATAGGAGGAAGGTTTCGGTTCGGGCATCGTTATAGACTGCGGTGCGAGAATCGGCCGAGTATCGCAGGCAGTGCGGCGCACGGCTTGAGAAAGTATCGTTCCGTCCAATAAGAAAGAAATTGCGGAATTGGCTCTGCGCCGGTTTCGCAATTTTTTAATCGCATCGAAAGGCGTCCGCTATATGCTCGATGCTTATCCGCCCCGACTCGCCGTCTGGCGCGTATATCTCCACTACGTCAAACCGCGGCTGAAGCTCACAGCCCGTCTCGCCGAGCCACAGCTCCGCCGTCATAATTATCCGCTGCTGTTTGGCGCGCGTCACGAATTCCCGTGCCTCGGCATAGGCCGCGCTTTTGCGCAGCTTTACCTCAACGAAGGCTACATATTTTCCGCGCGAGGCGATGACGTCTATCTCCCCGCCGCGGCAGCTGTAATTCCGCGCCAGAATTTTATAACCCCTGCGGCGAAGATACTGCGCGGCGCGCTCCTCGCCCCAGCTTCCAAGCTCGCGGCCTGCCATCAGTGCATCTTCCGCAGGAAGCTCATGCGGTGTATCGGTGTGGCGCCCAGCTCGCGGATGGCGGCGTAATGCTGCTTCGTGCCGTAGCCCTTATGCACGGCGAAGCCGTATCCGGGATAGAGCCTGTCCATCTCCCGCATCACGCGGTCACGGCTGACCTTCGCCAGTATTGACGCGGCGGCGATATCCGCGCACTTCCCGTCCCCGCCGACAACGCTCCTGCACGGGAAGTCTATCCCGCGGGTCTGATTGCCGTCGATCAGCGCAAGCTCCGGCGCTGTACCGAGGCCGGATATAGCGCGGTTCATGGCCAGAAATGTCGCATTCAGGATGTTCAGCTCCTCGATCTCCTCGACCGACGCGAACGCGATACTATACTCCAGCGCCTTGTCGCATATCTCGTCGAACAGCGCCTCACGGCGCTTCTCGCTGAGCTTCTTTGAGTCGTTCAGTCCTTCTATCACAGCTCCGCGCGGCAGGACGACCGCCGCGGCGCACACCGGCCCCGCAAGCGGGCCGCGTCCGGCCTCGTCTACTCCGCATATGCTGCGGACTCCGCCGTCATATATCTCGTTTTCAAGCGCCCAGAGTTCAAGCATCAGGCGGAGCCTCCAATGTCAGACGGCCAAGCTTGCCGTCATGGTATTCGCCGAGCAGCGTGTTCGCCATGCGCTCTATATCATACTCCCCGCGCGAGACGAGAAAGCCGCGCTTCTTCGCCGCCTGCTCCAGCAGCTCAAAGCCGTTCATATCCGGATCGGGCACGAACTTATAGCGCTCCTCTATCGCCTTCGGGTACAGCTCGCGCAGGCGCAGCATGAAGTTTGCGCCGAGCGTCTCTTTATCCAGCACGTCCGCCTTTATCGCGTTCGTGATGGCCAGCATCTCGCCGACCTCCTGGCTGTCAAACTTCGGCCAGAGTATGCCCGGAGTGTCCAGCAGGTCGAGCCCCTGATCGATATTTATCCACTGCTTGCCGCGCGTGACGCCGGGCTTGTCCCCCGCTATCGCCGCCTTGCGGCCGGCGACCCTGTTGATAAAGGTCGATTTCCCGACGTTCGGAATGCCGAGGATCATCACGCGCAGCGGGCGGCCGACCTGCCCCTTGGCTTCATACGCCGCGAGCTTGTCCTTCAGCAGCCGTCTCACCGCGGGCGCAAAGCTTCCAACGCCCTTGCCGCTTTTCGCGTCGGTCTCCAGGATCGCAAGTCCGCGCGATTCAAAATACTTTCTCCAGCGCGCGGTCATCTGCGGGTCTGCAAGATCAACGCGGTTGAGTATAACAAGGCGCGGCTTATCACCCGCCAGCCGGTCTATATCCGGATTGCGGCTCGAATACGGGATGCGCGCGTCCAGTATCTCGCACACCGCGTCCACCATGCTGAGGTTCTCCTCTATCATGCGCTGCGCCTTGGTCATGTGGCCGGGGAACCACTGGATATTCATTTTTTCAAAGCCGTTGTTCTGCGTCATTTGGCAACTCCAAACTCGCTCAGCGGGTAGATGACCATATACACCTTGCCGATTATGAGCCGCTCGTCAACCATGCCGATGCGCTTGTCGCGGCTATCGGTGGAGGCGTTGCGGTTATCGCCCATGACGAACACGCAGCCCTCGGGCACGGTCTGCGGGCCGATGAAGTCGAGCTTCTTCTGCGTCGCTTCGTTTATATACGTCTCTTCGATGACCTCGCCGTCCACATATACAAGGCCGTTTGCGAAGTCAATATTGACCTCCTGCCCCTCGACCGCGATCACGCGCTTGACCAGCGCCTTGTCGGGATCGTACTCGTCCTTCTTGAAAACGACGATGTCGCCCTGCTTCGGCTTATAGAACAGATCGGACACCAGCATCTTGTCGCCGTTCTGAAGCGTCGGCCACATGGATGTACCGCGCACATCGACGACGCGGATCACGAATACGAACAGCAGCACGCAGATTATCAGCGCGCTGATAAGGCACTGTATCCAGTCGTATGTATCCTTACGGGTGTCGGTAACGGCCTCCGGCACGTCTTTTCTTTTATTCTTGCTTCCCATAGCTAGTCTCCTTTGCAGGATTTACCATCAGCCGTCAGGCCGCGCCGGCTGTCCGCCGCTGCCGTCAGCTGATCATACTGAATATATATTATACACCATTTTGCCGCCTATTGGCAACATAAATTCTCCGAGCGGTTTATGTTGAAAAGCTCGTGCTCCGATGGTAGAATGTATTTATTCCAAAGGAGGGCGTTCACATGTTGAAGCTCAGCATAATCGTACCCGTTTATAACGTTGAAAAATACCTGCCTAAGTGCATTGACTCGCTCATCTGCGGCGACGGCGGCTACGAGATCATCCTTGTCAACGACGGCTCTACCGACGGCTCGCCGGACATTCTCGCCGATTACGCCGCGCGCTATCCCGCGCTCATCCGCATCATCACCACGCCGAACGGCGGACTTGGCCATGCACGCAACACAGGCATTGACGCCGCCATGGGAGACTACCTGCTCTTTGTGGACAGCGACGACTACCTCTCCCCCGACGCGCTCGGTTCCATACTAGCCGCGCTGGACGGTAGCTTTGATATCTGCATTTTCGATATACTCTCCGTCAACGAGAGCGGAAAGGTGCTGAAGAAAATGCCCGGAACCGCCCGTCCGGACGGCAGCGTGTTCTCGCTGAATGAGTATCCGGAGCTTCTGTTCGAGCTGCCCGCCGCGTGGAACAAGATATACCGGCGTGAGCTTTTCGCCGCCACCGGTATACGCTACCCCGACCGCGCGTGGTTCGAGGATCTGCGCACGACGACGAAGCTCTACACCGCCGCGAAGCGCATAAAATATGTGAGCCGGAGCTGGTATAACTATCTCCAGCGCGCAGGTTCCATAACGAACGCGAAAAAGTCCGACCGCAACATTGAGATTATCGACGCGATGGACGATGTTGTGGAGTATTTCAAAGTCATCGGCTCCTATGACGCGTACCGCGAACAGCTCGAATTTCTGGCGCTCAAGCACATTCTTCTCGCCTCGTCGCTGCGCGTCGTGACTGCGGACTGCAACGACGAGCTGCTTGACAAGCTGCTCGATTCGTTCACCACCGACTATCCCGATTACGCGCACAACAAATACATGTCCACCCTCAGCCGCAGGGAGCGGCTGATATACCGCCTGCTCATCACGAAGCGCCGCCGCCTGCTGCGCGCACTGTTCATGATAAACAACGCCGTCCGCGGAAAATACGCGTGACGCAGAAAAAACACCTGATTCACCGATCAGGTGATTTTTTCTTGCTCCGGGCAATTGCGAACCGGCGCCCGTTCGGGCAAAGCGCACAAAGCAGCACTGCGGGCATTGACTGCGGTAATAGCGATCCGGCCAAACCACATATTTAAACAAAAAAGACGTCTG
>URGI01000103.1 GCA_900547315.1 uncultured Eubacteriales bacterium | reverse complement strand
GCAGCTCTATAATTCAAATCAAAGCCCAACAAAGTTGGTTTGATTTGAGAAGAAAGAAGGAGATTGCAGAGTGCAGCTTTTGCCGCAAGGCGGAAGCGGAGCGGTGCAAGCTTCTTCTGAAGCGGCGAAAAGAGCAGAAAGCGCCGGAAAGACACACTGTCAGGCGTGTCCGTCCCTGTTAACCGATACTATACAAAAAAGATACATTAAATTGACCGGAACTATGCACACGCGGGATATCATGGGCACATCACAGTGAAAGGAAGCCATGATATGGAAGCATGTGACGCTATTTATTATCCTATGAAAAACAAGAAATCAAATACTGCGCTGAAAATGAGAAAACGCCGCAGGCTCGGCGCGTTTATATTCGTCGTAGTACTGCTGGCGCTGGCCGTCGTCGCAGTGCGGATATACAATATGAATAAGCCCAGCCGCGACGCGGAGCTGCTGACGCTCGTGAACCCGTGGAACACCATCCCCGACGGCTACGAGCCGCAGCTGTGCACGCTGTCGGACGGGCAGCAGATAGACCGCCGCTGCTACGATGATCTGATGCGGATGCTCGACGACTGCCGCGCGGCGGGAAACTCGCCATACATATGCTCCGCCTACCGCACATGGGACAAGCAGCAGGCACTGTTCGACAACAAGATACAGCGGCTTGAAAATGAGGGCATGGACGCCGACACCGCGCGGGTCGAGGCGGCGAAGGTCGTCGCCGTGCCGGGGACGAGCGAGCATCAGCTCGGCCTTGCGCTCGATATAATCGACACCGGCTACACGAACCTTGACGAGGGGCAGGAGGACACCGCCACGCAGCAGTGGCTCATGGCGCACTGTTGGGATTACGGCTTCATCCTGCGCTACCCCAACGGCACGACGGACATCACCGGCATAATATACGAGCCGTGGCACTACCGCTATGTAGGCCGCACCGCCTCCGCGCAGATACACGAGCTGGGCGTGACCTTTGAGGAATACATCGACATGTTTTATAAGTAATAAAAATATTTTCAGGGCGAGGCTTATCCGGCCTCGCCCTTTATTTATACATCCATAACAGGATTTTCGTGTATCATTATGTGCTTTACCTCCTGATCGCGCTTCTCGACGGCGTTGTGTACTCTCTCGGCGATGGCGTGCGCTTCGAAAAGGCTTATCGAGCCGTCAACGCCGATCTCGGCGTCGATGTATATCTTGCTGCCGAATCTGCGGGTTTGCAGCTTATCCACGCGCCGTACGCCGTCCTGCTCCGCGATGAAGCTCCGCAGTGAAGCCTCATATTCCGGGCTGCATGCCGTGTCGAGCATCTTGTCGATGGAGTCCTTGAGAATGTCGTACGCCACCTTGAGGATGCACAGGCATATTGCAACGCAGGCAATCGGCTCCATGACCGGAACGCCGAGCATCGCGCCGCCGATGCCGATGAGCGAGCCGACGGACGAGAGCGCATCGGAGCGGTGGTGCCATGCGTCGGCCATGAACGCGGAGGAGTTCAGCTTCTTCGCGTAGTACCGAGTGTACCAGAACATGACCTCCTTCGAGACTATCGACACGACCGCCGCCGCAAGCGCTATCGCCGACGGCACGGCGAGCTGCTCGTAGTGACCGGCGGCTATCTGCTTCACGCCGTTGAGACCGATGCCGAAGCCAGTCGCCAGCAGTATCATGCCGAGTATCATCGACGCGACGCATTCGAGCCTGTCGTGCCCGTAGGGGTGATCCTGATCCGGCGCTTTTTTCGAGATGCGCACGCCTATGTAGGCCACGAGCGTTGCGAACACGTCCGACAGGGAATGCACGGCGTCGGACACCATGGCTCCGGAGTGCCCCGCGATACCGGCGTACAGCTTGAATACGACAAGTGCGATATTGCCCGCAATGCCGACGGTGGACAGGCGGTTGATGATTTTGGTTTCGTTCATTGAAATTGCTCCCTTCAGTGTTTTTGGTGCTGACCGGGGGAGTACGTGCAAAAAAAGCAGTCTCCCAGGGCATATTGTTGTCCCGCAAAGGCTGCTGATGCAGATCCTGCTGTCGCTCTTCGACGACCCGGCTTCCGCGGACTGGCTGTCCGCCGCCTGCTCAGTGTATTAAGTTTGTCACACGCAACTTTTTTGCTTGTGCCATTAGCTCGGTATAATACCACGCTCCGCGCGCGAAGTCAAGAAGGGTTCACGGTAAATTCAAAATTTTACTGTTGCCCGTGCCTGCGCGGTGTAGTATTATAAACGCATGAATAAGACTGCCGATAAAAAACGTCCGCCGCTGAGCACGCTGTACAGGCTCAGCCCTGCCGGACATATAATTGCTGCCGTCAGCGCGGCGCTGATTCTGCTGCACCTGCTGACGCGGGATGACCACGCGCTGATGGTCTGGGCGTCGGAGCGCCTTGTGCGGCCTGTGCACCGCGCGCTCGCGGTGCTGAACGATCATCTGCCCCTTTCCGTCGCGGAGCTGCTTATCGGGCTGGCTGTGATCGCGGTTTTGGTTTACATAATATATACGATCATCAAGCTGATACGCTGCGGCGGGCGGCTGAAGAGGCTGTACGCGGCGGTGATAAATCTGCTTGCGGCGGGGCTTGCGGTGTATGCGGGCTTCTGCATGCTCTGGGGAGTATATTATTACGGCGACGATTTTATGACACGCAGCGGCCTGAAAAACGATAATATCAGCGTGGAACAGCTCGAGACCGTGACGGAATATTTTGCCGCGCTCGTGAACGAATACTCCTCGCAGGTGCCGCGCGACGCGGACGGGAACTATGTTGCCGACCGCGATGCGATACTCCGCCGCTCGAACGAGGTGTATGCCAACGTCGAGGAGACTCTGCCCTGCCTCAGCGGCCCCGCCGTTCGGGCAAAGGGCGTGCATTTCTCGCGCGTTATGAGTTATACTGATTTTACGGGCTTTTTCTTCCCGTTTACGGCGGAGGCGAATGTCAATACCGACTTCCCGCCCGCGCTGTTCGCCTCGACCGTGGCGCACGAGCTGGCGCATCAGCGCGGCGTTGCGAAGGAGCAGGAGGCAAACTTCGCCGCGGTGCTCGCAAGCCTTGAGTATGGCGACGCGGAGTACTGCTACTCGGCCTGCGTGCTGGCCTATACGCATCTTGGAAACGCCCTGTATTCGGCGGACTATGACGCGTGGAAGAGTATTTATCTCACACTCAATGAGGACGTTCGGCGCGATTTTGACGCGAATCGGGAATATTGGGCGCAGTTTGAGACGCCGGTGCAGAAGGTGTCGAACACCGTGTATGAGGGTTTCCTGCACAGCTACGACCAGACCATGGGGTTGAAAAGCTATGGCGCCTGCGTTGACCTTCTGGTGAACTACTATTACGAGCAGGCTGCTCTTGGGAATTGAATTTTTGTAAGGGGTCGAGAATTATGTCTGTTTTCGGTGTGGCTGCCGGTATCGCAGCCCTTATAAGTCTGCTTGCGCTGTTGGTAAAGTATCCGCTCCGCAAGCTCGGCATGCATAAACTGAACGCATTCTTCATGAAGCTGCACGAAGCCGCAAGCAGTTTGTTCTTCGTGGCCGCCGTTGCGCATATGATAAGCGGTCTGCGTGAGGCGCGTAAAAACCCGATTGCCGCTTTGACCGGCCTTGCCGCGTTTGTGATAAGCACGGTTCTGATCGCAGCCTGCCACATGACCAAGGATGCACAGAAGAAAATGCGATGGCACCGGATATATTCCCTGTTCCTGACTCTGACCGTAGCAGGTCATGTGACTGCTGCGGCGGCTTTGAAGAAAAATTGAAGAAAAGCGCAATTTATGCTTGACAAATCGGATATTTCGGTTATAATAGCTCTTGCGTTTAGCGGGATTGTGTAAAGGTAGCACAGCGGACTCTGACTCCGTATGTGAGGGTTCGAATCCTTCTCCCGCTGCCAAGAAAAAAGTCTCTTTTGTCACAGGACAAAAGAGACTTTTTTCGATAATATCCGTTCTTTGGCCGTTCCTTATGGAACGGGTGATTATTATAAAAAACTTCAGGAGGAATAAGCATGTGCACAGCTGCAAGCTATAAAACAAAGGATTTTTATTTCGGCCGTACGCTGGATTATGAATTCTCGTACGGGGACGAGATCGTTGTCCTGCCGCGCGAATATCCGCTGCGCTTCCGCCACTGCGGCGCGCTCGACCGGCACTACGCGATCATCGGTATGGCCTACGTCGCCGGCAGCGACCCGCTGTTCTATGATGGAATAAACGAGAAGGGACTCGGCATGGCGGGGCTGAACTTCGTCGGCAACGCGCACTATTTCAAGCCTGTGCAGGGCTTCGACAACGTCGCGCAGTTCGAGTTCATCCCGTGGATACTCAGCCGCTGCGCCACAGTGCGCGAGGCGCGCGGGCTGCTCTCGCGCATCAACCTGACGGACGAGGCGTACAGCCCCCAGCTTCCGCCCGCGCAGCTGCACTGGATAATTGCCGACCGCGACGAGGCCATAACGGTGGAGTCCATGAGCGGCGGGCTGAAAATTTATGATAACCCCGTCGGCGTACTGACGAACAACCCGCCGTTTGACCGGCAGATGCTCGCGCTGAGCAATTATATGAGCCTCAGTCCGAAGCAGCCGGAGAACCGCTGGGGCATCCCGCTTGAGACCTACAGCCGCGGCATGGGTGCGCTGGGGCTGCCCGGCGATCTGTCCTCGCAGTCGCGCTTTGTTCGAGTTGCGTATACGAAGATGAATTCAAAGTCCGGCGACTCCGAGGAGGAGAGCGTCAGCCAGTTTTTCCACATTCTCGGCTCCGTCGATCAGCAGCGCGGCTGCTGCGAGGTCGCGGACGGCAAGTATGAGATAACCATATATACCTCGTGCTGCAACGCCAGCCG
>URGI01000102.1 GCA_900547315.1 uncultured Eubacteriales bacterium | reverse complement strand
ACATCATCTTTAAAAACAACAAGCAACCACTTTATGGCAGGCAGACAGGAGAAATAAAAGTCACTCCATTTCCCCCTTCTGTCATCAAGGAAATTCTCTCCACATATAATCCAGCCTATACCAATGATGACCTACTGGCTCTCTACAGTTATACAGGCGGAGTAGCAGAATATGTAGAAATGATGATGGATGCAGGAGCCACGACCAAGGAACAGATGACAGAACGGTTTATTGCAAAAAACTCTTATTTCATCTACGAAGGAAAAAACCGCCCGAAAGTCCTGCTGCTGGACGAGCCGCTCGCCGCGCTCGACCTCAAGCTGCGCAAGGACATGCAGCAGGAGCTGAAGAAGATCCAGAAGGCCATGGGCATCACCTTCGTGTTCGTTACGCACGATCAGGAAGAGGCGCTCTCGATGTCCGACACCGTTGTCGTCATGTCCGAAGGCCGCATCCAGCAGATCGGCACGCCTATCGACATATACAACGAGCCGCAGAACGCTTTTGTTGCCGATTTCATCGGCGAGAGCAACATCCTCGACGGTGTGATGCTCGCCGACTACAAGGTCAATTTCTCCGGTCACACCTTTGATTGCGTGGACGCCGGCTTTGAAAAGCGCGAGAACGTTGACGTCGTTATCCGCCCCGAGGACGTGGACATTGTTTCCGAGGAAAAGGGAATGCTCAAGGGCGTCGTGACCTCCGTCACATTCCTCGGCGTGCACTATGAGATAATCGTCGATATCGGCGGCATCAAGTGGATGATACAGACCACAGATTTCGTCGATGTGGACGAGCACATCGGCCTTTATATCGAGCCTGACGCGATACACATCATGAAGAAGTCCGAATACTCCGGCATGTACGGCGACTACTCCTCCTTCTCCAACGAGTTTGACGAGCTGAGCGACGCGGAAAGCGAGATAGAAGAATGAAGCAGAACGTCCAGAAATCATCGCGCCTGACTCAGCGCCTGCTGCTGACGCCGTATTCGGTGTGGGCGGTGCTGTTCATCGTCGTCCCGCTCATCTTCGTGGCGTACTATGCGTTCACGGACACGAATTTCAACTTCACCTTTGATAACATCGCCCGCTTTTTCACCGCCACCTCGACCGTTGACGACGGCGCGGCGACCCGCGAGGTGCACACCTATCTCGTCATCTTCGGCCGCTCGCTGAAGCTGGCCGTGATATCCACCGCTATATGCCTGCTGCTGGGCTACCCGATGGCGTACATAATCGCTCGCGCAAATGCCAGGGCGCAGAAGATAATAATCACGCTCATAATGATCCCCATGTGGATGAACTTCCTTATCCGCACCTACGCGTGGATGACCATTCTTCAGGACACCGGCATCATAAACGGCTTTCTCTCCGCGCTCGGCCTTGGCCGCATCCACATCATCGGCACCGAGGCCGCAGTCGTCATCGGCATGGTGTACGACTACTTCCCGTACATGGTGCTGCCGATATACTCCATCATGGCGAAGATGGATAACCGCCTCATCGAGGCGGCGTACGACCTCGGATGCAGCGGCAGCGGTGTTCTGCGCCGCGTCATCTGGCCGCTGAGTCTGCCGGGCGTCATCTCCGGCGTGACGATGGTGCTCATCCCGTCGATAAGCACCTTCTACATTTCCCAGAAGCTCGGCAACGGCAAATTCTTCCTCATAGGCGACGCTATCGAGGGGCAGTATGTTGCAAACAATCTGCACTTTGCCGCCGCCATCGCCTTTATTCTTATGATAATCCTGCTTGCGGGCATGGCGCTGATGCAGCGCTTTGCCGACAAGCGCTCGCACATTGACTGAGGAGGTGTGAAGCATGAAAAAAATGTCCAAGGTGTACACCGCCCTCATTATGATCTTCCTGTTCGCGCCGATCGCGATACTGCTGTTCTTCTCGTTCAACGAGGCCAAAAGCCTTTCCGTTTTCTCCGGCTTCTCCCTCAACTGGTACCGCGAGCTTATGAAGGACGCGGAGACGCTCGGTGCAGTCCGGAATACGCTTATCCTCGCGCTCAGCGCATCCGTAGTCTCCACCGTCATGGGCACCGCCGCCGCTGTCGGCATCAACCGTATGCGCAATAAGTACCTGCGCGCAACGATGGACACCGTGACGAATATCCCCATGATAAACCCCGACATCATCACCGGTATCTCGCTGATGCTGATGTTTGTATTCGTGGGGCGGCTGTTCGGCGCGGCGACAAGCCTCAGCTTCTGGACGATGCTCATCTCGCACGTCACCTTCTGCCTGCCGTACGTCATTCTTCAGGTCCTGCCGAAGCTGCGGCAGATGGACAGATCGCTGCCGGAAGCGGCGCTTGACCTCGGCTGCACGCCGGTGCGCGCCTTCTTCAAAGTTGAGCTGCCGGAGATCATGCCCGGTATCGTGACCGGCATGATAATGGCCTTCACCCTCTCGCTCGACGACTTCGTCATCAGCTACTTCACCGCGGGCAACGGCTTCCAGACTCTGCCGATACGCATCTACAACATGACGAAAAAGACCGTCACGCCCAAGATGTACGCGCTGGCAACGATAATCTTCTTTGTCATCCTTGCGCTCCTCATCCTCACGAATCTTGTTGACAGCGACCCGAACGCCGAGCCGAAGCGCAGACGCCGCGAAAGCAGCCGCGGCCGCCGGATAGCGATCGGCAGCATCTCCACGGTGCTCGCCGTCATACTGATAGTCGTGCTCGTCAGCAGCGGCTCGCAGACGCTGACGCTGAACGTCTACAACTGGGGCGAATACATCTCCGACGGTTCGGACGATTCGCTCGACACGATAAAAGTCTTCGAGCAGTGGTACTACGAGACCTACGGCGTCAAGGTAAAGGTCAATTACAGCACCTACGCCAGCAACGAGGACATGTACGCCAAGCTCTCCAGCGGAGCTGTGAGCTTCGATGTCGTTATCCCGTCGGACTACATGATAGCCCGCATGGCAAGCGAAGATATGCTCCTCCCGCTCGACTTTGACAACATTCCGAACTATCAGTACATCGACGAGAGCTTCCGCGGCCTGTACTACGACCCGGACGATATGTACTCCATCCCCTACACCTACGGCGTTATCGGCGTTATATACAACGCAAACGTCGTTGATGAGGCCGACGCTAAGGGCTGGGAGCTGATGTGGAACGATAAGTACGCCGGAGACATCCTCCAGTTCAACAACTCCCGCGACGCATTCGCAACCGCGCAGTACATGCTCGGCCTGAACGTCAACTCCGACGACCACAGTGAGTGGGAGCAGGCGCTGGCAAAGCTCAAGGAGCAACGCCCGCTCGTCAAGAGCTACGTCATGGATGAGATATACAACATGATGGAGTCCGGCGAGGCGGCCATCGGCGCGTACTACGCAGGCGACTACTTCACCATGCTTGACGCCGAGGCCGACGATGTTGACCTCCGGTTCTATTACCCCGAGCGCACGAATTACTTCATCGACGCGATGTGCATCCCCTCCTGCTGCCAGAACAAGGAGCTTGCGGAGATATTCATAAACTACATGCTCTCCGCTGAGCCTGCCATCGCAAACGCCGAGTACATCTACTATGCCTCCCCCAACTCTCTCGTCTATGAGGACGAGGGCTATCAGGAGGATCTCGGCGAAGAGGCCATGGAGATTCTCTATCCCGAAATCGAAGATTTCAGCGCGCTGTACAACGAGTACGCGTACCGCAACCTCGATTCGGACATGCTCGACTTCGTGAACACTCTCTGGGAGACCCTGAAAATCAGCTGATACCGTGTTATTCTCCGGCTGTACGCAGCCGGAGAATTTTTATATACATATAAAATAAACACATTTCATCCGATTCACGGGCTTTATTTTTCGGCAGCCATAGTTTATCATAGATACGAGGTGACGAAAATGCTGCGAATGGAAATAGCGCTGTTTCTGGTTTTGGCTCTGGTCGCGTATATGTATTTCTCCGCCGAGCGGAAAAGCTCACCTCTGCACAGGACTTTCTCCGTGCCGCTCGTTACGGCACTGGTTCACCTCGTCTTTGACGCGCTGACGATATACACTGTCAACCATCTCGACACCGTGCCGCGCTTTCTGAACGACACGCTGCACCGCTTCTTCATCGGCACTATGATCCTCATTCTGTATCTGTTCTACCAGTACATAGCCATCCTCGTCTAGGAGGAGACCGGCAAGCACCGTCGGCTCGACCTTGCGGCGAAGCTCTATCTTTGCGCCGCGGAGCTTGGCGCGCTGCTTCTGCCCGTGCACTACGCCGTCACCCCGCAGGGGAATTATTCCGACGGCATCCACGCAAACGTATCTTGTAGCAAAACGGACGAACGCCATCAATGGTCAAGATGAACGGCTGCGCCGCCATTGACTTCCGTTCGTCCGTTTCGCTTTTTGGCAGGCAAGGCGGCAGTTGCCGCCGATTTCCATTTGGGAAATGGCTCTTGCTATTATGAAGAACAGAGAATAATAGCAAGCACAGCAAGTGTATGTACACTTGCGAAAACCGGCGTGGTACGACCGGGATTTTCTTGCAGAATAGCAAGCAAATCCGGTGAGTACCCACACCGGAGCTTACCATTCTGGCAAGCAATGCTCGTGTTTATGCACCCGTGCAATCTTGTTGGGGAAATGCCCCAAACCCCTGAACGATTTCAGAGAAATCGGCTACGCTCCCGCGGAGCTGAACATCAATCTATCTTCGGAAAGTGAGTCATGGATTTTTGGGTTCACGGCGTTCAGGCAAATCCGGTTTTGCTGCATATCCGTCGATCGCCATTTTACGAAGGTAAGCGCTCATATTCTCTATACCAAGCTGCGCCATCCTCGTCTTTATCAAGCCGAGTTCTCTTTCGTCTACGAAGAATTTGACCTGTATCGGTCGCTTGCGATTCCTGTTTTCTGGCATTGAGCGATCTCCGTTCTTTTACAGTTCAATCTGTTCGGGAAATGCTTCTTTTCGCATGATAC
>URGI01000101.1 GCA_900547315.1 uncultured Eubacteriales bacterium | reverse complement strand
GTACCGTGGGAGGTCAAAGCCGTGTGACAATTCGTTTTGAGCTGGAGGAAGACTGATTTCTCCAAAAATAGAAACAGGCTTTCGCATCGGGAAATTGACGGTAGCTATGCCGACTGGGCACGAAAAAACGGCTATACCATCCGGAACTGTGTCTGTGACTGCGATGGTTCCATTGAACTGGATACCCGCACCCTCCAGCGGGCCATATCGAGATAAGCTTCAAACTGCGTGTCGGCTTCCTTGGTTTCCACCCACGCCCCGCTTTGGTAGGCGTAGTGTTTACACCTTAACCCAGTCCATCGTCACCACAGACTCGCAGACTATCGCTGCAAAGCTCAACGGCGAATCTATAGACTTAGAAACTACGTTTATGAGTCCGGCTACATAATCTCTTATAGAAGATACTGAATTTGAAACACGCATGGGAATTCATTCTTGACCGAGATGTGATCACATACCTTAGTGATTATTCATCCGTAAAAGAGTACAGCGATTTGGATGAACTCTTTGCAGAAATGAAAACATGAAAAAATACTTCTCACCGTGAGAAGTATTTTTTGAAGGAAATGCGCGCTGTTGTGAACGCATTGTGGCTGCCCGTGCCTTGCTCCGGTCAAATGAGTTGCTGTTCGTTTTCCGGGGATATTATACCCGTGCCCTTGTATTGACACTTTTCCAAGAGAATTACGATGCGGAATTGACACTTTTTCTAAAAACACTGCTTCCAGTACACCGCAGCGGAGTTTGTGGAGCTGTTGTGTCGTAAGCAAGTGAAGAGCGCACAGCGCAATTTTCCTGCAAATGCTACCGATTTTGCTGACATTCCCTTATAACTGTGTAGGCTGTCTGTATTGCCGTGTAGACGGCCTGCAACATCAATAGGGAAGATATACCTAAAAATGTAACTTTGATGTTCAGAAGAGCTGTTTTGAAACTCAAAACAGCTCTTCTACGTAGTGTGATCATTTCATTGTAATTATAGCTATATTTCTTGAATTTCTTACATTATCATAACTTTTTCTACACTTTTCCCACCGTTCCCTTACCGCCGCGCCTCAGTTGCGCCTGTTGCACCGGCCGGTCCTTGTGGACCGGTTGCTCCAGTCGCGCCGGTAGCTCCGGTTTCACCGCGCTCACCTTGCGGACCCTGCGGGCCGACAGACCCCTGAACGCCTTGCGGGCCAGCTGGTCCTTGCGGCCCCATCGGCCCGGCAGGGCCGGTGCAGGAGCAGCATCCGCAGCCGTTTCCGCTGCCGCCGCAGACGGAATTGGCGTATATTTTCATGCCGTAATATTCTTTGTCGTCCATAATTTCCTCCCGATAATGGGCTTAGACAGCGTCATACGCCGCCTAAGCCCATTATATGCAGCCAGCGCCGCGTTGGGAATGTTCCGGACTTGTCCCCGCAGCGGGAGGCAGCATACCCTAAAGAAGCACCCTAGCTCAGCTGCGGCACGCCCGACCGCTTCGTGCCGGTCGTGACTCGGGCACAGCACGTATCGGACAAAAACGTCAAGCATTTAACCAACTGATGGGCAAACTTGCATAAAAAACCAACGGATCTTCATCAAAAATTTAACGGTTTTTATCTAAAAGCCTGATTTTGAGCTTTGGTCTGGCCTTGCGGAAAAACAAATGTTATAATACATTGAACAGGATTCGGGGATACTGTACGTATTTCCATATAAATAAAACAGGAGGAGCCATGAACGTACAATTCACAGAAACCGTGCTGCGCGACGCGAACCAATCCCTCATTGCCACACGACTTCCTTATGAAAAATTTGAGCCAATCCTTGAGACGATGGACAAGGCAGGCTTCTATTCCGCCGAGTGCTGGGGCGGCGCGACATTCGACGTTTGCCTACGCTACCTCAACGAAGACCCGTGGGAGCGTCTGCGCAAGATCCGTGCGAAGATGCCGAACACAAAGCTCCAGATGCTGCTCCGCGGGCAGAATATTCTCGGCTACAAGCACTATCCGGACGATATAGTCCGCCGCTTCGTGCGCACGTCCGTCCGCAACGGCATAGATATAATCCGCATTTTTGACGCGCTCAACGACATCGATAACCTGCGCGTCGCCATCGAGGCGACGGTTGAAGCGGGGGCGATGGCGTCCGGTACTATTTCATACACCACAAGCCCAGTCCACACGCTCGACAGCTATGTGAAACTTGCAAAGGAGATGGCGCAGATGGGCGTCGGCTCCATATGCATCAAGGATATGGCCGGTATTCTGACGCCCAAGGCCGCATATGACCTCGTAGCTGCGCTGAAGGACGCGGTCGACCTGCCGGTCGTCATGCACACGCACAGCACTACGGGCATGGCGTTCATGGCCTATCTGAAAGGCATCGAGGCCGGAGCCGACGTTATCGACACGGCCATCTCTCCCTTCTCCGGCGGCACGTCCCAGCCCGCGACCGAGACGCTTTACTGCGCACTCAAGGAACTGGGTTACGGCGTTGACCTCAACGAGAAGCTCCTGTACGAGATCGCCGACTACTTCAAGCCTATCCGCGCCGAGTATATCGCTGACGGCACGCTCAACCCCATCTCGATGGGCACCGACACACAGTGTCTCAACTATCAGATACCGGGCGGCATGCTCTCGAACCTTCTCAGCCAGCTCAAGATGATGAACGCGCTGGACAAGTTCGACGAGGCGCTGCTCGAGACGCCGCGCGTCCGCAAGGACATGGGCTATCCTCCGCTCGTCACCCCGACGAGCCAGCTCATCGGCACGCAGGCCGTGCAGAACGTGCTGGCAGGGGAGCGGTACAAGAACGTCGGTGCGGAGATGCGCGCCTACTGCCGCGGCGAATACGGCCGTACGCCCGCGCCGATCGATCCGGAGATCCGCGCGAAGATACTCGGCGGCGAGAAGCCGGTCGAGGGACGCTATGCCGCGACGCTGCCCGCCGACACCTATGAAAAGGCGGAGAAGGCGCTGGGAGACACCGCGCGCTGCGAGGAGGATGTGCTCAGCTACATCGTGTTCCCGCAGGTCGCGGAGGACTTCTTTGCCAAGCGCCGCGAGCGCGAGGAGCGCGTCGTCAGCTATTCCATAACGGAGCTGTAAGGAGGCGTTCTCATGACAGATATGGTCAACATTTCCGTCGCAAATGCCGGAATAACCGCTATCCTTGGATATCTCGTCGTGTTCGTCGGGCTGATCCTGCTGATGCTGGTTGTCATGCTGATGGGCAAGATCATGGTCGCGCAGAATAAAAAGGCAGCCGCAAAGGCCGCGGCCGAGCCTGCTCCTGCCGCGCAGAGCGCACCGGTCAGCGCCAAGCCCGCTCCAGGCACCGCGGGCGAGCTGAAGCTTTATGACACCGACCCGCGCGACGCCGCCATGGTCATGGCGATAGTCGCCGACACCCTCGGCAAACCGCTCAACGAGCTGCGCTTCATATCCATCAAGGAGGTCAAGGAAGATGAAATATAAGGTAACTTTGAATAACCGTGTATATGAGGTCGAGGTGGAAATGGGTCAGGCCATGCTCATAGACGAGTATGACGCCGTCGCCCCCGCCGCACCGGCTGCGCCCACTGCTGTTCCCGCAGCGCCTGCCGCACCGGCTGCAGTGCCTGCGGCTGCGCTTGCCTCCGGCGAGGTCGTAAAAGCCCCCATGCCCGGCAACATTCTCAAAATCAACATCGCACCCGGCCAGAAGGTCGAAGAGGGCGATGTGCTCATAGTCCTCGAGGCCATGAAGATGGAAAACGAAATAGTTGCGACCAAGGCCGGCACCGTCGCGCAGGTCGCGGTCAGCAAGGGTGCGGTGGTCGAGACCGGAGCGCCGCTGGTCGTCATCGCGTAAGGGGGCAGCTATGGATATAATAGCTACTCTTGAGGAACTCGCCATGGAGTCGGGCTTCGCGGCGTTCTTCACGACCGAGGGCGGATGGAAAAACCTTGTGATGATAATCATCGCCTTCGTGCTGCTGTATCTCGGCATCGTGAAGAAGTTCGAGCCGCTGCTCCTGTGCGGCATCGCGTTCGGCTGCCTGCTGACGAATCTGTCATACTTCGTCGGTCTCGGCGAAAACGCGCTGTATCATCCGGAGCTGTGGGAGGCGTTTCTGGACGAGGCAAGCCCCTATTATCACAGCTACGGCCACATTATGAGCAACGCCGGTCTGCTGGACTTCTTCTATATCGGCGTCAAGGCCGGTATATACCCGTCGCTGATCTTCCTAGGCGTCGGCGCAATGACCGATTTCGGCCCGCTGCTTGCAAATCCCAAAAGTCTGCTGCTTGGCGCGGCGGCGCAGCTGGGCGTGTTCCTCGCGTTCTTCGGCGCGGTGCTGCTGTTCGGCTTCACGGGGCCTGAGGCGGCTTCCATCGGCATCATCGGCGGCGCGGACGGTCCGACCGCGATATATCTATGCACAAAGCTCGCCCCGCATTTGCTCGGCCCAATTGCCATCGCCGCGTACTCGTACATGGCGCTTATCCCGCTGATACAGCCGCCGCTCATGAAGCTGTGCACGACGGATAAGATGCGCAAGGTCAAGATGGAGCAGGCGCGCGAGGTGTCCAAGACCGAGAAGATAATCTTCCCGATCGTGGTTGCGACCTTCGTTATCCTCCTCCTGCCGTCGACCGCTCCGCTGGTGGGCTGCCTGATGCTTGGCAACCTGTTCCGCGAATGCGGCGTGACCGACCGTCTCAGCGATACCGCGCAGAACGCGCTGATGAATATCATCACCATCTTCCTCGCCACCTCGGTCGGCGCGACGATGGTCGCCCAGAACTTCCTGAGCTGGAACACGATAAAGATAATCGTGCTCGGCCTCTTCGCTTTCGGCCTGTCCACCATCGGCGGACTGCTCGGCGGCGTTGTGATGTACAAGACCTCCGGCGGACGCATCAATCCGCTGATCGGCTCTGCCGGTGTTTCCGCGGTGCCGATGGCGGCGCGCGTTTCGCAGGATGAGGGACGCAAGTATAACAAGACAAACTTCCTCCTCATGCACGCCATGGGGCCGAACGTTGCCGGTGTTATCGGCTCCGCCATCGCGGCGGGCTTCCTGCTGAGCGTATTCGGCGGCTGATATGATAATGATCCCCGACGGTTCATGTGAACTGCACCCCATTTGTTAGACAGTATGATATACTATCTAAGAAGTGGGGTGTTTTGCTATGCCAAAAGGAGTAC
>URGI01000100.1 GCA_900547315.1 uncultured Eubacteriales bacterium | reverse complement strand
TCCGCTTTACTTTGACTTGATGCGATGGTATATTATATATATCAAAACAAAAACGGGGGTATCCGCATGTATATCGACCGTCCAGCGCTCAAGCGGCAGGCGAAAAATCTTATAAGCAGCTCAAAGCCGCAGCCAATCGTTGTCGGACTTGTGTACGTTTTGCTCATTCTTCTCATTTCGTGGCTGTCCGGTAAGATGTCCGGGCTTGACTTTTCGACAAATGAGCTGATCGAATACAGCAATTATATAACTCAGGGCGATGTTGATTCAGCCTTGTATCTTATCGAGAACCATGTCCCAAACTCTGGCATGCGATTTGTCGGTCTGCTGCTGAACATCATCAGCATGGTCCTCAGCGCGGGCTTCACCATATTCCTGCTCAACACTATCCGCATGCAGGCGTCCTGCTTCGGCAACCTGCTTGACGGCTTTGGAATGTTCTTCCGCATCATCTGGCTCGACATCCTCCAGACCGTGTTCATCACACTGTGGTCGCTGCTGCTCGTCGTCCCCGGCATAATCGCCGCGTACCGCTACCGGCTTGCGCTGTATCTGCTGCTTGATCATCCGGAGATGTCGGCGATGGACTGCATACGCGAAAGCAAGCGCATTATGAGCGGCAATAAGGGGCAGCTTTTTGTCCTTGACCTGAGCTTTATAGGCTGGTGTATACTGGCTGGCATCCCCATAGTCGGCCTGTTCGTGCTCGTATGGGTCGTTCCGTACACCCAGATGACCTACGCTCTGTACTACACCACGCTTACCGGCACGAACGCGCCCGGCGCAATTCCGGGAGACGGCAGCGCGCAGGACGAACCGCACGAGGAGCATCCTTGGGAGAACTGATTCCCCTGAAACTAATAACAAAAACTGTCTGCATGTCTCATGCAGGCAGTTTTTTATATATACCCCTTGACAAAGAAAAAGGTTGTAGTATCATCTAATCGAAATGGTTGATGATACAACCAAATTGGAGGCACGTATGGATATTACCGAAAGGAAGATAACA
This sequence comes from uncultured Eubacteriales bacterium, assembly GCA_900547315.1. Taxonomy (GTDB): domain Bacteria; phylum Bacillota; class Clostridia; order Oscillospirales; family Oscillospiraceae; genus Limivicinus. The sequence continues at coordinate 4,274 of URGI01000100.1, read as the reverse complement.
AAAATAGCGCGGGAGGTCAGCAAATTCACCGTGCGGCAGCTGCGCGAGGAGGGGATAGGTGCGTCGGAATTTGACGTGATACACGCGGTGCGCAAGAACCCCGGAATCACGCAGGCCGGAGTGTGCCGCATCACCGGGCTTGACAAGGGCGCGGTTGCGCGGCAGGCGGCGAATCTTGAGGCAAAGGGTTACATCGTCCGCCGTGATAACGAGGACGACGGCAGGAGCCGCAGACTCTATGCGACGGAGAAGGCGGATGGGCTGAAAAGCTCAAAGGCGCAGATCGAGACGCGCTTTTACGAATGGCTGCTGGAGCCGCTGAGTGATGCAGACGCGGCGGAGTTTGCGCGCATACTTGACGTGCTTTACCGCCGCTGCAAGGCCGAGAGCAAGTCGGATTTTTCTGAAATGACCGGTATATTGAAGGGCGGAGACGAAAATGAAAGAGAATAAAAAGAAGCTGTCACAGGCGATGCTGTTTATAATCCTGTTCGGGATAGTGAGCCTTTTTTCGGATATGACCCATGAAGGTGCGTCCAGCATACGCGGGGCGTACCTGTCGCTTCTGGGCGCGTCGGCGGCGACGATCGGCTTCGTGTCGGGACTCGGCGAGCTTATCGGGTACTCGATGCGCTACGTTTTCGGCAAGCTCACGGACAAGACGAAGCACTATTGGCCGATGACGATTCTCGGCTACGTTCTGGACGTCCTCGCTGTTCCGGCGCTCGCGCTGGTGGGCGAGCACGGCTGGATAGCGGCCTGCGCGCTGCTGGTCATCCAGCGCATGGGCAAGGCGATAAAGAAGCCGGCAAAGGATACGATAATGTCCTTCGCGGCGTCTCAGGAGGGCGTCGGCAAGAGCTTCGGAATACAGGAGGTGCTCGACCAGATAGGCGCGTTCCTCGGCCCAGTGCTGCTGTATCTCGTGATGCTGTTCAAGACCGACGGCACGACCTTTGAGGTGTATTCCACCTGCTTTGCCGTTCTGGCGATTCCGGGAGCCATGACGCTGATACTGCTCATCATCACGCGCTATAAGTTCCCGAATCCGGAGCACTTCGAGCCGGAACCGAAGGAATTCATCCCGTTCAAGATGAAGAAGGAGTTCGTGCTCTATATCGCCGGTATAAGCCTGTTTGCCTTCGGCTTTATTGACTATTCTATAATAATCATGCACGTTTCGCGCACCTATGCGCACCTGAGCGGCGGCCTTGCGGAGACAGGCTCACTCGTCACGACAGGTACTCTGCCGCTGCTGTACGCCGGGGCGATGCTGGTCGACGCCGTGGCGGCGCTCATATTCGGACTGATGTACGATAAGCGCGGCGTACGCGCGCTGGTGTGGTCAACGCTCATATCCGCGCCGTTCGCGGTGTTCGTGTTCATGTTTGACTCAGTGCCGATGCTGTTGCTCGGCGTGGCGCTCTGGGGCGTTGGCATGGGCGCGCAGGAATCGATTCTCAAGGCCGCGGTCACAAGCATGGTACCGAAAACCAGCCGCGCCACTGGCTACGGCATCTTTGAGTGCTCATTCGGCGCGTTCTGGTTCCTAGGCAGTTGGCTGCTCGGCGTGCTCTATGACGTGAGCATCCCTGCCATGGTCGCGGTGTCGGTCGCGGCGCAGCTTGCGGCGATCCCGCTTTACATCGCTTCGTCCAGACTCAGAAAGAAGCAGGCGGAGCAGAGCTGAGGGCAATTTAATATATCCCTTGATTTCTTGCCGGAGTTAGTATATATTATAAGCAGAGACAGCGATGAAGCTACTTAAATTTGAGTCAGCGGTATTACCGCGCGGAGGAACATTATGAGCGAAGATTTCGGCAGCGATTTTATCACTATCGTGGATGACGACGGCACCGAGTTTGAACTTGAAGTGCTTGACACTATGGATTATAACGGGGAAACCTATAAGGCTTTCCTTCCTGCGGATATGGACGAGAACGATCCGGATTACGGCATGATAATCCTGCGTTCGGTGCTTGACGAGTCCGGCGAGGAGATTTTCGAGTCTATCGACGACGAAGCTCAGCTTCAGGACGTGTATGAGCGCTTCATGGTTCTCCTCTTCGACGACGAGGACGAGAGCGAGAACGGGGAAGAGGAATAATCCTCACCCACGGTATTTTCCCGCCCGATACGGCATAGAATATACTATACCGCGGACGGGGACTTGTACAGAAAAACGGTTCCTGCTGTGTTCGTGCTGTCCGATCACGGACTTCACGGCCCATTAAACCCACATTCCTTATAAGGGATGCCGACTTGAATCTGCGGATTGCAGGCCTCCCGGCACAGGCCGGACGTTGGAAGCAGCGAAACAGAACTTAGGCGACCCACCTGCTAATTTGTGCAGGTTATAATTGGGCCGGCACGGCATCTGCGGGACACTCCGGCAGCTTTTGCTGCCGGAGCTTTTTATACCAGATAGGAGATGGATATGATACAGCTTCTGCTCGCGGTCATATATCTTGCGTTTATAAGCCTCGGCCTGCCGGACTCCCTGCTGGGCGCAGCGTGGCCGAGCATTTATCCGGAACTGAACGTTCCAGTGTCGTACGCCGGAGCGATATCGATGACCATCGCGGCGGGCACGATAGTTTCAAGCCTTATGAGCGAGCGGCTGACGCGCCGCTTCGGGACTGGGCTTGTCACGGCGGTAAGCGTTGCGATGACAGCGGCGGCGCTCTTCGGCTTTTCGATAAGCGGGGGATTTGCCATGCTTATCGTCTTTGCGATACCATACGGGCTTGGCGCTGGGAGCGTGGATGCCTCGCTGAATAACTACGTCGCCCTCCATTACGCCAGCCGCCACATGAGCTGGCTGCACTGCATGTGGGGCGTCGGCGCGTCCGTCGGGCCGCTGATAATGAGCGCCGCGCTGACCGCAGGGCGCGGGTGGCAGAGCGGGTACAGAGACATCTCATATATCCAGCTCGGCCTGACGCTGATCCTGCTGATCAGCCTGCCGCTGTGGAAAAAGCCGCAGTCGGCGCATGAGGGTGAAACGGCGCGCGCTCTGAGCCTGCGCGAGATCGTGAGCATCCGCGGGGCGAAGGAGGTAATGCTGTGTTTCTTCTGCTACTGCGCGCTGGAGCAGACAGCCGGACTCTGGGCAGGGAGCTATCTTGTGCTGACGCGCGGAGTGGACGCGGAGACTGCGGCAAGCTTTGCAGGGCTGTATTTCATAGGGATAACCGCGGGGCGCGCGGTAAACGGCTTTATGACGCTGCGCTTTTCTGACCGCAGCCTGGTCAGAGCGGGAGAGGTCCTTATCGCGGTGGGGACGCTTATGCTGTTCCTGCCAGCGCAGAAGGTCGCGCTTGCGGGCTTCGTGCTGCTCGGGATCGGCTCCGCGCCGATATACCCCAGCATAATACACTCGACTCCGGCGCACTTCGGCGCCGAGAGATCACAGGCTATAATCGGCGTGCAGATGGCGAGCGCCTATGTAGGGACATGCCTGATGCCGCCGCTCTTTGGCCTGCTCGCCGGATATATCGGGGCTTGGCTGCTGCCGGTGTACATCGCCGCGCTGCTTGCGCTGATGGCAGTAATGTTCGAGCGCCTTGAAAAGAAAACAAGCAAACCCGCCTGAAACTTCAGGCGGGTTTGATATTATGCCGGTATCCGCTTTATCAGCTGCGGCGCGAGGAATACGCAGGCGGCGATCTTCAGCGCGTCGCCGGGGAGGAAGATAAGCATCCCGTCCCGGATGAGCCGCCAGAAGGGGAGCGGCGTCCCACGGTAGACGCCGAATATGAGCGCCATGTACGGCAGCCCCACCAGATACAGCACACCTAGACCGGCGGCACAGGCGAGGGCGATACGCGCGGGGCGTTTGCAGCCGCCGCAGAGCCGACCTGTCACATATGCCGCAGGGATAAGGCCGAGCAGGAAGCCGAATGAGGGGTAGAAGATGTAGCCTGCCCCGCCGCCGGCGGAGAAGATAGGCAGACCTGCCAGACCGAGCAGAACATATATCGCCTGCGATGCCGCGCCCCAGCGCGCGCCGAGAACCAGCCCCGCCATTGCCGTGAAGAAAAATTGCAGCGTGATGGAGGAGAGCGCGAAGGGGATGCGTATAAACGCGCCGACGGCGGTGAGCGCGGCGAACACTGCGCAGCGCAGCAGCATACGTGTATTGGTTTTACTCATGTTTTTCACCAGCGTTTTCAGTTATTCAAAACCGCCGTTATTTATACCATGCCCGCAGTGAAAAAACAATTGTGGTATGTTACAAAAAACGCGAGGGATTTATATAGCAGCCCTTGGCT
>URGI01000099.1 GCA_900547315.1 uncultured Eubacteriales bacterium | reverse complement strand
AGGATTGATAGAGATTGCGCCAAACTGGCAGGCAGCCACGCAATCGCCACAACCCAGACAGCCGAACCCGCAGCCTGATATTTTGCTACGTAATCGAACTTATCCGGCGGGACTATCTCGATGGCGCTCAGCGCGCGCCCGTCGAATACGGGGACAGTAAGCTCGCGGCCGACGATCTTTTCCTCGACGACTACGCGGTTGCCGTACTTCAATATCTCGGTCAACGCGCCGCGCAGCTCTTCGCGCGTATCCGGTATGCTGACGCCGATGGACGAGCCGCCGTCCACGACCTTGACGACGCAGGGCATCGGCAGAGTCTCCGCAAGGTGCGAAATATCGGCCTCGGTGTAGCGCAGCTCCTGCCATTTGGGCGTGCGTATTCCGGAGGACTCCATGATGCGCTTTGCCACAGCCTTATCCATGGCCATCGCGCTGCCGAGGCAGTCGGAACCCGTGTATGGTATGCCCAGCAGGTCGAGCGCAGCCTGTATCTTGCCGTCCTCGCCGTCCGCGCCGTGCAGGCCGAGGAAAACGCAGTCCGCAAGTGCGCATATCTCAAGCACGTTTTTGCCAAGTCTGCTTGGGCTTTTATACTTTCTCGACGCTATGACCGCCTTGATATCCGGTGCCTGCGTCTCTATCGCAACACTGCCGCAGAAACCGTCCGGCGCGTCAAACGCGTCCTCAAGGCTGCCCTCGTAATCTTCAAGGCCGAAAAACATATCAACGAATATCGCCTTATGCCCGCGCTCTCTCAAAGCCTTGCAAACGCTCGTGCCCGATACCAGCGAGACATGCCGCTCCGTGCTTATGCCGCCGCCAAGAACCACTATCTTCATAGCCGTCGCTCCTTCTCAAAAATAATAAAACATGACTTATACAATAACACTTCGGCATATAAAACACAAGAAAAAATTCCCGACCGGATCGGGAATTTTTTCTTATATAAGCAGCTATGCTTACTTTATATTGTGCATCGGAGTTATCGCAAGATAATCCTCCAGCGGCGCATCGTTCAGGCACAGCTCGATAATCTGTCGGCCGACGGGATCAAGATCATCAGTCAGGAACTGCGGGAGCTGCTCCTTGAAGAAGTCGGTGAGTATCTTCGTGCCGGCGTCAAAGCCCTCGAAGCCGAGCTTGGACTGAAGCTCCGGACGCAGGAAGGTCTGGCGGACGTACTGTCCGTCGATCTTCATCTCATCCAGCGAGTAGCCGAACAGCGGGCAGCGGGACTTCGCAAGGTGCTTCATGCGCACGGTGCCGCTGCGGCGGGCGAGGTATTCGCGGATGAGCCATTCGCCCATGAAGCCGACGTTATACGCGCCGATGTGCTGGTTCGGGATGAGGATATTCAGCGTCTCCGGCGTGTCCATGAGCTGATGGAGCAACATGTTGGCCTGCGTGACCTTCACGCCGGTGGCAAACGGCCAGTAGGAGCCGACGCCCTCGGCCTTCAGGCCGCTGCCGGCGTTGGAATCGGCGATGGACGGATTCTTGAAGCCGCGCGGCGCGATGAGACGCCACAGCCAAGCGATGGATGCGGGCACGAACTGCACCAGACCCATGACGCCGTAGTTCGGGTTCGCGGCGGTGGACGGCGGCATACGCACGCCGAAGGAGCGGACATTGACCTCCTGCGGCTTGTTGCCGGGGACAATGTTTTCTATCATGCCGCGCGGGATTATCACGCGCGGGTTCGAGCAGGGCTTGCCGTTGGACTCAATGACGTGCTCCCAGATAAGGCAGGTCGCATTCGGGACGCCGTCCATGTTGAAGAACTCCAGCGGCTCACTAGGATGGATGCTGATGCGCTCATAGGTGGGGCTGTTGCCGTAGTAGTTATCGCCGTCCATGCGCAGGAACCAGCCGTCCTCTGCATCGACGATGACCAGATGGCCGGAGCCGTTCTGCATATCCTTGTGCGCCATGACCATATCGTCGGCAATGGGGTGGATCTTGCAGGTTTCGCCCATGCTGAGGTAATATTTCTCGCCCGTGACGGTATGCGTACCGAGCAGGAGGCGGCCGTCCTCCTCATGGTGGACTTCCTCAAGCATCTCGCTCTTGCCGCCGCCAGATGCGCCCTCGTGCATGAAAACGATCTCGTTTTCATAAGGAGTCTCAAGCAGCGCCGCAGAGGCATGGTTGGTTATCCAGCCCTCGTGCTCGCCGATATCGAGCAGCATGGAGAACACGCCCTTCTTTGCGGAGGGGCCGGGATAGAGGTTATAGGAAAAGACCTCGTGCAGCTTCTCGCTGCGCTGATGCACAACGACCTGCTTGCCGGAGAAATGCGTGTGTCTGAAGGGCGGAGCGACATAGATTATGCCGCGCGGCGTGAAGCCGGGCTTGACGTCGAAGATGCTCTCAAAGCCCTGCATATTCGCCAGCGACAGCGCGAAGAAGGCCGCGTTCATCGGGCAGATCATCAGGCTGTCATAGCCGTAATACTTTCCGCCGGCCTTGAAGGGCAGGAGGATTATCTGCTGCGTCGCCAGCCAGTCCATAGTCTCCTGGCGGAGCTTGGAGAACTTGTAGCCGTAGACGTCCTCAAAGCGGGGCTTGTCGGTCGGCAGATCGTCGCCTATGCGCATGCAGTCCGGATCGCGGCGGCGCATATAGTCCTCCATGAAGTTGACCACGGGGCCGTTCTTGCAGCGCACGACCTCCGCTTCCTTCACGATGCCCATGCCGGGCAGCGTGTAGCTGACGTCGTATCGGGAGCTGTGCGTCGGGCCAAAGCACATCTCCTCGAGCTGTTCCTTCGTCTCCGGATAGCAGATGCAGCGGCATTTTTTCAATGTCTCCGTCAGATCCTCCGGTAGAACAAATCTGTCAAAATAAGAGTCTGTAAACATGCTGATTTATCCCTTCCGCTTAGTGTTTGGCCGCGTGCTGCCGGCTTGGGCAGCCTGCACCTTTATTTGTGAATATTTTACCATGTTTGCCATTATTCTTCAACGAATAAAATTAACGGTTTTTTCGCATCATCGGCGGCAGCGAAGCCGCACTTTATGTTAATTTTCCACAATTGCAGCTTTTTTATGTCCGCATTTTTATATTAAATCCAAGAAAATCCCGAAATCCCCGTTACATATTCTTCCTGTTTTCCGCAATGGATATTACCGAGCTTATGACGACAACTATCGCCAATATTACAATATATGCCCGCGTCACATCGCTGGTGAGGAACTTCATGAGGGGGTTGAAGCCGTCGAGGATCATTATCACGACAAGCCCTACGGCCATCGCGATAGCCAGATGCGGCAGGAAATTTTTCAGAAATTTCATTTTGCTTCTCCTTCCCCGATGCCGTCAAGCTCCTTTATCAGCAGCGCGTCGCCGAGCGCGCGTCCGCCGTTACTGGGGCGGCTGTATATGGCGTCGTTGAAGGTCATGACCGCCGATGCGCCGCCGTCGAGATTATACGCCGCCTTGCAGCCGAGATCCGCGAAGAGCTTGGCAAGCTCCTCTATCTTCAGGCCGCGCGAATATCCGTCCTGCCGTCCGTCAACGACCACGAAGCAGTAGTGCCCCGGCTCGTAATATCCGATTGCGCTGCGCGGGTTCTCCCACTTTATGGGTGAGCTGGTGTTGAAGGTGGTCATCGGCACGCCGTCGGCGTCCAGCAGCTTCGGTCCGAATTTCCACACCTGATATACGTTCTTCTGCAGCTCGTCCTCAACGACGTATTCGTCCGGAGCATAGGTCGCCATCGTGCCGTCTTTATAGAGCACGCAGATGTCGTTGCTGGTCTGCTCGGAGAAATACAGCTCCCCGTTGCGGACAAGGAAGCCGCTGGTCTGATTGTTGCAGTAGTCGCCGTTTATCGCTATCAGCGCGCCGCTGTCCTCGTCTATGCCGAGGGCGCTCTGCTCGGCGTAATAGCCGTAGCTGCCGGTCGCAAAATAGGTCTGGAAATTTTCGATCTGCCCTATGTAGATATCGGCGATATGGCACTGCGAGGAATACGCCCCCTCGCCGACGGTAACAGTGCTGATATTTATGGAGACATCGGGGCTGGTGTAGCTGTTTTCCGCGGAGACTATCCCATCGGTAAAGTGATCCGCGAATTTTTTCTGCCACTCCGTGCGGTTATCCACGACCTCCTCCGTCGGCTCCGGTGAGTTCTCCGGTGCCGCAGCCGCGGCCGGACTTTCCGACGGTGCCAGCGCCGCGCTTGTCGGCTTCGGCGGCTCAGCCTTCGCTATGCCCATGCGCGGGATGACGTGATGGAACAGCGCGAAAATGCAGAGCACAAGCCCCGTAAGCAAAATATCCTGTATTATAAGTCTCCACGCCGGAGTCTTTCCGCGCTTTTTCGCGCGTACCGGCTCCTCGGTATGGGACGGTGCGTATCTGTCCGCCATGGTATTATACCTCCCGATGGTATATGTGGTTTTATCAGTTGATTATAATTCATCAAATCTTTCATGTCAATTAAACTTGCAATGACCCGGGAAATATTATAGAATCTCAGTGCCGGAAGGGAGGGCGCACAATGCCGAATTACAAGCTTACCCTGTCATACGACGGTAGCCGCTACAACGGCTGGCAGAAGCAGGGCAACACCGACAACACCATACAGCAGCGTCTGGAAACGCTGCTCACCCGCCTTCTGGCGCAGCCCGTCGAGGTCGCGGGCTCCGGACGCACGGACGCGGGCGTCCATGCGCGGATGCAGGTCTGCTCCTTCCGCGCGGGCACGGAGCTCAGCCCCGCAGAGCTGCTGGAGGGCATCCGCCGCTACCTGCCGGACGATATCGCCGCGGAATCGCTGGAGCTTGCCCCGCCGCGCTTTCACGCGAGGCTGAACTGCCGCAAAAAGAGCTATGTCTACCGCATATGGAACAGCGCGGAGCCGAACGTGTTTGAGCGGAAGTATCTGTACTTTTTCCCTCAGGCGCTTGACGCTGACGCTATGCGCCGCGCCGCCGCGCTCCTCTGCGGGACGCATGATTACACTGCATTCTGCGCGAACCGGCACATGAAAAAGTCTGCCGTGCGGACGGTCGAGAGCATAGATATTGAGCGCATCGGCGGCGAGCTCCGCCTCACGCTCACGGGCGACGGTTTTCTATATAATATGGTGCGCATCATCGCAGGGACGCTCATTGAGGTCGGATCCGGCAGACGCCGCGCCGAAGAGATGCCCGATATTCTCGCCTCTCTTGACCGCGGCCGCGCCGGATTCACCGCGCCGCCGCAGGGGCTTTTTCTCTGGAACGTGGAATATTGAAAAAAGCTGAAATTATCATTGACAAGTCTGTTGAATACTGTTAGAATGAGTCGTCTCAATTGGATATGAGTTTATCCGAAGCAAGATACGACCGCCGTTTTTAACGGCCAAGGCCACACGGACAGCCGGGTCGAATGCCGATTTTCCGCGGAATGCGGCGGCAACTTCTGTTGCCTTATTGATTGAGTTAAAAGCTCAAGTTTTATAAGTTGGTCACTTAAAACCAGGCTGCTTTCAGCATCCAAACTTGTGAAATGGTCAATAAGAGTAGTAAA
>URGI01000098.1 GCA_900547315.1 uncultured Eubacteriales bacterium | reverse complement strand
GTAGCGGCACCTGGATTCGAACCGGGGACACTTCGGGTATGAACCGAATGCTCTGGCCAACTGAGCTATGCCGCCATATGCTTTAAACAGCAATAGGAATTTTACCAGAACAAAGCCCAGTTGTCAATACCTTTTTTCGGTTTTTCGCGGCTTTATGCGGGAAGATACTCCAGCGGGTCGGCGTAGACGCCGTCCACGGTGACTGCGAAGTGCAGATGCGTCCCCTGGCCTATCTCGCATATTGCGGTAGTGCCGACGGAACCGATCGTGGCTCCGGCCTCGACCCAGTCGCCGACATTCACGGCGGGCACGTCCGCAAGATTCGCGTATACGGTCTTGATGCCGTCGCCGTGGTCTATCGTCAGAACCGTGCCGTACAGCGCGTCGGCCACGATGCTCTCGACCGTACCCTCGCGCGCGGCGACTACCGTGCTGCCAAGCTCGGCCATGACGTCAAGCCCGTCGTGGGTGCGCCAGTCGCGCATGGTGACGTCGTAGCTGAGCGTATCGACGCTGTAAAGCCGCTCCAGCTCGCCGCTCAGCGGCCAGACATACATGGGAGCCGCGACCTCCATGACGTCGCCCTCTTTCCAGACATCGACGGCTTCGATATCCTCCGGCTCGCTGACGGGCGCGTTGATGCCCTCGGCGCTGATCTCCGGAGCTTCCGCGGCGATCTCTTCATCGCCGCCGGTGACGGGCTCCGCCTCGCCTAACACCGGCGCTTCCGCTGCCGGCGCCGCGGTCTCTGCCGGAATTATTACCGTCTCGACCCGTTTATTCTCCATGTTGACGTTGCTTCTTACCGGAACCTCGTTCTTCATAGCCACATCTCCTGCCGCCATCATCCATGCGGACACGCCGATAACCGCGGCGCACAGGAAAAGGACTATGTAGAAGCCCTTACCCGTGAAAAATCCCTCCAGCTTCTTGCCGGAGCTGTTGCTGCTCATAGTCTTAACCTCCGTTGTAAAAATAGGTTTACGACCCTATTCTTGCCTGTAAACGGAGAATATATACATGATAAAATAAACCGGAGAGACAAACCGTCTCTCCGGTAATAAATAATATATCGTATCAGCCCATGACGTCCTCGTCGAGTATATCGCCGGTGCAGACGACGTTCGTGGGTCCGGTGAGGTATATGTCCTGCACGCTGCTGCCGCTGGCGGTCAGGCTCACGGTCAGCTCACCGCCCGGCATGGATATCGCAAGCTCATCGCCGCTCAGGCCGAGCAGCCGCAGCGCCGCCGCGATCGAGCCGCAGCCGGTGCCGCAGGCCAGCGTGAAGTCCTCGACTCCGCGCTCGTAGGTTATCGCCTTGACGTGGCCGACGTCTACAACTTTAACGAAGCTGACGTTCGCCCCGCGCGGAAACTCCTCCGCGAACCGCAGGGCGCGGCCAAGCGCGCGGAGCATATCGTGGTCGCGCTCATCCCAATCGGGCATGAGAACTATCGCGTGGGGGATGCCGGGGTCGCCAAGCTCTATGTATGCGCAGTTGTACGCCGTGCCGCCGACGCTCACGCTCCGGTGCAGGTCGATAACGCTGGGGTCGTTGAGCCGTACTTTATAAAGCCGCTTCGTCACGCGCTGTCCGGTGACAAGTCCGGCGGTGGTCTCGATGCGCTGCGTCTCTCCGGACAGACCGTTTTCATATCCGTAACGGGCGATGCACCGCGCGCCGTTGCCGCACATCTCGCCCAGACTGCCGTCTGAATTATAGAAGATCATGCGGAAATCGCCGCCCTGCCGCGGCGCGGCGACGACCATCATCCCGTCCGCGCCGACGGAGACATGCTGGGCGCACAGCCCCGCGGCAAGCTCCGGCAGCACCGATTCCGGTATCGCGCCGTCGATGTTGTTTATAATAATGAAGTCGTTTCCGGCTCCGTGCATTTTGGTGAAGTGCATCGGCTCAGCCCCACATGGCGGTCAGCATCGGGATGATCTGCTTCTTGCGGGACATGACCTTCGGCAGGAACATGTGCTTATCCTTCGGCACGGTGGAGAACGCCTCCTGCATCACGTCGTCGCTGCCGACGTAGAAGATGTGTGAGCCGTCGAGCAGGACGTCGGTTATCATGAGGATAACGAGGTCGCAATTGCTGTTCTGCTTGACCTTCTCCATGGCCGCGATGAACTCATCCCGCCGCTCGACGAGCTTCGACGAGTCAACGCAGGTTATCTGGCCGACGCCGATGGTCTGGCCGGAGATGTGGAACTCCTTGTAGTCGGTGCCGAGCAGCTCTTCCGCGCTCTTGCCGTCGGAGGTAGAGGAGAACAGCTCACGCCCGAGATCCTTGAGCGAGATGCGCGCGATGCGGGCGAGGCGCTCCGCCATGGCGATGTCCTTCTTCGTGCAGGTCGGGGACTTGAACATGACGGTGTCGGAGAGTATGGCCGCGGCCATAAGCCCCGCCATCTTGGGCGAGGGTGTGACCCCGTGCTCCTGATACATGGAGGTTATGATGGTGTTCGTGCTGCCGACAGGCTCATTTCTGACGGAGATGGGCTGGCCGGTCTGGATATCGGCGAGGCGGTGGTGGTCGATTATCTCAAGTATCTCAACCTGATCCAGCCCGTGCACGGACTGCGCGGCCTCGTTGTGATCCACGAGCACGACGCGCTTGCGCTTCGGGCGCAGCAAGTGGAAGCGCGACAGCGTTCCCACAACGTGGTCGTTCTCGTCCAGAACCGGATAGCAGCGGTAGCGGCTCTTCAGCATCAGCTCGCGCACGTCGTCGAGGTAATCGGCCAGGTGGAAGCAGATGATGTCTCCGGTCTTGCTGACGTGCTCGACCGGCATCGCCTGGAAGATGAGCCGACCCACGCGCCGCGCGTCGAGCGGGGTGGAGATGATGCAGGTGCCGCCGTCATAATCGGTGAGGTGCGCGTCTACGTCGGCCTGGCAGATTATCAGGCAGCAGACGCCCGCCTTGAGCGCCGCGTCGATTATCTCCGGCTGGTCGCCGCAGATGACGATGCTGCTCGGCTCCGTGAGCTGCGGGTTGCCGTAGGTCTGCGGCAGGGCGAGCACGACGTCGCCCGTGATGGTCTCGACGTTGCTGCCGAACTCGTTTACGAGCTGCCCCTCAAGCACACTCAGGAGGTTGAACACCGGCAGCGCCTCGATGTGCGCGTCGTAAATGGTCTGCATATCATAGGACGCGATGTCTCCGGCGGAGAGCATCCCGTGCAGGGTGCCGTCATCGCGCACGATGGGGATCGTGGCAATCTGGCCTTCGCGCATGATGCGCCACGCCAGATCCATCGACACGCCGCAGTTCAGCTCCGGCGGAGTGTCAAACTCGATGTCGCTTATCTGTGTGCGCATGGTCTTGACGAACATCGGCGGCTCAAACCCGAAGCGGTCGAGCATGGAGCGGGTCTCGTCGTTTATCGGGCCGATGCGTATCGCCTTGTACTCACGGTCGCCCAGAGCGTTGCGCAGGTTGGCATAGGCCATAGCCGCGACTATCGCGTCGGTGTCCGGATTGCGGTGACCTGTTACATATATATCATTCAACGTGAAATACCCCCTTTTTAATATAATTATAGGCGATATTGAGAATAATTTCAATCAGTAAAAATACTCTTTTAATAACATCTTAACTGTGATAAACTGTAATAAAAAACAAAAATGAGGTGCGACCATGAAAAAGAGAGCCATCCGCCTCCTGAGTATGCTGCTGGCACTGCTTATGCTCACCGGCTGCTCGTCGTCGATTCTTAATGATCCGCTCGACAGAGCCTACCGCGCATTGCAGCGGAGTTTTATAAGTGCGGGCAGAAATCTTGTCCCGTTCGACGAGATGGAGTACCTGCGGCCGGACATGAGCACGATAAGCGCCGACTTCGACGCCGTGAATGATGCGCTGGAGAGCGGGGATATCGACTCCGTTTCCGCCGCGCTGGACGCCTGCTATCTCGACTATTATAATTTTGACACCATGTACACGCTCGCGGATATCCGCTCGTGCCAGGATGTGTACGACAGCTATTACGCCGACGAGGTGAGCTGGTGCGGCGAGAACTTCACGGCGGTGCAGCAGAAGATGGAGGACATGTTCTATGCCTGCGCCGCGTCCGATCTGGCGCAGGAGCTGGAGGAGAACTATTTCTGGGACGGCTTCACGGACGACTATTCCGACCGTAGCCAGTCCCATTACAGCGACGCGGTGGTTGAGCTGATGCAGCGCGAGAGCGCGCTCGTCTCGGAATACCGCGCGCTCGCCGCCGAATCCGCCGCCGGCCTCGGAGATACGAGCGGCGTGGGGAGCGATATGCAGACAATGCAGAACTACGAGAAGTACAACGAGGACTTCGCGCGCATTTACATCGAGCTTGTGCGGGTGCGGCAGGAGCTGGCCGCCCAGTTCGGGATGGACTATGAGCAGATGCAGTACAGCTTCTACTTCGAGAGGGACTACACTCCGGAGCAGGCGGCGCAGTATGTCGCGGATATCCGGAACTATATGGTTCCCGTGTACGAGGAGGTAATGGAAGCTTCCCCGTATGACGATATTTATTACGACTACCTCGACGAAGACGAACTTATCGGCGTTCTCGGAAGCGTCACAGAGCTTATGGGCGGGGACGTCAAGGCGGCGTTCGACTTCATGACGAAGTATAAGCTGTGCGACGTGTCCGTGAACAGCAGCAAGGCGGCCATGTCGTTCCAGACCTATCTGGAAAACTACGAGGCGCCCTTCCTGTTCCTCGACCCCTACGGAGACACTGAGGATATCCTGACCTTCTCACACGAGTTCGGCCATTATGTGGACGCCTTCGTAAATTATAATGCCAGCGAGACGATAGATATGTCAGAGTGCTATTCTCAGGCGATGGAGTATCTGGCGCTGGGCTATTACGACGAAGTCCTCGGCGAGGACGAGGCGGACAATCTGCGCCGCATGAAGCTGCTCGATACGCTCGACCTGTACGTTCAGCAGGCGTCGTTCGCGGAGTTTGAGAGCACGGTGTATTCCATGGATCCCGATCAGCTCTCCGCCGAAGTTCTGAACGACCTGTCCCTCCAGCTCGCGCGTGATTACGGCTACTGCGACGAGAGCCGTGCGAAGTATTACGCGATGAGCTGGTCTGACATCGCGCACTTCTTCGAGTACCCCTTCTATGTGATAACCTACCCCGTATCCAACGACATCGCCATGCAGATATATGAGCTGTCGCAGGACGGCGGCACGGCAGGGCTTGATAAGTATAACGAGCTGCTCAGCCGCGAGTACACCGGATTTCTGGATAACATCGAGGAGGCAGGGTTCGTAAGCCCCTTTGAGAGCGGGCGCGTGCAGCGTGTCGCGGAGGATATGCGTCTGCTGATGCAGGAGCAGCGCGCGGCGTGAGTCAATGCGACTAGACATTATCAGGAAATTGCTCAGGGCAAATATTAAATATATTTAAGTAATTCACTTGACATAACACCTTATTCGGGCTAAAATAAATCAGATAATATTTTAAGGAGCCATGGGGAGGCTCCGGCTGAATATTTCTTTTCAATTCCGACGGGTGCGTTTTATGACCCGTCTTGCTTTAGATCAAATTCTGCAATAGCCGCGGACGGATTCCGGCGTCCGGGGCGTCCTTCCGCCTGACCATAGGAGGTTTTTCCGAAAACGCCCTCCTTATC
>URGI01000097.1 GCA_900547315.1 uncultured Eubacteriales bacterium | reverse complement strand
AGTGACTATTCAGATATATATGATATGTGTGCTCTTTCATAGACAGCACCTCCGTTTATGGCTTCATTATATAGAGAAGTACTAAATTATTCAAAGGTGCAAAAAAAAAAAAAAAATAAGCGTACCACTATTTCTAATGATACGCTTATCGTATTTAACTGTTAATCAAGGTCTATGAATACCCTTACAGTGGTATCTCTCCACTGATTTTTCCTTACATACTGTCCGTTAGCCTTTCGATAGGCTGCTGCCTGCTCGAAACTAAGCGGCAATTCAAAGGAAAGAGAACTCCTACCTATTTGCGATAGCTGCCTGTCCGGCGGCGAGGGGAGCTATGAGTTTGACCTGAGCACACTGCCGAGCGGCGCGTCGGCGCAGCTGCTTGAGCTGTCGCGCCAGCCGCTGCCCGAAAGAACCGACGGCCTGACTGCTTCGCTGTCGAGCTTTGCTCCCTTCGACACGGAGCCGACACTCTGCGAGGACGCGATTTCGATTGACGCGCAGGACACTGCAATCACGATTACCAACGTCTCCGGCAGTGACATCACCGGCCAGATTTACGTCTACTATAAATCCGCCTACGGCGACCTGTACATCGGCGGCATCACTTACCGCACGGGCGTTTCCGGCCTCGCCGCCGGTGAGAGCACGACGCTCTACGCCAGCCATTATTCCACGGCGTACAGCAAGATAATGTTTGTCACCTATGTTCAGTGAGCGCCTGAGCTTTGGCGGCGTAGCGCTGCATCTGTACGGGGAGACGCCGTGGCAGCTTTCGCCGGCCTGCGCTCCGTTCCGCACCGAGGCGGCGCCCGCAGCGCATGAAATTCACCTCCGGCTTTCCGACACCATGCCGACCCCACCGGACGGCACGCCGTGCTCGCTGAGGACGTATCGCTGGCGCACCGGCTCGCAGCGGCACACGCTGCAGGATTATGTGTTCGGCTTCACCTACGCCGTGACCGACGGCAATTCCACGGAGCTGACGGTCTCAACGGGATACGCCGGAAATCTGCGGACGCAGCTTCTGCTCGAAGCGGTCGATCTGTTTGATATACTTGCCGAACGCGGCATGCTCGTGCTGCACAGCTCGTATGTTCTGCGCGCCGAGGGGGACGCGATCCTCTTCTCCGGCGCGAGCGGCATCGGCAAGAGCACGCAGGCCGAGCTGTGGCGCGAGTACGCCGCCGCCCGCGTCATAAACGGCGACAGGACGCTTATCGACGTAAGCCGCGGCATGGCGCACGGGATTTTCTATTCCGGCACGTCCGGAATATGTGAGAATCACAGCGCGCCGATCCGCGCGATTGTCCTGCCAGAGCAGCGGGCGGAGAACCGCGTTTTCGTGCCGGCACATCGCGAGGCGTTCATGCGGCTGCTGAACCAGTGCTCGTATTATCCGTGGGACGCGGAGTCCGCGGCGCTGATGACGGAACTGGTCGCGCGGCTCGTCGGCCGCGTACCGATATACCGGCTGGACTGCCGCAAGGACGAGGGCGCGGTGCGCGCGCTTGAGAATGAACTGAGGAGAGAATGAGATGGACACCAGCAGTATAGAACCGCGCCTTTCCAGCTATCTTCACGCCAAGGCATGCCGCGCGGGCACGCCGCTTTCCGGTAATTTTGAGCTGACCGCGCGCTGCAATTTCAACTGCCGCATGTGCTATGTTCATCTGACGCCGGAGGAGCAGCGCAGCCGCGGTCGGGAGCTTACGGCGGATGAATGGCTTGCCATTGCCGAGACTGCGCGCAGCCACGGGATGCTTTTCCTGCTGCTGACCGGCGGCGAGCCGCTGATACGGCCGGATTTCCGGTATATTCTGACGGAGCTGAAAAAAATGGGGCTCATGGTCTCGGTCAACAGCAACGGCTCGCTGATCGATTCCGACTGGCTGGACTTCTTCCGCAGCGAGCCGCCGTTCCGATTCAATATCACGCTGTACGGCGCGGGCAACGAGAGCTACGAGGCGCTGTGCGGCCGCCCGGCGTTCACAAAGGTCACGGAGAACATCCGCGCGCTGAAGGAGATCGGCGTCGGTGTGAAGCTGAATGTGTCCATGACGCCGTGGAATGTGCGCGACATGGCCGAGATACACAAGATTGCCGAGGAACTCGGCACACCGATGCAGCTTGCGACCTACATGTTCCCTCCCGTGCGCCGCAGCGCGGAGATGGTCGGGAAGAACGACCGGTTTACGCCGGAGGAGGCCGCCGGGTACGAGGTCATGTGGGATAAGCTCCGGTTTACGCCGGAGGTGCTGTGCCAGCGCGCCGAGGCGATGGCCAAGGGGCTGGAGCTGCCGCGCGAGGAGACCTGCGAGGGGATGCCCGGCGAGGGCATTTCCTGCCGTGCAGGCCGCGCCGCGTTCTGGATAAACTGGCGCGGTGACATGACACCCTGCGGCATGATGACCGAGCCGAAGTTCTCCGTGCCTGAGCTGGGCTTTGACCGCGCGTGGGAAGAGACCCGCGCCGCGACCGACGCGATACGCCTGCCGGCGGAGTGCACCGGCTGCAAGTATAAGCACGCCTGCCACGCCTGCGCCGCGATGTGCGTGTCGGAGACCGGACGCTTTGACGGCCGCCCCGACTACGTCTGCCGCATGACGCAGGAGACCGTGAGACTGACTTTGGAGGCAGTGAAATGACGATAAAAAAACAGCTTGTTAAAAGAAACATCGCGGGTGACGTGATCCTTGTTCCAGTGGGCGACAGCTCGCTGACGCTCAAGGGGCTGATAACGCTCAACGAGACGGCGGAGTTCATCTGGGACAGACTGGCTGACGCCGCCGACGCCGCGGAGCTTGCCGCCGCAATGTGCGAAGAATATGATATCGACGCCGCGACCGCGAAGAACGACGTGGATGAGATACTTGCGCAGTTCAGAGAATTGGAAATAATCTAAAAAAGCCGCCGCTGTTAAGAAAAAACACTTGACAGCGGCGGCTTTACGTTATATACTCTGTTAAGTTGAAACGCTTGACAGGGGGCTTCGCCATGACGGACGGCAGACTTATGCGCAGTATGCTGCTTGATTTTTATGGGGAGCTTCTGACGGAGCGCCAGCGCGAGTGCTACGATCTGCACTATAACGACGACCTCTCCCTTGCGGAGATCGCCGAGCAGAGCGGCGTGTCCCGCCAATGTGTGTGGGACAATATCCGCCGCGCCGAGGCGAGTTTGCAGGAGATAGAGAGCAAAACGGGGCTTATCCGCCGCTTTTCGGAGACGCAGGACGCCCTCACCGCCGCGGCCGAAAGACTGAAAGAGCTGTGCGGCATGACGGACGGCGACGCGCGCACTCTTGCGCAGTCGGCGCTGGAGGATATTGAGGCGCTCAGGGAAAAGCGATGACAATGTTTGGAGGATAAAAATGGCTTTTGAAAGCTTATCTGAAAAACTGAATGCGGCCTTCAAAAAGCTGCGCGGCAAGGGCAGACTCACTCAGGCCGACATCAAGGAAGCGATGCGCGAAGTGCGCATGGCGCTGCTTGAGGCCGACGTAAGCTACAAGGTCGTAAAGGATTTCACCAAAACCGTCACCGAACGCGCGAGCGGCGCGGAAGTGCTGGAGGCTCTGTCTCCGGCGCAGATGGTGATAAAAATAGTCAACGAAGAGCTGTGCAGGCTCATGGGCAGCGAGAACCAGAAGCTGAACTTCGGTTCCAAGTCGCCCGCAGTCGTTATGCTCGTCGGCCTTCAGGGCGCGGGCAAGACCACGAACGGCGCGAAGCTCGCGGGGTACATCCGCAGGCAGGGCAAGCGCCCGCTGCTCGCCGCGTGCGATATTTACCGTCCCGCCGCTATCAAGCAGCTGGAGACCGTCGGCGCACAGCTCAATATACCCGTCTTTCAGATGGGGCAGACAAACCCCGTCGATATCGCCAAGGCCGCCGTTGAGCATGCCAAGCGCCACGGCAACGACGTTGTGTTCCTCGATACCGCAGGACGTCTCCACATAGACGAGGCGCTGATGGATGAGCTGAAAAACATCCGCGACGCGGTAGAGCCGTCGGAGATCCTGCTGGTCGTGGACGCAATGACCGGTCAGGACGCGGTCAACGCCGCGACGGCGTTTGACGAAGCGCTCGGCGTTACGGGCGTGATGCTCTCGAAGCTGGACGGCGACGCGCGCGGCGGCGCTGCGCTGTCGATCCGCGCGGCGACGGGCAAGCCCATCAAGTTCATCGGCGTGGGCGAAAAGCTCGACATGATCGAGCCGTTCCACCCCGACCGCATGGCCTCCCGCATCCTCGGCATGGGCGACGTGCTGACGCTTATCGAAAAGGCGGAGCAGAGCTTTGACGAGAAGAAAGCGCTTGAAGCGGCCGAAAAGCTGCGCGCGAACAAATTCTCGCTCAGCGATTATCTCGACCAGATGGCGCAGCTCAAGAACATGGGCGACCTGCAGGATCTCGCGGGCATGATCCCCGGCCTTGACGCGAAAGCGCTCAAGGGCGCGAAGATGGACGACAAAATGCTTGCGCATCAGGAGGCGATAATCCTCTCCATGACGCAGGCCGAGCGCGACAATCCGTCGATGCTCAACAGCAGCCGCAAGAAACGCATCGCCGCCGGCAGCGGCACCTCTGTCGTGGACGTTAACCGGCTTATCAAGCAGTTTGACGCCATGCAGCAGATGATGAAGCAGTTCAGCGGCAAGAACATGAAGAAGCTGCAGAAGAAAATGGGCAAAGGCGGCGGCTTCCCCGGGATGCCGGGTATGCCCGGAGGCTTCGGCTTCTGATTTCAGGTTACAGCGCCAAGGCGTTTGTAATAAAGAGAGAACAAAACATGGAGGTGAATATACATGGTTAAGATCAGACTTCGCAGAATGGGCGCAAAGAAGGCTCCCTACTATCGTATCGTTGTTGCAGATTCCCGCTGCCCCCGTGACGGTCGTTTCATCGAGGAGATCGGCACTTACGACCCCATGGCCGAGAGCGACAAGCTCAGCGTCAATATGGAGCGCGCAAAGTACTGGATCGCTAACGGCGCACAGCCGACCGATACCGTCCGCGGCCTTCTCAAGAAGATCGAGGGCTAATAAGGAGTTTCTACCGGCATGAAAGAACTTTTGACCTACATTGTGCAGAGCCTTGTCGATAACCCCGATCAGGTCTCTGTGACCGAGCGCAAAGCCGACGGCGAGACGGTTTTTGAAGTCCGCGTGGCTGACGGCGACATGGGCAAGGTCATCGGCCGGCAGGGAAGGATCGTCAAGCAGATCCGTATCCTTATGCGGGCCGTCGCCCAGAAAAAGGGCAAAAAGGTATCAGTCGAAATCATGGACTGAACGCAGAAAACCGAGGTGGCAGCACCCCGGTTTTTTGCTGTCTTGAACTCTATATGGTCAAAAAGCCACGATTAACGTGGCTTTGTTTGCTACAGGGGCATATTCTGAATATGCTCCTCTTCAATTGTTAGGTTTGCAAGAAAGTGCGAAACAAGCCTTATCGAATCAATAATCTCGCGCTGATTCGCCTCGGACATCTGGGCAATGGTATTTTGCATATGGCTTATAAATCTGCGCTCACCTGTGTCTATCTCCTTCAGGGCAAGCTCAGTGGGCTCTACATAAACAGCTCTTCTGTCCTTTGCATCGTAGCTGCGCTTGACAAGACCACTCTCGCTGAGAGAGTCAATCATCTTGGTCATGG
>URGI01000096.1 GCA_900547315.1 uncultured Eubacteriales bacterium | reverse complement strand
TATTATAAATCGTGCGCGCCGCTTTTGCAAGGCAAACATTTTGGACAAGCACATGATAAATTCGCCATAAAAAAGCAATGCAGTCCGCGGAATTTATGGTATAATACGGTCAGAATAATTACGGAGGTTCTGCCATGGATTTTCTCGGAGTCAATCTGGATATCAAGAATCTGCCGGAGCTGGATCCGGAGTTCATCCCGCTGCACAAGTTCAACGAGGCGTTTCTCCGCGGCGCGGAGAAGCCCGTCGGCATCGCGCTGGAGCGCGCGGGCGGCGAGATGGCCGCGGTCGAGACGCGCATACACGGCACGCCGGAAATGTACGCCGCCGACTGCTATTACATCGACCGCCTTGTGAAAACCATGCTGTGGATGAAGGGCGGATACAAGATCTATGTCCGCGGCGACGCGCGGATATATGACTACCTCCGCTCCGTCTACTGCGCGGGCGGGGCGAGGGAGTTCGACTGGGACTACATGGCGAACGTCTTTGAGCGCCCGTTCGAGGTCGTGCAGACTGACACGCTGCCCGCGGCCAAGGATTCGCCGAAAGCCATAGGCGGGCACATGGACGGCTGCCGCATCGGCTTCGACGCCGGGGGAAGCGACCGGAAGGTCTCGGCAGTGATAAACGGCGAGGCCGTGTACTCCGAGGAGGTCGTCTGGTTCCCGAAAATCAACTCCGATCCGGACTATCACTACACCGGTATCGTCACCGCGCTCAAATCCGCTGCGGAGCACATGCCGCGCGTTGACGCCGTCGGCGTTTCCTCTGCGGGGATATACATCAACAACCGCACGATGAACGCGTCGCTGTTTCTGAAAGTCCCCAAGAAGCAGTTCGACGCGAAGGTCAAGGATATTTACATCCGCGCCATAACCGACACCTT
Organism: uncultured Eubacteriales bacterium; assembly: GCA_900547315.1. Classification (GTDB taxonomy): domain Bacteria; phylum Bacillota; class Clostridia; order Oscillospirales; family Oscillospiraceae; genus Limivicinus. The sequence continues at coordinate 5,073 of URGI01000096.1, read as the reverse complement.
CGGCGACGTGCCGTACAGCGTCGTGAACGACGGCGACGTGACCGCGCTCGCGGGTGCGATGAGCCTGAAGGAAAACAACATCCTCGGCATCGCCATGGGTACGAGCGAGGCAGCAGGCTTCGTGGACGCCGAGGGGCGCATAACCGGCTGGCTCAACGAGCTGGCCTTCGTCCCGGTCGACGCAAATCCCGCCGCGATGCGCGACGAGTGGAGCGGCGATATCGGCTGCGGCGTGAAATATTTTTCGCAGGACGGTGTGAACAAGCTCGCGCCCAGAGCCGGAATCGAGCTTGACGAGTCGCTGTCCCCCGCCGAGAAGCTGAAGGCTGTGCAGAAGCTGATGGAGGCGGGCGACGGCCACGCCGCCGCGGTGTACCGCAGCATCGGAGTCTATCTGGCGCACACGCTGGCCTATTATCGCGCGCTCTACGGCTGCGGGAGCGTACTGCTGCTCGGGCGCGTGATGTCCGGCAAGGGCGGCGAGCTGATAATCTCCGCCTGCGAGGACGTGCTGCGCTCCGAATATCCGGAGCTTGACGGCAAGCTGCGGCTCGCACTGCCGGACGAATACTTCCGTCGGGTCGGCCAGTCCGCCGTGGCAGCCTCCCTGCCCGAAATAAAGTAACGGTATATTTATAAGAAACTGGCCATTGCTTGAAGAAAAGCATATTATTTGATATTATAAAGAAAATAGGAGTCTTGTAATAGAAAGGAGCACAGCATGGCAACTCTGAAACAACAATACCAGCGGCTCACGCAGGCCAAGGCGCAGGCAACCCGGAATGGACAACCTACCCCTAAGCTCGATAAGAAGATTGAAAAGATGAAGGCAATGATGGGCAGCACCGTACAGAAAGTGCCGGCTGCAAAACCATCTGCCAACAAGTTCGTGGACTACAAGGGTGTCAACAAGCTGCCCATGCAGGGTGGTGCCTTCACTCCGAAATAAGATTTGCCATAAATTGTTCATCGCGCGGAAAGAACAGGATAATCTTTACAAAAGTCGAGGACTAATGGTGAAGTGATGTTGCAATGCTGCAGCACGGCACAGAGCCGCACAGCTTGGGATTGCAGTTATCGATCTGTAGAAGCTGAAGAGTGGTCAGTTGGCGAACAGATTAAAGTTCATCATGATAGCGCAGTAGTAGACGGGTCTCATCCTCCTCGATGACCCAAAACATATCAAATAAAAATGACACGCCCCAAAAGTGAACGCCGATGTTTTGGCGCACTCTTGAGGCGTGTTTTTCATGTTCAGTTCAATCTGTCAAAAGGTATGGATTTTGACAAACTAAAGAAGAGAAACCATTATCTCAGCTTATCGTTTCGATTGGTAATGTGGCGGTGAGGGAGATACCATACTTGTTTGCAAGCATAATAACGCCTTTTGCGTAAAGCTTTTTCGCCTCATCACCGCGTCCGAGTTGAAGCAGTTTATATCCTGGCATAATATACTCGGAATAAAGGTAGCTATAAATCTCTTCTGCGTTGTCTTCCTGAGAGATGCGTTCAACGATTCTTATTTTGATCTAGCAGTAATAAAAACCTCCTGTGCTGCAGAAAATAAGCCGCACAGGAGATTTTTTATTGATTTATGGAGCTGATCAAATGACAAACGAAGAATACAAGAAATACGCCGACCGGCACGCCCCGCGCTCGCCGCTGCTGAAGGATATGCTTTTCGCGTTCCTGATAGGCGGCTTCATCTGCTGCCTAGGCCAGCTTGCGGGCAACCTGTACCGGAACCTCTGCGGGCTGGACAAGGAGGCCGCCGCGAGCGCAACGTCGATCACGCTCGTGTTCCTCGGCGCGCTGCTAACAGGGCTCGGCGTATACGACGACATCGCCAAACTCGCCGGAGCCGGTACGCTCGTGCCGATAACGGGCTTTGCAAACTCCGTCGTCGCTCCGGCGCTCGAATTCAAGACCGAGGGTTTCATCGCAGGAACCGCTGCCAAAATGTTCATCATCGCGGGGCCGGTCATCGTCTACGGCATATCCTCAAGCGTCATATACGGGCTGCTCCTCGTCCTGTTCGGCGGCTGAATTATCTCAGCACCTTGCCCAGCACGCGCAGCGGCAGCTCGGGCGAGATGACGATATCCGCGTACGCGGGGTTCAGCGAGTGCAGCGCCATGGAATCCTTCAGCGCCACGAGCTGTTTGAGATAGGCGCTGCCGTCATACAGGAAGATGCCGATGTCGCCGGTCATCAGGCTGCGCTGCTGGCGCACCCAGACGGTCTGCCCGTCGTGAAACTCCGGCTCCATACTGTCACCCGCGACGCGGACGCCGAAGTTCGACCCCTCCGGAACCTCCTGCCCGACCTCTACCATCTCGTAATCCTCGCCGTCGAGGAACTGGCCGGTGCCTGCCGACACGGCCAGCGAATACAGCGGCAGCGTCCGCAGCCGCACGGGCTGCGGCTTCTTCGCCGGACGCGGCTCCTCATACGAAAAGCGCCGGCTCTCGCGCAGAAGCTGGATATACTCCAGCGCGCGGCCGCGCCCCTCACGGTTCAGCCCCGCCAGCAGCTCGCCGCCGGTGCCGGAAAACGTCCCGCGGATATCCTCTATCCCCAGCACGTCGCATATTGCGAGAAACTGCCGCGCGTTCGGCAGCGCGGCGCCCTTCTCCCATTTGGACACGGCCTGATTCGTCACGCCGAAGCCCAGCTCATCCAGCGCGGCGGCAAGCTCCGCCTGGTTCATTCCTTTTTCGCGGCGGCGCTCCGCAATGAGCGCGCCTATATCCGTATACATGCTGTCCTCTTTCCGCCGCCCGTCCGGCCTTTTTTGAAGCTATTATATCCTACTGTTTTATAAATTTCAAGCCTTTTATCCAAATCGGATAAAAGGCTTGAAACGATTTAATCACTCTATGCCCGCCTGAAGCTTTTTGAACCAGCCGCCGCGGTAATAGTATATGAGCAGGAGTATGCTGCAGAGCACCCAGCCCGCCGGATAACCCAGCACGATCGCATCGATGCCGCCGCCGAGCTTATACACCGCAAAAAGGTACACCTGACGGAACACGACGAAGGAGCCGAGCATGATGAACATCGTGGAGCGCGTATCGCCCGCGCCGCGAAGCGCGCCGGAATAGACCTGGTTTATCGCAAACATCAGGTAAAACGGCGCAACGATACGGATAAACAGCCCGCCGAACTCCACGACCTCCGCCTCTTTGTTGAACAGCGTCACGATCTGCGGGGCGAAGATGTACAGCGGCACCAGCACGACGGCCATGATGATAAGCCCGATCACGAGGCCGGACTTTGCTCCGGATCTCGCGCGCTCATAGTTGCCCGCGCCGAGATTCTGCCCGGCAAAGGTCGTTATCGCGACGGACAGGCTCATCATCGGCAGCAGCGCGAAGGAGTCCACCTTGCTGCAGGCCGTCCATCCGGCCATGCAGGAGCTTTCGAAGCGGTTTATGTACGACTGAACAAACATGTTCGAGAACGCGGTTATAGCAAGCTGCAGCGCGGACGGGATGCCAATGGCGCATATCTTGCTCAGGATGCTGCGCGTTATGTGCAGGTCGCGGCAGTCTATGCGGTAATCGGCCTTGCAGCGGATGAGCAGCAGCATCACCAGCACCGCCGACAGCACCTGCGCTATCACCGTTGCTATCGCCGCTCCGGCAATACCCATGCTGAAATACTTGACAAAGACGACATCGAGTACGGTGTTGGTCAGCGCCGAGAATATGAGGAAGTACAGCGGCCTTGTGGAGTCGCCCACGGCGCGGAGGATGCCCGCCCCGATATAATACATAATTACGCCGGAGATGCCCCAGAAGTATATGCGCAGGTACTCCGTTGCATCCGCCATGACGTCCTCGGGCGTGCTCATCAGCTCGAGCATCATCGGCGTGAGCCACACGCCGAGCGCCGTCAGCACCACGCACATCACGAGCGACATCGCTATCGTCGTCTGCACGGTCTTATGCAGCTTCTCCTTGTCATGTGCGCCGTAAAACTGCGAGATAACGACGCCCGCACCCGCCGCCAGACCACCGAACAGGCCGAACAGCGCATTGATGACCGGCCCCGTGCAGCCAACGGCGGCCAAAGCCTGCTTGCTGACATAGTTGCCGACGACAATGGAGTCCACCGTATTGTACAGCTGCTGAAAGACGTTGCCTATCATCAGCGGCAGGGCAAAATAAATAAGCAGCCGGGGGATGCTGCCTTCAGTCATATCCGTGTCCCTGCGTTTCAAAACCGAAGCCACGCTTGAACCTCCAATATTTCATAAATCCAATATAGTATAGATTTGCGCAAATCATATGTCAAGCCGCAAAAGGGCGTATTTCGTGATAATCTACAAATTATCAAGGTGTGATTCGTGCATATAGACGAAAAAGGCATGGTTCAAACACCATGCCTTTTGGTCAGCTCTCAGCCTTGGCCTGAGCGATGCAGTTGATTATGTACGGCTCGACCTCTTTGACATCCATGTCCAGCGCAACGGCAAGCTCTCCGTGCAGGATATCCTTCGCGCGCTTCATCGTTGCCTCCGCGCGGCTGCTCTTGGTCTTCTTGTCCGTCATGCGGCAGCGCAGGCCCTTCACGATGGACACCAGCGCCTCGCAGCTGTGCAGCTTGAAGAGCTGCTTGTAGAACGCATCGACATGGTTGAAGCGCGTATCGTTACAGATGGCAGGCTCTATGCCCGGAATGGCGGCGATAAGAGCCTCCGCCTCGTCGCGCGACATCACGGGGCGCATATATGCCCCGGAATCCACCGGCGCAAAATAAGTTCCGCTGCCGATAAACGGGCGAAGGTGATAATAAAGCTTGCTGTCAGCCGCGGCTCCGGCCAGCGGCGCGATACATTCAACCGTACAGACTCCGTTCTCTCCGTAAATTATTTTTTCTCCGACCGAAAACATCCAAATCATAGGTGTAGAGATGGGTGGGGTCGATGTATGCTTCGCCGTCATCGAAAGAAGACGTATCGTAATCCAGAGCGGCGAGTTCCTGCTCGTTGATTTCCATCTTCTTTTCCAGATAGTCCTTGCGATGGAACAGCCGGTTGTGGTATTTCATTAAAAATAGGAACGGCAG
>URGI01000095.1 GCA_900547315.1 uncultured Eubacteriales bacterium | reverse complement strand
AATCCGAGCTTATTCAGGAGTGTTTTTGAATACTCCTGAATAAGTTTTCAAGGCGTCGAACTTTGTCGACGCCTTGACTGCCCCGAAAACCGGGGCAGTTTTATTTTGCGTTAATGTAGGCGATACCCTACTCAGTGCGGTTGACAGTGAATGCCCGATGGATTATAATAAATTGATAAATTTTAGACAGGAATGATAAATATGATATATAAGACCCGCAGCATTACGCTGAAGGACGGCCGCGGCGCGATACTCCGAGCGCCCAGAGAGAGCGACGCCGAGGAGATGCTGGAGTATCTCCGAACCGCGTCCGGCGAGACGGAATTTCTCGCGTCCTACCCCGAAGAGCTGAAGTTCACAGCCGAGGGCGAGCGCGCGTATCTGAAGAACAATCTTGACTCGCCGAACACGATGATGCTCGTCTGCGAGGTGGACGGGAAGATCGCCGGCAACAGCCAGATCGTGTTCATGTCCTCGCTCAAGACCCGCCACCGCGCGGCGGTGATGATCGGTCTGCTGCGCGAATACTGGGGGCTTGGCATCGGCAGCGCGCTGTTTCGGGAGATGGAGCGCGAAGCACGTGAGCACGGGACGGCGCAGCTTGAGCTTGAGATGATAGAGGGGAACGACCGTGCCCTCGCGCTCTACCGCAGCGCGGGCTTTGAGACCATGGCAGAGCACTCCGACGCTTTCCGCCTGCGCGACGGTACATCACGCGCGGCAGTGTTTATGCGCAAGGTGCTGAAATAGTTGACTGTGTTAAGAAATTTACTGTTTACAAAACGTGAATTTTGCTTTAAAATAAGTACAAATAAATGCGACGGGAGAAATTTGTGTACAAGTTTGACACCAAAGTCCAACATCTGAAATACAAGGTGCTGCGCACAGTAGCCAAGCATGCATGGGAAGGCGATCTCGCAGAATCGATACTTGATATACCGAAGGAGATAATCCCAGGCAAGGTGCCCACCATGCGCTGCTGTGTGTATAAGGAGCGGGCTATTCTGGCCGAGCGCATCAAGCTTGCGACCGGCGGCAACAGAAAAAATCCAAACGTTATCGAGGCGCTCGACATTGCCTGTGACGACTGCCCGTCTGGCGGATATGTTATCACCGACAACTGCCGCGGATGTATCGCACATCGCTGTGAGGATGCATGTCCCAAAGGCGCGATAACGCATGATGAGCATCATCATGCCCATATCGACAAGGAACGCTGCATCAACTGCGGCAAGTGTGCAGAAGCATGCCCCTATTCTGCCATTCTGAACCGCCGCCGCCCGTGTCAGAACGCCTGCAAGATCGGCGCGATAACCATGAACGAGGACGGGACGGTCAAGATCGACGACTCCAAGTGCATCTCCTGCGGCGCGTGCGTGTATCGCTGCCCGTTCGGCGCGCTGTCGGATAAGTCTTTCATTCTCGATGCGATAAAGCTTCTGAAGGAAGAAAAGCATGTTTATGCGATCGTCGCTCCTGCGATAGCGAGCCAGTTCGCCTACGCGAAGCTGGGGCAGGTCGTGACGGGAATAAAGCAGCTTGGCTTCTATGAGGTCGTCGAGGCCGCGCTTGGCGCGGACATGGTCGCCTATGCCGAGGCGAAAGAGCTTGCGGAGAAGGGCTTCCTCACCAGCTCCTGCTGCCCCGCGTTTGTCAGCTATGTACATAAGCAGTTCCCGATGCTGTCCGAAAACGTGTCGCACAACATGTCCCCGATGGCGACGATAGCGAAGTTCATAAAGGGCATGGACAACGAGGCAAAGACGATATTCATCGGCCCCTGCACTGCGAAGAAGGGCGAGGCACAGCTGCACGGCGTGCGCGAATATGTTGACTGCGTGATGACCTTTGAGGAGCTTCAGGCCATGCTGGACAGCCGCGATATTGAGCTGACAGAGCTTGAGGAGACGGATCTGAACAACGCCTCCGGCTTCGGGCGCAGCTTTGCGCGCTGCGGCGGACTGGCTGAAGCTGCGGTCGAGGCGCTGAAGGAGCAGGGCATCGACTTTGAGGTCAAGCCCGTGAGCTGCAGCGGTATCGAGGAATGCCGTCTCGCACTGCTCAAGGCATCGAAGGGGCGCGCGGAAGGGAACTTCATAGAGGGCATGGCCTGCATCGGCGGCTGTATCAACGGCGCCGGATGCCTGACGCACGGCGAGCGCAACAAGAACAAGATCGACGCGCACAGCAGGCTGGCGAAGGACAAGACGATAGTAGAATCGCTGCACGGGGCTGAGACCGGCCTTGAGGAGGCAAGATGAAAGGCAGAGATCAATGAACAAAAAAACTCTTTGGGTGTGCAGAACGGCGGTAATGATAGCGGTGCTCGTGGCGCTGCAATTCGCGACAAAGGCGATGGGGCAGTTCGTGACCGGCTCGTGCGTGAACATGGTGCTCGTGGTCGCAACGCTGTGCGGCGGCTTCTGGTGCGGCTTCGCTACGGCGCTCGTGTCGCCGTTCCTCGCGTACCTGCTCGGCATAGGCCCCGCGCTTATCCAGCTTGTACCGGCCATCGCGCTGGGCAATATAAGCCTTGTTGCGATATACGCGCTGATCTATAAGAAGGTCGCCGATAAGGTGTGGTTGCGTGACGTGCTGGCAGTGGTGCTGGCTGCGGCGGTAAAGCTTGCAGTGCTGTTCCTGCTGATAGTGAAGATACTTATCCCGCTGCTCGCGCTGCCGGATAAGCAGGCGGCGATGATGAGCGCGATGTTCTCGTGGCCGCAGCTTGTGACGGCGCTGATCGGCGGCGTCCTCAGCACGGCGGTGTCCTACCCCGTGAAAAAGGCGACGTCCGGGAAAAAGTGAATTTGAGCGAAAAGCGCAGCCCCATGGCTGCGCTTTTCAATATTTCTTAACAATGGTGCGGGACTATGGACACGGCGGACAAAAGAGTGTATAATACATTATATTACATTCTGAAAAACTTTATGCTGTTTATGGAGGTACGATATGCAGGGACTGATTCTCGCGGCCGGTATGGGTCGGCGCCTGAAGGAACTGACCAGCGACAATACAAAATGCATGGTCAAGGTGAACGGGGTCACGCTGATCGACCGTGCTCTGCACCAGCTTGACGCGCTCGGCCTGTCAAAGATCGTGATAGTTGTGGGCTACGAGGGGCAGAAGCTGATAGATTACATCGCAACGCTGGAGATTGCTACCCCAATCTGCTATGTGAACAATCCCATATACGACAAGACCAACAATATATATTCGCTTGCGCTTGCGAAGGACTATCTTCTGCAGGAGGATACGCTGCTGCTTGAGTCAGACATCATATTTGAGGACAGCGTCCTGCGGGCTATCGTCGACGACCCGCGTGAGACGCTTGCGCTTGTGGACAAATACGAGAGCTGGATGGACGGAACCTGCATAAAAATCGGTGAGGACGACTCTATCGGCGCGTTTATTCCGGGCAAGAACTTCAATTTTAACGATATCGAGCACTATTATAAGACCGTAAACATCTATAAGTTCAGCAAGCATTTTTCGGAGACGAGGTACGTCCCGTTCCTCGACGCGTATTCGATGGCGCTCGGCAACAACGAGTACTATGAGCAGGTGCTGCGGGTCATAGCAATGCTTGACGACCCGGAGATAAAGGCGAAGAAGCTGAACGGACAGCGCTGGTACGAGATAGACGACATTCAGGATCTGGACATCGCGGAATCCATGTTTGCCGATGACGACCTCCGGCTTGACAAGCTTCAGTCCCGCTACGGCGGATACTGGAGATACCCCTCGATGCTGGATTTCTGCTATCTTGTGAACCCGTATTTCCCGCCGCGTAAGCTGATAGATGAAATGCGGGCGAGCTTTGAGCGCCTGCTGACACAGTATCCGTCCGGGATGTGTGTCAACAGCCTGCTGGCGGCGCGCAACTTCGACGTCCATCAGGAGCATATCATCGTCGGCAACGGCGCGGCGGAGCTTATCAAATACCTTGTCGAGCGGCATGAGGGCAAGCTTGGCTGCATACGGCCGACCTTTGAGGAGTACCCGAACCGCTGCCGCCCGGATGACGTTGTCTGCTTCTGGCCGCAGAACGAGAATTTTGCCTATGACGCTGACGACGTGACGGAGTTTTTCAAGGACAAGGATATAAGTATGCTCGTCCTGATAAATCCCGACAATCCCAGCGGAAATTATATCGGAAAGGCGGAGCTGCTGCGGATTGCGGACTGGTGCGAGGCCAAGGGAATACGCATGATAGCCGACGAATCCTTTGCCGATTTCGCGGATGAGGAGGACAACTCGCTCATCGACGAGGCGATACTCAATGCGCACCCGCATCTTGTCGTCGTCAAATCCATCTCCAAGTCCTACGGCGTGCCGGGAATACGCCTCGGCGTGCTTGCGTCCGCCGATGAGGCGCTCATCGCGGGTATGAAGAAGGACGCCGCGATATGGAATATTAATTCCTTCGGCGAGTTCTACATGCAGATAGCGGAGAAGTACGTGAAGAACTACGCGGCCGCACTGCGGAAATTCAAGGCCACGCGCAAAACCATGGGCGAAGCCCTCGGCGGCATACCGGCGCTGCGGGTGATACCGTCTCAGGCGAACTATTTCATGCTGGAGCTTACCGGAAATGTCAGCGCGCGGGAGCTTACGCGGAGACTTCTGACGAAGCATGACATTCTGGTGAAGGATCTGTCCGCAAAGCTTGCGCAGAGCGGAAGGCAGTATGTCCGTGTCGCGGTCAGGACGGAGGAGGATAACGCTCGTCTTATCGCCGCGCTCAAAGAGATTTTAAAATAGGCCGAATAAGAAAAATGCAGGCCGCACGGCCTGCATTTTTTTGATATGGAAAAAGAGTTATCTTTGGAGATAAATCCGGAAAAGTTAAGAACGAACCGTCAAATATTCTCCTGCGAACACAGCTGTATTTGTTTTCAAATATGGTTTCCAGGCGTTTCTTACGCTTTTCGTCTTTCCACACCCAATCCTGAAACTCTTTAATCATTTTCTGCTGTTTTTCAAGTGCGAGCAAAGTTTCCTCTTTGTTGATAACACGCTTTTTGCCCGAAGCATTTATCTTGCAAGCAACCTCGTTCTTTACGGCAATCGTTTTCATATTAAGCGTTCTTTCGAGAATATATAAGGCCTCAAGTCGAGAAGTGCCATAAGAGTCTGTATCTGTCACGCCATGTCCATAGCGAGTTTTTTCCGGTATTTCCCATGTTCCGGTGAGCTCATCATGTTTTACAGAAAGGTATTCTTGTGTGCTTTTACTGTTACTCCAGTATTTTGCTTGCCCGCCAAAAAGATGCTCAATGAAATCATCAATAACATCTGACGGCACCCACGGTGAACCAAGAGTTATATAAATATCCTCAGTTGCAACAGTCGGCGGAAGAACCGACTCAATGGCCTTGACATTATCTTTAAAATATCCGTTATACTTTTTGTTTGCCTTTTTTGCCTCTTTCCACTTTTGCATAAGATTGCCGGAAAGATATTCATCGGCTGTTTCCCAACCCTGATAAAAACACTCGTTCCAAGTTAACGGATTTTGATAAATTGAACCTTTCAGGGTGGTTATAACAGTCTTATAATCACTGCCTGTAACCGATGCAATGAATTCAATATCGACCCTTCCGAACGTGGTCAAGGATTTTACAAGTGCGTCTGAGATACTTTCGATATATATTCCGGATGCGCGCTCATCCGCATTAAAAGGATTGTTCCAGTCAAGTGGAAGATCCATACAGGTTACTTCTTTAATATGTTTCTTCGGCTTACAGATTTTTTCTTCTTTTTCTCGCTTTTCATCTTCTTCTCGTTGCTTGCGTTCGGCTTCTTTTTTCTTTTCAACAGCTGCTTTTTTCATGAGCCTCAAATCATCAAATGCAATTTGAAGCGATTCAACGGCGACATCTATATCTTCCATGGAAAGTCTATCGCCAAAATCCTTTAAGTTTTGAAAAAACTCGTCCAATATATTCTTTGTATTACTGCTGCTCATATTGTCACCACCTTAACAGAAGTATACAAAAGCAAGTGGGACAAAAATAGGCCATCGC
>URGI01000094.1 GCA_900547315.1 uncultured Eubacteriales bacterium | reverse complement strand
AACTGGTCTCGGAATGACAGTGCTGGTCTTTATATTGTCTTTTCTTTTTCATATTGGCAATTTTCTATACATTGGCGACCCCTCAGTCGCTGCGCGACAGCTCCCCTAAGAGGGGCGCCAAGTGGGTGCGGCGCAAACCAACGCTCCAGTCCCAAATCTTTGCCGCGAAGCGCTGCCTATTTTAGGGTAGTGCAACGGCGGCGCGGTAGTGAATGACATGCCGGTGGCATGTCAAAGCCTCGCCGTGACCGAGCCGCAGCGAGACAGTCCCAAGTGCGCACACTGGGGAAAAGGGTCGCCAGAGTAACGATACGAGCAGGGTGCAAAAGAAAGTATACACCACAGCCAACATCTCCCCGCGCATCACGCACGCAGCATGGGCTTATTTTCTATTATACGCTTCGGGTTCTCCTCCAGCAGTATCTGCGCGTAGTCCTCGGAATAGTTCAGACTTATATGCTCGTGCAGGCGGGCAAGTTCGGGATTGCGGGAATAGGTGCTGTGCGCGTCGCTCGCCGCGATGTGCGCCAGCCCCTGACTGAGAATAAACTCCGCAGTGCGCTTGGCGCGCTGGCCGAGTCCGCCGAAAATGCTGTCCTTATTGACCTGCAGCACATAGCCCGACGCAAACCATCGCTCCGGCAGCGTCCTGTCCCGCTGGACAGCATTGTACCGCTCCGGATGCGCGATGACCGGCGTCAGCCCCTCGGCGAAGATCTGCTCCAAACGGGAATTCATCTCTATCGAATCCTCATTGAACGCAAACTCCACCAGTATATAGCGGCTGCTCGCAAGCGTCAGCAGCTTTTTCGCGCGGATAAGCTCCGCGATATCCGCCGTGCAGAACACCTCCGCGCCCGCGAGGATGCGCAGCGGTATCTTCGCCGCGTCGATGGTCTCGCGCAGTGCCATGAACCTGCCCAGCAGCTCCCGTGACGGATAATTTGCCGCCTCGCCGGGGATATTGCAATGCGGAGTGACTATCACAGTCTCCACTCCGCTCTCCGCCGCCATCGACGCCATCAGCAGCGACGTATCCATTGAGTCGGAGCCATCGTCCACTCCGGGCAGCATATGGCAATGTATATCTATCATTTGATTCACCTCATAAACGCCGGGATTTCTTCTATATTGTACCAGACCCGAGCGGCATATTCAAGCCGCAATTGCCGCCGCGGCTGAGCGCCGCAAAGGGGGCATTGACATTTTAACCGGAACATCTTAAAATGGGTATATGTTTAAAGATAAGAAGAAAATGTGGATACTTATACTGGCGTTGGTTTTTGTCGTATGTGCCGGCGCTTTTATTGCGCTGAAGCTGTTCGCGCCTGAAGGCTCCGTCGCGCGGATAAGCGTGGACGGTGAGCTTCTTCAGACCGTCGATCTCAGCCGTGTCACGGAGGCCTACGACATCGACATCGACACCGTCTACGGGCACAACACCGTGCATGTTGAGCCGGGCGCGATATCCGTCACCGAGGCCGACTGCCCTGACGGGATATGCGTCCGTCAGGGCAAGCTGACGACGGCGGGCGTGCCGATAGTGTGCATGCCGCACAGGCTCGTTATAGAGATCTATGGAGACGCGATAGATGGCTAAGACAAAACGACTCGCATTCATGGCGCTGCTGACGGCCATGGCGCTGACGATATTTGTTATCGAGGCGCAGATACCGGCGCCCGTGCCGATACCCGGCGTAAAGCTCGGCCTGTCGAACATCATCACGCTCACGGCCATGCTGCTGCTCGGCAAAAAGGAGGCCGGTATCGTCCTGCTGCTGAGGATAATCATGGGCGCGATGTTCACCGGCAGCCCCGCCGCGCTGATATACAGCATCTCCGGCGGCGTGCTGGCGTATATCGTGATGTGCCTGCTGGTCGGGCGCTTTCCGGAAAAGCTTATCTGGGTAGTCAGCGCGGCGGCCGCCGTCGCGCACAACGCGGGGCAGCTTATGGCCTGCGCGCTCATCGTCAAAACCCCAGGGCTGCTCTATTACGCTCCGGTGCTCGCCGCCTCCGGTATCATCACCGGCGTATTCACCGGCATCGCGGCGATGTATCTTGTCCGCGCGGTGCGGAAAATTATCAAAAAATAAAAATTATAGTTTGTCACTGATTGGGACACAACTATAAAAAAAAGAAAGGTATGTATTTCAAATGAGCGATTGCACACATGATTGTTCAACCTGCGGCGAGAGCTGCAGCGAGCGCAGCGCGGAGTCCTTCCGCAAGGCACTTCACGAGGGTTCCAGCGTCAAGAAGGTAATCGGCGTTGTGAGCGGCAAGGGTGGCGTCGGCAAATCCCTTGTCACTAGCCTGCTCGCCTCCGAGATGCAGCGCCGCGGCTACAATGCGGCCGTTCTCGACGCAGACATCACCGGCCCCTCCATCCCGAAGGCCTTCGGCATCACCGAGCATGCCCGCGGCACCGAGGAGTATCTCCTCCCCGTCACGACGCACACCGGCCTTCAGGTCATGTCTATAAACCTCATCCTCGAAAACGAGACCGAGCCTGTCGTGTGGCGCGGCCCCGTCATCGCCGGCGTCGTCACCCAGTTCTGGACGGACGTGCTCTGGACGGATGTGGACTACATGTTCGTCGATATGCCTCCCGGAACCGGCGACGTGCCGCTGACCGTGTTCCAGTCCCTGCCCATTGACGGCGTTGTCATCGTCACCACCCCGCAGGATCTGGTGAGCATGATCGTCGCCAAGGCCGTGAACATGGCCAAGCTCATGAACGTGCCCGTGCTCGGCATCGTCGAGAACATGTCCTACTACAAATGCCCGGACTGCGGCAAGGAGCACGCGATATTCGGCGAGAGCAAGGTGGACAAGGTCGCTAAAGAATTCGGCATCGAGAACACCGCGCGTCTGCCGATCGATCCCGTCATCGCCGCAATGGTCGATGCAGGCGAGGTTGAGTCCGTGGACGGCGGGAACATCTCCGGCATTGCCGACGTCATTGAGAGGAGAGGCAATAAATGAAAGTAGCTGTTGCATACAATAACGGTCAGATAGGCGAGCATTTCGGCCACGCCGAGTGCTTTGCGATATACGATTATCAGGACACCAATGTCGATTCCTGCGTCAAGAAGCTCATCGACTGCACTGACCGGCACGGTCATCAGGCGATGGCCGACCTCATGCGCGAGAACGACGTTGACGCGGTCATCGTCAGCCAGATGGGCGATGAAGCCCGCGCTCTGCTGCTGAGCGCAGGCATCGTGCCCGTGCTGGGCTACTGCGGCGGCGCTGACATGGCGGCCGACATGCTCGTGAGCGGTCTGCTGTCTATCTCCCCCGAATTCGACGGCGGCGGCTGCGGCGGCGGATGCAGCGGCGGCTGCGGTGGCGGCTGCGGCGGCAGCTGCGGCAGCGCCGATGACGGCGACTGCGGATGCGGCGGAAGCTGCGGCTGCTGATATAACCGAACGCAATGATCCCCCGAAGCAGAGCAAGGCTTTGCTTCGGGGGAATCTTTGCGCCTAAATATGTCCGGTGAGCATAAGGAGCGTCAGCGTCAGGAGCACTGCCGCAGTGGCCGCGGTCAGCATCGGGACGAGCTGCGGCCTCGCCCGTCTCGGCGGCAGATGCTCCGATGCGTACTTCCCCGCCGCCTCCCGCGCACGGCGCAGAAGCTCTGTCTGGCTCTTCCCCGGGGTATGCAGATAATCGTCGCTGACTATGAACACCGCCTGCTCAAAGACGCGCGGGTCAGGCGACGGAACGACTATCACGCGCCGCGCCGTTCCGCGCAGCGGCTCCATGGGCTGCGCACCCTCCGGAGAAGCAAACAGCGCATCTTTGAACGCTCTGCCCAGATCGGCAAGCCGCCAGCGCAGCCCCGGCCTCATACGCGCTCCTCCACGCGCACCGTCACGACCGTCATGTCGTCCTCCGCGCCGTACTGCTGCTCGGCCTCCTTGAGCGTGGCCTTTGCAAGCGACTTCATGTCCTCGCCGCTCTTCTGGAGCAGCGTTTTCAGCCAGCCGTCGTCCTCGTCAACTATCACGCCGTCCGAGGCAATGACCGCCGTAGAGCCGGGGCGCAGCCGCATCCGCACGAGATCGGGCGCTTCCCCGTCGCCGAGGTTCAGCCCCGCGGCCAGCGTCTCGCCCTTTATCCTCCGGATGCGCCCGCTGTTCATCACGTATGACGGCGCGGCGCCGTATTTATAAAAGCAGGTCTCGCCGGAGAAGAGATCGACGCACATGAGATCGACCGTGGCGTAGCCCCAGCTGTCGTCCCCGCCGCGCAGGAGCATAACGGAGTTGAGGAGCTTCATGGCGACGGCGGGGTCTGCGCCGGAGCGCAGGAACTTTTCGAGTATGCCGACTATCTCTGCGCTCTCCTTGGCGGCCTCGCTGCCGGTGCCCATGCCGTCGGAGAGGATGACGCAGAGCACGCCGGAGTCGGTTTTGAAATAGCTGCCGCGATCTCCGCTCACCTTCTCCCCGCGCTTTTTCAGCGCAGCGATGCCGACGGACACCGCCAGCGGCTCCGCCTCCAGCAGCGTCATGCACGAGCAGCCATCCGGAAGCTCGTTCGGCAGGCACAGCCGCACCCCGACGACCGCCGACAGCTTTTCGAGCCAGTCGTCAAGTCCGGTCAGCGGACTGAGCCGCCCGCTCTCGATGCTGACGCGCAGCCGGCCGCGCCCGTCGCGGTATACGGCGGTCTCGGCGTCGATATCCAGACTCTTCAGGTAGCGCTGCAATCTGCGCTCGGCCAGGGGATCTGCGCCGTTCACGCTGCCCAGCTCCGCCGCGATGCGCCCGAGCATGGCGGCCATGTCCTGATACTGCCCCCACGCCGCGCTGCGGTTTTCGGACAGCTTCGCCTGAAGCTGCCGCCGGTACGCCATCGCGCGCAGCTCGCCGTTCACCGCCGCGACAAAAGGCATCAGGCTCACGCACTTCTCGCGGAAGAAGCCTGGGAAGTCGGTGTTTTCAAGGCTTCCGTGCTCCTGCATGGCGCACGAGGCGTCGTTCATGGCCGACAGCGTATCGACATATTCCGCGTTCCAGCAGCGGTTTTTGAACTTGCACTTGACGCAGACCTGGTCCGCGGCGCGGTCAAATATCCGCGCGATGTTCTCGTCGTTATACGGCTCCTCGATATTCCGCCGCACGACCTCGAACAGCTCTGCGTACGCGTCGCCCAGCTCACGCACATGTCCGGCGACGTAACGGCGCAGGTTCGTCTCGCCGCTGCCGCGCTCCATGCGCTGGAGTATCACGCCCACGTGGGTCAGCAGCTGCGTCGGCAGCAGCACAAACACGACCGCCGCGCAGAAACATTCCAGCAATGCGCCAAGGTATCTGTCCGAGTCCCAAGCGCAGATCACCGCGATCGCGTTCGCGACCAGAAACGACAGCGTGAAGAGTATCCGTCCGTGCTTGCCGAACACACCGGCGAGCAGCCCCGAAAACGCGAACACCATCGTATAAAACGGCGCGCCGCCGTGCGAGATGTCCATGGCGATGCCCATGACCGTGCCGACGGCGGCGCCGGTCAGCATCCCGCCCTGCATGGCCGAGGCCATTACCAGCAGCAGCGCCGCCCAGCGGCCGACCGACACGAGGCCGAACAGCTCTATCCGCCCCACCGCTATCAGCACGCAGGCGGCGGAGATGAGCAGCGCGGAGCTGTGGCGCAGCTCATCCGTCTCGCTCCTGCGCGGCGCGGTCGAGAGCGCCTCGCGGAAAAAGTAGCAGCCGCCGAAGGCGAGCGAGGTCTCAAGCACGAGCTTCGCCGCGAGGGGTATCTCGTCGGGCTTTGCAGAGAAGCTGCCCAGAAATCCGGTCAGCGCCATGACCAGCCCTGCAATCGCAGGCATGAACAGACCGCGTTTATAAAATTCCAGCTCCTGAAACACAAAGCCTACAGTGTACACCAGCACGGCAGCGGCGATGTAGCGTATCCCCCAGTCGATGCCGCCGCTCAGCAGATATCCCAACGCCGCCCCCGCGAGCGCGAACACGCCCTTTATGCCCGGCCCCGCAGATCCGACATACACGCGCAATCAAATTATCAACAAGCAGGAAGAGGCGCAGACGGTCTTGCTCGGAGCGGAATATTA
>URGI01000093.1 GCA_900547315.1 uncultured Eubacteriales bacterium | reverse complement strand
CTAAGACCGTGTATTATTATTCTTGCTTTTTCCGGCGGTATCCTGTAAAATGACATCATCAAGGGAGAGGAGAGCAGACATTTTTGAAAGAGCGCTTCCATTGATCAAATTGGAACGCCGTTTGCTCGAAAAACCCTGTAGACCAACTATAAAAAGGAGGGTATTTCAGTATGTACAAGGTAGATCTCAACAGCGACCTCGGCGAGAGCTTCGGCGCGTATACCATCGGGCTCGACAACGAGGTCATCGCGCATGTTTCCTCTGTCAATGTTGCCTGTGGCTATCACGCAGGAGATCCGTTGGTGATGGAAAAGACCGTTGCCGCAGCCAAGGCGGCAGGCGTCGCCGTCGGCGCACACCCGGGCTTCCCCGATCTGATGGGCTTTGGCCGCAGGAACATGGTCGTCTCGCCCAAGGAGGTCAAGGCGTATGTCAAGTATCAGCTCGGCGCGCTGATGGCCTTCGCTGCGGCAGAGGGTATCAGGCTCCAGCACTGCAAGCCCCACGGCGCTCTCTACAACATGGCTGGTAAAGACATGGATCTGGCGCTTGCCATCGCCGAGGCGATTGCCGAGGTAGACAAGAACATTATCCTGCTTGGCCTTGCCAACAGCAAGATGATTGATGCAGGCAAGCAGTTGGGCTTGCGCGTCGCAAACGAGGTCTTTGCCGACCGCGCCTATCAGGCCGACGGCTCGCTTGTGCCGCGCAAGCTGCCCGGCGCCGTCATCCACGATAAGGACGAGGCCATCGCGCGCACCGTCCGCATGGTCACCGAGGGCAAGGTCACGGCCATCACCGGCGAGGAGGTCGAAATCGCGGCTCACTCCATCTGTGTCCACGGTGACAACCCTTCGGCCGTCGAATTCGTCAAAAATATCCGCACGCAGCTCACCGCCCGTGGCGTGGAGATTGCCCCCATCCGCGAGATCGTATAAAAAGAGCCTCGTTTCCAGCTGTTCCGTTCCGCAAAGACCAACGCCCCAAATCTGCCGCACTGCGGCAATATTTCAGGAGGATGATCATGAGTAACGAAACCACCCAGAAGCGCTCACTGTCCGTCAGCCTTGGCGCGGCCTTTCTGATGGCGACATCCGCCATCGGCCCCGGCTTTCTGACCCAGACCTCGCAATTTACCGCAAAGTATCTCTCTTCTTTCGCTTTCGTTATCGTCTGCGTCATCATCATGGATATGATTGCGCAGACCAATGTATGGTCTATCGTCGGCGTTTCCGGCCTGCGCGGTCAGGAGATTGCCAATAAGGTCCTTCCCGGTCTCGGGTATCTTCTTGTCGTGCTTGTTGTGCTTGGCGGTCTTGCGTTCAATATCGGCAATGTCGGCGGCGTGTCACTCGGCTTCAATGCCATGATCGGCATTCCCGAAAAGGCCGGCGTCATCATCGGCGGCGTGCTTGCCATTTGCATTTTCCTTTCCAAGAAGGCAAACGACATCGTTGGCAAGGTCGCCCAGATCCTCGGCGGCATTATTATCGTCGTCATGCTGGTCGTGGCTTTTATGGCCAAGCCCCCCGTCGGCGATGCGGTCGTCCATATCTTTACCCCTGAGAATCCCAAGGAACTCATTCCCGTCATGGTCACGCTGCTCGGCGGCTCCTGCGGCGGGTACATTACCTTTTCGGGCGCACACAAGCTGCTTGACGCGGGTTGGGGCGGCAAGCCGGAAGAAGTCAAGCACTTCCGCAAGTCCGTCCTGACCGGCATCTGTGTCTCGAGCAGCGTTCGTATCCTGCTGTTCCTGTGCGTGCTCGGTGTCTGCACGGCCGGTACGGTCGTTGTGGCTGAAAATGTCGCGGCTGTCACTGGCGCTGCCAACCCCGCAGCCGAGGCTTTCCGCCTTGCTGCCGGCGACATCGGCTACCGTCTCTTCGGTCTCGCGCTGTTCTCCGCCGGTATCACCTCCGTCATCGGCGCGGCCTACACCTCCGTCTCCTTCCTCAAGACCGTTCACCCCTTCATCGCCAAGAACGACAAGTGGTTCATCGTCGGTTTCATCGCTTTCTCCACGCTTGTTATGGCGATCCTCGGCGGCGCGAAGCGCATGGTCATCCTGGCCGGTGCTCTCAACGGTCTGATCCTGCCGATCTCCCTGTGCTGTATGCTGCTCGGCTGCCACAAGAAGTCCATTGTCGGCGAGTACAAGCACCCCGTGTGGCTGCAGATCCTTGGCTGGTGCGTGGTCGGTGTCGCAGGCTACCTTGCCGTCACGGCGCTGCCCAACCTTGCCAAGCTCTTCGCGTAACGAACCTGCACCATTCCGCGAGCCGGTCTGTCCCACAGGCCGGCTCCGCCTGAAAGGAGAACGATATGTCCGACATCAGATTCCTGCTCAGCGGTGACTCAGCCGTAACCGTGGAATTCGGCAACGAGATCAGTGAGCACATCAACGCGCAGATTCGTGCGTTTAGCATCGCGCTCACCGAGAGCAAACTCCCCGGGATCGTGGAGCTCGTGCCGACCTACCGCTCGCTGATGGTTCACTACGACCCTGAGGTCATCCCCTACGGTGTGCTTGTCAAAAAACTCAAGGGCCTGCTCAATCAGCTTGACCACATCCGGATTCCGCCAAGCGATGTGTTGGAAATCCCCGTGCTCTACGGCGGGGAGGAAATGGGCCCCGACCTTGGCTTTGTCGCCGAGCACAATCACAAAACGCCTGACGAGGTCATCCGGATTCACACCTCCACGGAATATCTCATCTATATGCTGGGCTTTACCCCCGGTTTCACCTATCTTGGCGGTATGAGCGAGGAAATTGCCGCGCCGCGCCTTGCCCAACCTCGTGTCAGGATTCCCGCCGGCAGCGTCGGCATCGCCGGCAGCCAGACGGGCGTATATCCCATCGACTCCCCGGGCGGCTGGCAGCTTATCGGCCGCACGCCCGTGCGCATGTACGACCCTGACCGCGCCGTTCCCATCCTGCCCAAGGCAGGCCAGTACATCAAGTTCTACGCCATCGATCAGGCGGAATTTGACCGTATCGCCGCGCTGGAGGCCTCCAGCGGCTATACGGTTCACACCTACCCGAGAAAGGAGGCGGAGCAGGCATGAGCATCACCATTCTCAACCCTGGCATGCTCACCAGCGTGCAGGATCTCGGCCGCATCGGCTACCAGCAGTTCGGCGTGTCCGTCTCCGGCGTGATGGATCCGCGCAGCGCGTCCATCGCCAACATTCTCGTCGGCAACGACGAGGGCGAGGCCGTACTCGAATGTACCATGATGGGTCCCCATATCCGCTTTGATGCGCCCAACATCATCGCAATCACCGGCGGCGACCTTGGCGCGACGCTTGACGGTCAGCGTATCGATACCTACCGCGCCATTCCCGTCAATGCGGGCCAGACGCTGCGCTTCACCATGCTGCGCACCGGCTGCCGCGCGTTTGTAGCCTTTGCGGGCGGACTCGATATTCCCGTAGTTATGGGCAGCCGCTCAACGAATATGAAAGCAAAGATCGGCGGCTATCAGGGCCGCAAGCTGCAAAAGGATGACGTCATCGGCTTCCGCGCGCCCAAGACCGACCTCAAGAACCTCGGCTTGCGCCACACCTCGCCCGAGTTCATGCCGCGCGCAGAATATAAGCTGCGCATCGTACTCGGCCCGCAGGACGATGCGTTCACCGAGCGTGGCATCACGACCTTTCTCAGCAGCGTTTACACTCTCACGCCGGAGTTTGACCGCATGGGCTGCCGTCTTGATGGCGAGCTGATCGAACACGTTAAAAGCGGCGACATCATCTCCGACGGCATCGCCTTTGGCGCCGTCCAGGTGCCATCGGCGGGTAAGCCGATCATCATGCTGGCCGACCGCCAGACCACCGGCGGATATGCAAAAATCGCCAACGTCATCTCCGCAGACTTTCGCATTCTCGCCCAGCTCAAGGCAGGCGACAAAGTGCGCTTCGAAAAGGTCTCCATCGCCGCTGCACAGGAGGCTCTGCTTGCGCAGCGCGCTACGCTGAACTGCCTGCGCAGCGCCATGAATCGTTGACGCAGCCCTAAAACGCAAAAAATAATAGTAATAGGAGGAACGACACATGGCCTTTGATATTACACCTTATATCGATATGAAGCCGAGCGAGGTGCGCAAGCTCATCCGCGAGGGCGTCATCGACTTCCCCACCGCCGGTATGTGCCGCGGCTACGCGCAGGCCAACCTCATCATCCTGCCGCCGGAATATGCGGGAGATTTTGAGGAATTTGCCCGGCGCAACCCCTTCCCCTGCCCCATTCTCGAGATCGTCCGTGGTACGCCCGAAACCCACGACATGGGCGAGGGCGGCAACATCTGCACCGACATTCCCAAATACCGCATCTACCGCGACGGTAAGTGGGACGGCAAGGAGCTGACCGACGTAAGCGGCTACTGGAAGGAGGGCTATGTCGGCTTCCTGATCGGCTGCTCGTTCTCGTTTGAGGAAGCGCTCATGCGCGAGGGCATCGAGGTCAGGCACATCGCGCAGGGACGCAATGTGCCGATGTTCAAGACCAATATCATGACCGAGCCGGCCGGCCCGTTCTGCGGTCCTATGGTCTGCTCCATGCGCCCCATGACGCCGGAAAACGCCAAAAAGGCGTATGACATCACCATGAAAATGCCGAACGTTCACGGCGCGCCCGTCCACATGGGCGACGCAGCGGAGGTCGGCGTTGCCGACGTGATGAAGCCCGACTACGGCGAAGCGGTCGATTTCTATGAGGGCGAGATTCCCGTGTTCTGGCCCTGCGGCGTAACGCCTCAGGCGGCGGTCGAAAATGCGAAGCCGCCCATTGCTATCACCCATGCGCCGGGCCACATGTTCATCACGGATATCATCAATTCCGAACTGAACGACTTTCTGGAAGCTAAAAAGAATCGCTGAATTCTCTCTTTTCCGATCAACGCGGCGCCGGATCTTGACATCGTACCGCTTCACTTTTTCGGCCGTTGTCGTTGCCGCGCAGCGGGTCGGGAGAGTGACCCGGAAGCTCTCTCCCGAGGTTCTCTTTGCGCTGCCGGACGGCTTCCGCGCCGCTGCGGTCTACACAATGTAAGGGAAAACATTGCCTGTATTCAGGACTTTGGCAGACAAAAAGGAGGATGGAGCTATGAGCGCAATGATCATCAAATCCAGAGAAGCAAACGATTTGAAGCTGACCGCATACCACGGGCATTTTGCGACCCGCCACTCTCACAACAGCCATTATCTCGACATCACCCGCATGAAGCATGAATGTGCAATGGCCAATATCGCTGCCGCCTCTCTTGCCAATCACTATGTCTATGAAAAGGAGATCGATACGGTCGTCTGCCTGGACGGCAGCGAGGTCATCGGTACGTTTCTTGCCCGCCAGCTCTCTCAGAAGAATCTCTTTTCCCTGAGCAGCGAAAAAAATATCTGCGTCGTCGCACCGGAGCACGATTCCAACGGACTTCTGATCTTCCGGGATAATCTTCGCCCCATGGTGTCTGAAAAGAATGTCCTGCTGCTGATCTCCACGGTGAATTCGGGAAAGACCGCGGCTCGCGCACTCGAGTGCATCGAGTATTACGGAGGCACCACGCAGGGGGTCGCAGCTGTCTTCAGCGCCTTGAAGCAGGTGGGCGACATCCCCGTGATCAGCCTGTTTTCCCCGGAGGATATCCCCGGATATGTGACCAGTCTTGTCAAGGATTGTCCCATGTGCAAGGCAGGGCAGAAAATTGACGCGCTGTCCAATAGCTACGGTTTCTCTCCCCTGACCTGATGCCTGCGGCAGCCTGATTCTTCCTGCCGCAAGAATCATAATCATCAGTATCCTTCTTCTTGACAACTCTTCAAACTTTCTATTATATTGGTAACAGGCGAAAGCCGAATCTCGCAGCTTTCCGGTGAGGTCCACACCGTAAGTGTGGCCTCAGGCATTCATGGACCCCGTAGGGCATTATGACCACCCTGTACGCAGGAAGTTCCATGAAGGTCGACAGTTTTTGGCGCTGTACCGGCAGCGCGGGTGTGTACCCTTCCGTTGAAAGCGGAAAGGACACAAAATGAACAACTCTGTCGTTATCGTCTACAATGGTGAGCAAGTATCGGTGCCAAAGGAGGTCGCGGACTTCCTTGAGCAGGATCGGAAACGGCAGCAGGCGCAGGACAA
>URGI01000092.1 GCA_900547315.1 uncultured Eubacteriales bacterium | reverse complement strand
TATTTCCGACCTTCGTGCACGATTTCTTCGCATAGGAATTGATAAATGTAGACTTGCCGACATTCGGAATTCCAACGATCATTGCACGGATTGGGCGGTTGATAATACCACGCTTCCGGTCACGCGCAATCTTCTCCTTACACGCTTCCCGAATCGTATCAGATACCGGCTTCATACCAGAATTCTTCCGGGAGTCCATACTGAGCACGAAGAATCCCTTCGCTTTAAAATACTCTTCCCATTTCGCGGTCTTTCTCGCATCTGCCATATCTGCTTTATTTAGAATCACCATGCGTGACTTGTTCGCAGCAAGATTATCAATATCCGGATTCTTGCTGGATAATGGTGCTCTTGCATCCAGCAGCTCGATCACAATATCAATCAGCTTTATATCTTCCTGCATCATACGCTTGGCTTTCGTCATATGTCCCGGATACCATTGAATATTCATCACTTATTTTACCTTTCCTTTATCGCTGCGCGGGAGAAGGATTGATACGACCTTTCCCTTTATCTCTGTCTTTGCTATATTTCCAACATTCGTATAACGGCTGTCCTCACTGTTATTCACATTGTCGCCCATCACGAAATACTCACTGTCCCCCAGTGTGATCTCATCCTCCGCCACACCGCTAATCTGAATCGTCATTGTAAATGGGACATCGCTGCGTCGTTCTCCATTGATATAGATATCGCCATTTGAGATACGGATCGTCTCGCCCGGTAGACCAACGACACGCTTGATGTCATAATATCTATCGCCATCCACGCGCGAATACGCAATCACATCATACCGCTTCACATCAGATACTTTATATACGATTTTATTGACCAGCACAACCTGTGAATCTGCCAGCGTCGGATAACTTTTTCTTATCGCTTACTTTCTCGCGGCGATGTAGGCCTTGATGACATCCACCACGCCCTGTACGCCGATACGGCCGCTGTCGATGCAGAGGTCATAGTTCTCCGCCTCGCCCCAGATCTGATCGGTATAATAGCGATAATAGCTGGAGCGATCCTTATCGACTTCCTTTATCAGCTTCTTCGCCTGATCCTCGCTGAGATTTTTGCGCGCCATGATGGTCTTGATGCGGGTCGGCATGTCGCCCATGATGAACACGCGCACAACATCGTCGCGGTTGCGCAGGATATAGTCCGCGCAGCGGCCCACGAAGATGCAGTTCCCCTTCTCGGCGAGCGAGCGCATGACGTCAAACTGCGCCGTGGCTACCTGCATATTGAGGCGGAAGCCCTCGTTCATTCCGACGTAATGCGGCACGGGAACTATGTAGGCGTTCACACGCTTCTCATCGTAGGAATCGAATATCTCCTTGCTGAAGTGCGAGTTTTCGGCCGCTTCCTCAACTATCTCCTTGTCGAAGCACCTGTAGTCAAGCTCCTTCGCAAGAGCGCGCGCGATGTCGTGCCCGTTGCTGCCATGCTGTCTGCCCAATGTGATTATCATTCTAAGCACCTCCTAAAAATTTTTAACCCTTTCCGGAAGCCATCTGGGCGAAGGCTTCAACTCCAAGTCCGCGCGGGACGTAATAACGATATACCAGCACCGGATCATCCCCGGTAACATACACCCTGCCGCTCATCTTCACACCGAAGCGGTAGTACTCGCCCATCAGCGGTCTGGTGTCGATGCTGCATTTGCCGTACGGATAGCTCAGCACAAACGGCTCCTTGCCGGTGACTCGCGTCAGCTCCAGCTTGGACTGCCGCATCTCCTCTTCCTGAGACTCCGCCGTGGACATGTCGAGTCTCGGATGCGTGACCGTATGGCTCTGTATCGACACAAGCCCGGACTGCGCCAGTTCTGCAACCTGTTCGCTGTTCATGCAAATGTCAACGTAATTCATAAAGTCTGTAACGACGAAGAACGTCGCCTTGACATTATACTTCTTCAGCAGCGGGAAAAGCTCGGAATAGTTATCCTCATGCCCGTCGTCAAAGGTCAGGATAACGGGCTTGTCATACTCGTCCACATGCTCAAGATCCTCGAACCATATCGGGTCATAGCCGTTATCCACCAGATACTTGAGATACTCCTCCATCGTCTCCGGACTGACTGCCAGCGCCTTCTGCGTACCCAGCGGGGCAACGTCGTCCGTAACATAGTGATACATCAGCACCGGAACGCTGTACCCCTCCGGCAGGATCCAGTCTCCGGCGGCGGGAGTGCAGTACAGATGATCGTACTCGTCATCCACCAGCAGCGATATTCCCATCTCGCCGCACAGCTCGTTCACCGGAACATAGGTCTCTCCGCGGTAAGTCAGGAGCTGCATTCCGTCTCCGCCGACGCTCATTTCCGCCTTGCGCCACACGAAATTCAGCGCGCCGCCGTCGGCAGAATACTCAAGGTCAAGCGCGCCGAAGAATTCGGCGGCGCTGACGTAGGTCACACCATCGCTCACAACGCTGCCGCTCAGCCCCATTCCGTCCACCGTGACGGCGCAGCCCGCCGGCAGCTCCGGTTCGGGTTCAGGCGTCGGCTCGACCGTGCTTGACGGGACGGCGGCGGGCTCTGCCGCCGTGGCTTCATTCTGCGGCGCCGCACCGCAGGCGCTCAGCATCGCGGCACACAGGATAACTGCTGCTATGATAATAAGAATCTTGCTTCTATCTCTCATTTTGCTTGTGCTCCTTCTTTTTTATGAGAAAATATTTTACCACTCCTCCCCCGCATATTACAAGTATTTTAATTAATGTATACGAAAAAACCGCGCAGCGATACTGCGCGGTTTCCTGATCAGCGTTTTTTATACAGTCCCTTTTCGCGCAGAAAATCAAGGAATCCATCCGCCGTGCCGAGCGTGAAGCCGGACTTCTGGATCATATACACGAGACTGGCTCTTGAGCGCACGGCGATGAGGTTCTTGGTGCAGAACACGCTCTTCACCTCGTCGTAGCCGAGCTCAACAGGCTCACCGGAGCCGTTGAAAAACTCCATACGGTCAGAATAAGCGGCCATCTTCATCTGCATCACGCCGCTTTTCGTGAGCTCGCGGCTGCGCTTCATAAAGAGGTTCACGGACGCGTAGTAGTAACAGAGCATCAGCCCGTAATAGACGAGAACGGCTATCGGGATGAAATAGCTTATTGTCCCGCCGCTGAGGCGCACATACAGCCAAGAGGCCAGCGCCAGCGCAAATATAATGTGATACACAATATACCTCGGCCGTCTGAAGCAGCAGTATTCGTAAAACTCCTGTATCAGCTCCCTGGTATATACGCTGTCGCATCTGAACTTCGCTTCCATGCTTCTCCCCCGCTTTCCGGTTTCAGTATAGCATAAATGCGGAGCATAGGCAAGTATTGCCCACAGCTCCGCATAGACTTTATACAAATACTGATTCCGGAGGTCTCCATGATACGCAAACGCAGACTCATCGTGAATACCGCGCTGCTGACCGGCTCGTCGCTGCTGATGAGCTGTATCGGGATGGCGTTTCAGGTATGGCTCGTCGGGCGCATAGGTGAGGCTGGGATCGGGCTATATCAGCTTGTGCTGTCGGTGAGCTTCCTATGCGCCACGGTCGCCATCTCCGGCATACGCTTCGCCGCGACGCGGCTGATATCCGAGGAGCTGGGGCGCGAAAATCCCGGCGGCGTGCGCGGCGCGATGCTGCGCTGCGTGGCCTACGCGCTGTTCTTCGGCCTGGCGTCGGGGCTGGTGCTGTGGCTGCTGGCAGAGCCGGTGGGCTTTCTCTGCATCGGCGACGCGCGGACTGTCCGCTCGCTGCGCATTTCGGCGCTCGGGATGCCGTGCATCTCGCTGTGCGCCGCGTTTTCCGGCTACTTCACGGCCTGCGGGCGGGTCTGGAAGCCGACGTTCATCCATTTCGCCGAGCAGCTTGCAGGCATCGCGCTGGTCGCGTATTTTCTGCGCGCGGTGCCCGACGGCGAGATCGAGCAGAGCTGCGCCGCCGTGACCTTCGGGCGGCTGCTGGCGGACGTTCTGTCCACTGCTCTAATGCTGATATTCTACCTTGCCGACCGGCGCAGCTATTACAACGCGGAGACGAACAATTCTCACCTGACCAGACGCATGCTAAAGATCGCGCTGCCGCTCGCGGCCTCGGCCTATGCGCGCAGCGCCCTGAACACGATGCAGCATCTGCTCGTCCCGCGCGGACTGCGCGCCGCGGGCTTCTCCGCCGACCGCGCCCTCGCGGGCTACGGAATCATTCAGGGAATGGTGCTGCCGATACTCGGCTTTCCGGCCTGCCTGATGTCGGCGATGGCGGAGCTTATCGTGCCGGAGCTGACGGAGGCACAGGTGCAGCGCGACAACGCCGGTATCGCGCGGGCGATACGCTCGCTTTTAAAAATGAGCCTGCTGTTTTCCGGCGGGGCGGCGCTGTTCATGTTCGTATTCTCGGATAAGCTCGGCCTTGTGATATACAGCAGCGCCGAGGCTGGGCGATATATTCGCATACTCGCGCCGCTCATCCCAGTGATGTACACGGACATGACCGTTGACGGCTGTCTCAAGGGGCTGGGGCAGCAGGTGTGGAGCATGGGGATAAATATAGCAGAAGCCCTGTTGGGGCTTCTGCTTGTGTGGCGGCTGCTGCCGGTCTATGCGCTGGCGGCGTATATCGGGGTGATATACTTCAGCGAGATATTCAACTTTTCGCTGAGCTGTCTGCGGCTGAAGCGCGTTTTTCCCGCCGCTTGAGCATCTTTTCGTCGTTTTTGTGCAGTATCGGAGAGATGCGCTTATAGAGCAGGAACGTGAGTGCCGAGACGATAACGCCCTTGAGCAGGTTGAAGGGCACGACCGCGAACAGCACGAGCGTGGAGACGCTGTTTATCGCGGAGTTGACCTGCGTGCCCATGCCGACGATGGCGTCGAGCGGCATGCCGAACATCTCGGCAAACTTCGGCAGAAGATATATCGCGTTGAAAGCGCTGCCGAACACGGTCATGATCAGAGTGCCGACGGCCATGCCGACGAGCGCGGACTTCTTGCCGGGCTTCGCGTGGTAGACGATGCTGGCCGGAAGCACAAAAGAGCAGCCGACGACGAAGTTTGCAAAGTCGCCGACGTAGGCGGTCGTCGTGCCCTTGATGATGAGCTTCACGAGAACCTTCACCAGCTCCGCGACGACTCCGGCCACGGGGCCGAGATAGAATGTGCAGATGAGGATGGGCAGCTCGCTGATGTCGAGCTTATAGAACGACGGGGCGAAGAACAGCGGCAGCTCGACCAGCATTAGCACGCCCGCCATGCTTGCGAATACGGCGGCTGTCCTCCGGGCCGACGCCCAGCAGAACGAGGAAGCCTTTTTCGATTTTGCCGTTTAGAGTTCCGTTGATCGTCACGCTGGCGGAGCGGACGCGGGTGACCACAGCTTTCATATCCTCACCCCTTTGCACGGTTGACGGTCATGACGCCGTTGACGCCGTTGAGCTTGCGCATGACCGCGTTGATCTCGTCCTTGGAGTGTACCTGCAACTGGGCGGTGATGACGGCAAAGCCGTCCGGCGTGCCCTTGGCGGACAGGCTGTCCACCCGCACCTGTGCGGCGGACAGAGCGGCGGCCACGTCGAGAAACAGGTTCTGCCGATCCTTGGCCGTGATGTCCAGACTGGTCTGGTAGGCGTCCTGATGGGTGTCGCCCCAGCTGACGCTGATCCAGCGATCCTTCTCCTTGGCGCGGCGCTCAGGGGAGGCGTTGGGGCAGTCCTGCCGGTGGACGGAGATGCCGTAGCCCCGGGTGATGAAGCCGACGACCGGGTCGCCGGGGACGGGGGTGCAGCATTTTGCAAACTTGACCAGACAGTTGTCCAGCCCTTCGACGATAATGCCGTTCTGATTGCGCACCGGTTTCTTTGGGAGCGGCACTGTTGGATTGGAGGCCACATGGAGCCCCTCGCCCTTTTCCAGCAGCTCCTGCTGAGCGGCCTGATCCTTCTGCTGCTTGGTGTGGCGCAGGATCTCGTCGCGGATGCGGATCACGGCTTTCTGGGCGGTCATGCCGCCGTAGCCGATGGCGGCGTACAGGTCGTCCAGTGAACCGAACTTTACCTTTTTCAGAATGAGCGGCAGCACATCTTCCTGGGTGATCTCGGTCATGTTCAGGCCGCAGCGCTTCATCTCGGATTCAAAGGCCGCACGGCC
>URGI01000091.1 GCA_900547315.1 uncultured Eubacteriales bacterium | reverse complement strand
GTGGTCGGCATGTGATCACTCTGTTGGGCAAAGCAATAACCGATGGCTGCACTCTGATACGGAAGCACGAACAGGGCATTAAACGGCGCACAGCTCTGCTGCATCGGCTCCGCATACGCCGTGGTCAGCGGAATATCCTCCAAACGGCCCATGATCTGGTATGCCCCGACTGTGATGGCGTGGAAACAGTCCATCGAGGTGAACAGATCCTTGGCCAGTTTGCCTAGCTGCTGGCTCAGGTCCATATACAGGATGGGGACGCCGGTCTCATCAAAGAAATCCCGCACCATGGGGCTGCAGGTCATGTGGGCAGGGCCATGGAAGCTGATGTAAATCTGCCGCTTGAAGCCCTGACGCAGCAGACTGTGGGCGATGGCGGACAGGTAGTCTATCCCCTGCCGCACGCTGACCTGCACAGTGCCGCGGCCCGAGGCGGTCGCCCCGGCATAGAAATACGGGAGTCCGGTCAGCACAAGGCCGTCACAGGCCTCGGCCATCCGCAGGGCGTATGCCTCGCTGATGACGGTCTCGCTGTCCAGTGGAAAGCCGCCGTGCATCTCGACCGTGCCGACCGGCACAATGATGATGTCGTTATGCTGCAGATATTCCTCGACCTCGCTGTTGAGCATCTTCGGCAAAATACGAGTTCTCATAGTCGTTACCTCCAATCAGGAAAGGGGCTGCGCAGGATTGCCGCACAGCCCCGGGATCAGGCGTTATTCAGCGGCAGGGGTCTCCTTGCCGGATTTGAAAGCGGCCATCTTGGCGCGCACATCAGGGGTGATGTTCCAGACAAAGCGGAAAGCGATCCAGCTGCCCAGAATGAAGATAGCGGGGGTCAGAACGACCAATGCCTTGATGCCGTTCAGGGTGGCAACAGTCTGGGCGGCGGCACCGGCCTGGTAGCCGATCCAGCCCAGAGCCAGCACAGCGGCGGAGTTGCCGACGGTCTGGCCGATGCGGCGGGTCAGGTTGAAGGTGCCGTAGATGGAACCCTCGGTGCGCTTGCCGGTGATCATCTCGTTGTAGTCGATGGCCTCACCTACCAGACCCCACTGCATGTAGATGGACACGCTGGCAAGACCCAGTGCGATGGAGCTGATGAGCATGTAGGCGATTGCCGGAACAGAAGCAACCATCAGTGCGCCGAACAGCACAAAGTAGATGGCGGAGGCTGTCAGCAGGCAGATGCGGATCATACGCTCCAGACCCACCTTGTCGGCGATCTTGGGGGTGATGATCAGTGCCAGAATACCAAGAGGCATGCTCACGGCGCTGGCCATGCTCATCATGCCGATGTTGCCAAGCACATCGCCGTACATGTAGGTGCCCAGCGTGCTGCTGACATACTGCATCGTGCAGATGCAGATGCCGTGGATGCACAGCGCCAGAAACGGCCGGTTTACGCGGAAAACATTCAGAATGTCGGTCAGCTTAACGCTGTCATTGCTCTCGCTGGGGGCAACACTGACATGGCGCTCTTCAGTCCAGGCATAGTGCAGCATACAGAACACAAAGCCGACAATGGCGCAGAGGGTCGCACCGATGCCGAAGGCCTTGCTGGTATCGCCGAACTTGGCGAGCAACTGGGGCATGATGATCATCGGGATGATGTTGCCGATCATGCTGCCGAAGCCGCGGGCGCTGGACAGGGCGGCGCGCTCGCCGTCGGTATCTGCCATGGCGGACAACATCGAGCCCATCGGGATGTTGAACATCGTGTAGAAGCCTTCATACAGGATCTTGCAGAAGAACAGCACGACCAGCATGATGACGACCGAGAACACGACCATTCTGAAGCCGCCGCGCATGAACGGGATGTTCACACCGAGGTAGGTCTGCGAGTCGTCCAGGAATCTCAGCCACCACTCGGAGCAGGCTATGTACAGGAAACTGCCGATAACGGAGCCGGTCACAGAGCCAATGCCGCCAATGACAACGATCAGCAGTATCTCATAGGTCATGGCCGAGGTGAAAGCCTTGGCATAGACGCTCGCCTGAAACATTGCGAGCATCGCACCGCCGATACCGGCGAAAAACGCGCTGGTCAGAAATGCCTGCATCTTGGTCTTGGCAAGGTTTATGCCCATGGCCTCGGCCGCTATCTCGTCCTCGCGGATGGCCTTGAACGCGCGGCCGTAGGAGGAGTCGATAAGCAGGACGATGAGCGCGATGCAGAATGCCGCAAGCAGCACCGGAGTCAGCACGCTGTCAAACTTCGGGAACTTTTTGAGAATGTTGGAGGCGTTCGTTACGGGGCCGAGAACGTCCCACTGGATTATCGCGCGCAGGATCTCCGCGAAGCCCAGCGTCGCTATTGCGAGGTAGTCGCTCTTGAGCTTGAGGCAGGGCTTGCCGACGAGCCACGCAAAGCCCGCGGCGACGAGTCCCGCCGCGATAAGTCCGACCCACGCGGGCAGGCAGACGTTGACGATGCCGCCGTTAAAATACTGGTAGACGCTCGCGTGCTGGTCGAGGGGGATGGTAAGGATGGCGTAGGTATAAGCGCCGACCATCATAAATCCGGCCTGGCCGAGCGAGAACAGCCCCGTGAAGCCGTTCAAGAGGTTCAGCGAGACGGCGAGCAGCGAATATATGGCCGCCTTCTGGATTATGGAGGCGAGCATCGAATAGTGCATTTCCTTATCAACATAGATAAGCAGCGCCAGAACGACCGCCGCAAGTATCAGCGAGAGGATTATATCTCTTTTCTTTTTATCGTTTTTCAGCATAATATCACACCTTCTCCGTCAGCTTTTCGCCGAACATTCCGTTGGGCTTGAAGAGCAGCACCACGATAAGCAGCGCAAATGTAAAGGCGTTGCTGAATATTGCGATGGAATCGTTGGCCTTGATGAGCGACTCGCATACGCCGATTATGTACGCGCCCAGCACCGCGCCTGGGATGGAGCCGATGCCGCCGAATACCGCCGCGACAAAGGCCTTCAGGCCGGGCATTGCGCCGATGGTCGGGCTGACCTGACCGTAGTTTGTGAAGTACAGGATGGAGCCTACGCCCGCGAGGAACGAACCTATTATAAATGTAACGGTGATGACGCTGTTGACCTTGATGCCCATGAGGCGCGCAGTGTCAAAATCTTTGGAGACGGCGCGCATGGCCATGCCGGTCTTGGTGTGCTTGATGAATATTACAAGCGAGATGACAAGCAGGATCGTCAGCACCGGAGTGAGCAGGGTTATTATCTTGATATTCAGCGAGCCTACCGCGAAGCTCTTCTTCAGGAAGGATATCTCCGGATACGGTCTGGCAAGGCCGCCGGTGATATAGGTCGCGAGGTTCTGAAGCAGGTAGCTGACACCGATGGCGGAGATCATAACGGACATACGCGGAGCGCTGCGCAGCGGCTTATATGCCGCGCGCTCGATGAGGACGCCGAGCAGCACCGTCATCAGCAGTACGACGGGTATGGATACCGCCATGGGCAAAGTCGCGCTGACATATATCATAAAGAATCCGGACATCATGAAGATATCGCCATGGGCAAAGTTTATAAGACGCAGTATACCGTAGACCATGGTATAGCCAATGGCAATCAGCGCATACAGGCTGCCGACCGTTATGCCGGACAGCAGCAGATCTATGTAATATGTGGCAGTATGCATATTACGGCCTCCTCTTACTATCTCTTAAATAACAGCATTTCCCCGGCTTTATTGCCGGGGAAAACGCTGAACGAAATCAACTTAAAGTATTATTTTGCCGTCTCAGCCGACATATGAGTCGGAGAAGACTATCTCGCCGTCCTTGAAGGTCTTGATAGCAACGTAGTTCTTGATAGCGTCGCCGTTCTCGTCGAACTTCAGGTCGCCGGTGACAAGGCCCTCTACCTCAAGACCGGCCAGTGCATCGCGGATCGCCTCGCCGTCAAGGCTCTGTGCCTTGAGCAGTGCGTTGTAGGCTGCCATGTATGCGTCATAGCCGCAGGGGGTAACGGAGGAGATTGCCTCGGAGGTGCCGCCATTGTTTTCGATTCTGGTGGAATCTGCTGCAACATACTCGCGGAAGCCTTTTACGAACTCAACGCCCGCTTCGTTGCTGGTGTCGCTCGCATCAAAGAAAGCGGAGAAGAACACGCCGTTTGCATTCTCGCCGGCACGCTCAGCGATGGAGATATCGTCCCAAGTGTCGCCCGCCATGATCTGGCAGTCAACGCCGTTCTCACGAGCCTGATTGATGATCAGAGGAGCGGTCTCGATGGATACGGGAGCAAAGATGCCGTCATAGCCCTCAGCCTTGATGTTTGCCATGATGGTGGAGAAGTCGGTCTCGCCGCTCTGGAAGGTGACGGTGCTGCACTTTGCGCCGCCCGCTATCATTGCCTCGGAGAAGTAGTTGCCGAAGCCTGCGGAGTAGTCGTCGCCGGCCTCAACGATGACGACGCAGTTCTTGCAGCCGTTCTTGAGTGCGTAGCTTGCCATGACAGCGCCCTGGAACGGGTCGATGTATGCGATACGGAAGTAGTAGTCGTTGCCGAGGGTGACCTGAGGGTTGGTGCAGGAGGTGCCGATCGCGGGGAGCTTCGCGGAAGCGAAGAGGTCGCCAGCCGCGATGGCGCAGCCGGAGCCGTAAGTACCGATGACGACGGAGACGCCGTTGCTTATCAGCAGCTGAGCGGCGGAGGGCGCCTTCTCGGCGGTGGAGCCGTTATCAGCATAGACAAGCTCTATATCATAGGTCTCGCCGTTTATCTCGATGGTGGGATACAGGGAATGTGCATATTCGATACCAAGGATCTCCTTCTTGCCGCCCGCAGCGTTCTGGCCGCTGGTCGGCTCAAACACGCCTATCTTTACGACCTTATTGCCGCTGGATGCTTCGTTCTTGGAATCGCTATTAGTAGAGCCGCATGCGCACAGCGCAAACAACATAACTACGGCCAGAAGCATTGCAATAACTTTCTTCATTTTTCTTTCCTCCTCATAATACTTCGCCAGCTTTTGTCCGCCAATAGCGGACATCTGTTTTTCAATGACGATATTGTAATTATGCACTGTACCGCACTAAATTGCAATAGGGAGAAATTCCAAATGAATAAAAACGTCATTTAATTCCTTTAGTCGTTTTGCACAATTTTGGGGCTGGTGCGCCAGTCCTGCCCCCCTCTGCGCTCCTGCTCGGCGCGGTATGCGAGCACATACAGCTCGTTTGCCGCTGCACCAAGCTCAAACACCTGCTCGCGTTCCGCGGACAGTGTCCGCGCCGCGGCGGGCTTTGTTATGACGGGTATCGTCGGATCTTTGCTCAGAACGCGCAGATATTCGCAGCCGCGGGAGTTTGCGGCAAGTACTCTCGCGTACGGCGGAGTGCCGTCTGCGGCACCTTTTTTGACGCCAAGCGCCGCGCAGAGGCACATTCTGCGTATTCTTGACAAAGCATAACGCTTTGTTTTGACCGCCGCAAGGATGCCGTCGAGCGTTGCCTCCTCATGCGCAGCCTTGTACAGTCTGCTGCCAAGCCCGCCGCCGGAATCTGGAAGCGAGTTGTAGTAATTTTCACCAAACATACGCAGCCGCGAGAGTATCGCCGTCTCGTGAAAATCACGGCTCATGGCCTGTCTGCCGAGGCTCTCCTCGCGCGAATATACATCCAATGCATTTTTCGGAATATAATTATCAACTTTTTCGCCCGACAGTATCATGCGGCGCAGCTCCGACGCAGACTTCGGCCCGATATCGCCCGTCATGTCGTGCCCGCTGCCTATGCGCTGCACGGTCATGGGCGTTATGTCCAGCCGCTGCTCGTATATCGCCTTGAGGTACTCGACGGCAAGGATGTTGTTCGGCTGCTCGATGAGCTTCGCCTCGTCCCCCAGCCGCCGCGCGAGCACCGTCTGCCGCGCCGAAGCGTAGGAGTTATTCGCGTTCTCGTTGAGTTCGCGGCTTATCTCGGCATTGACCGCAGGATCGATGAGATTCTCGGCAATCCTTTCAAGCCGCTGCACATCGCCGCACTCGCTGCCGAAGCTGAGATGCGTAGCGCCCAACGCCCCGAGCAGTCCCACCGCACCGCGCGCGAAGCCCTCCGCCGACGACAGCGCCCACGGCAGCGGCAGCTCGATGACCAGATCGGCCCCGCAGCGGCATGCGGCTTCGGCTCGGGCAAATTTCGAGTACAGCGCCGCTTCGCCGCGCTGCACGAAATCGCCGCTCATAACACATATGACCGTACTGTCCGCGCCCAGAAGCTCCCTGCTCCTTGCGATGTGATACTCATGCCCCGTGTGAAACGGGTTATACTCCGCAATGATCCCTATTATGGCCATGGCAATGTCCTCCCTGTCGATTTTATGATCTGCGGACGCGATCTAGATCGGAAGAGCACACGTCTGAACTCCAGTCACGATCAGAGCTCGTATGCCGTCTTCTGCTTGAAAAAAAAAAA
>URGI01000090.1 GCA_900547315.1 uncultured Eubacteriales bacterium | reverse complement strand
AGCCGCAATAACTATCGCGGCGTCAAAATCAACGACAATGTGTACTCCGGTTTTTTGCAGTGCGGCGACTGCGGCAGCCCGCTGTTCGCCATGAGCCGCAGCGATTTGGCCCCCGCCTACACCTGCGGGACGTATCACCGTCGTGGTCTGAAAGGCTGCACTAGCCACCATATCCGCGTTGACCGGCTGGACGAGCTGCTGAAGAGCTATGTGCGGAAGCTGGCGGACAGCTCCGCCGCCATGCTCGAGCAGCTCAACGAGGAATTAAAGCGCGAGACCGAGCAGGTGGCGGAAACGGAACAGTCTGCGGACAATCTGGCAGCAGTGCTGGCCGATCTCACCGAGGAATTGAAGGTCACGAAGCGCCAGCGCATCCGGGAGATCATGAAAAAGCCCGAGCAGGAAGCCTCCATCGAGGCGCTGTATGACGAGATGGAAGCCGACCTCCAGAAGAAGATCGACGGCATCAACCACCAGATCGACCTGCTGAGCGACAAGCGCAACACCATCATTCAGGTGAACCGCGTGGCCAAGACCGCCATCGACGTGTTCCGCGACATTCTGGAAAAGGACAAGCTGGAGCGAAACGACCTGGAGCTGCTGATCGACAAGATCCTCGTCTTTGAAGATCACCTGGAAATTAAGCTCAAAACCGACATCGACACGCTGCTACGCTGCGGGAAGCTCCCCACAGAAACGGAGGACGCCGCAAATTTTAGTGAAGGCACGGAAAATATCGAAAACACGCTGATCCAGTCCTCAAAAGGCCGCGAGGACAAGGTTTTCCGTGTCCATGTTATCAGTAACGGCGACCCGTTGGAGATTTTCACAGATAAGGACGGGGAGCTGATATTCAAGAAGTATTCCCCGATCGGGGAATTATCCGACTTCGCTGCGCAGATATGCGACAGCCTGCGCAAGGCTACCGACGGCATTGTCGCCGTGAGCGACAGAGACAGCGTCATCGCCATTGCCGGCGGCGCAAAGCGCGAGCTTATGGACAAGCCCATCAGCCAGCAGCTCGCCGCGGTCATGGAGAGCCGCAGCGTCTACCGGCAGGAGTCCGGCGGCAGCTCGATGCCGGTCGTGGCGGACGACGAAAAATACTGCGTTTCCATAGCGGCTCCCGTCATTTCCGAGGGCGATCTGATGGGCTGCGTAATGTTTATCACGCCGCGCAACAGCATCCCATGCGAGGAGCTTGAATACAAGCTTGCCCAGACGGTCGCATCGTTTCTGGGGAAGCAGATGGAGAGCTGAAAAAAGCGACAGCAGCCGACAAAGGCGCTGTCGCTTTTTGAATTCCGTCGCCCATTATACATACCTGACACGTTGCGTCGGGCGGCATTACGTGGTAAAATAGCAGCACAATATTTTAAAAGGCAGGAACTGATATGAAATCACAGCGGGAATTTCCGCGTCTGGTCATAAGCCCGAAGGGCACGCGATGGGTCGAGCAGGGGCATCCATGGATATACGAGGCGGAGGTCGTCTCCGGCGGCGAGGACGCCGAAAACGGCGTGCTTGTGGACGCGGTGAGCGAGAAGGGCAAATACCTCGGCACCGGCTTTCTCAGCCGCAAAAGCAAAATTCGCGTCCGCCTCATCTCCCGCAACACGAACGACCGCTTCGACGCGGCATTCTGGAAGCGCCGCATAAAATACGCGTGGGACTACCGCAAGGTCGTCATGGGCAGCGACACCGGCTGCTGCCGCGTGATATTCGGCGAAGCGGACGGCTTCCCCGGCCTGACGGTGGATAGATTCTCGGAGCTTCTGGTCGTGCAGACGCTTTCCGTCGGCATGGAGCGCATAAAGGACACGCTGTTCCCGCTGCTCGCCGAGGTTCTGCGCGAGGACGAGCAGGACATCCGCGGCATATTTGAGCGGAACGACGTCGCAATACGCGAGCTTGAGGGACTGGAGCAATACAAGGGCTGGTACCCGCTCCCCGGCGAGACGCACCCGGAATCTCCGGTTACGGAGATCTGCGAAAACGGCATATTCTACAAGGTCGATGTTGAAAACGGGCAGAAAACCGGCTTCTTCCTCGACCAGAAATACAACCGCCTCACTGTGGCACGGCTGGCGAAGGGTCGCCGCGTGCTCGATTGCTTCACGCACACCGGGTCATTCGCGCTCAACGCCGCGCTCGGCGGCGCGGAGCACGTCACGGCGGTGGACATCTCCGCCTCGGCAATAGAGATGGCCAAGGCCAACGCGCAGCGGAACGGGCTTGACGGCAAGATGGACTTTCTGGTCGCGGACGTGTTCGACCTGCTGCCGGAGCTGGGCAAGCAGGTCAAGGCTCCGTTCGACTTCATCATTCTCGATCCTCCGGCCTTCACCAAATCCCGCAAGACCGTTGCGGGAGCGGAGCGCGGCTACAAGGAGATAAATCTCCGCGCGCTGAAGCTTCTGCCGCGCGGCGGCTACTTCGCCACGGCAT
Source organism: uncultured Eubacteriales bacterium (assembly GCA_900547315.1). Taxonomy (GTDB): domain Bacteria; phylum Bacillota; class Clostridia; order Oscillospirales; family Oscillospiraceae; genus Limivicinus. The sequence goes on along the minus strand of URGI01000090.1, from coordinate 4,112 downwards.
CATGCAGCCACTTCATGCCCTCGGAGCTGTTTGTGAAGATGCTGAAGTCCGCCGCGGCGGACGCCGGAGTGGAGCTGCGGCAGATCGAAGCCCGCCAGCAGGCGCCCGACCACCCCATACTCTGGAACGTTCCGGAGACGGACTACCTCAAGTTCTACATTTTTCAAGTCGTATAACGGCGTAAAATCATTCATTATAATATATCCACATTTATCCACTGCACGTCCCGTGCGGTGGATTTTCTGCGGAAAATTTTTACGGAAATACTTGACATTAAAATAATGTGGTGATATCATATTGATATCAAAAAGATGGAGGGCAAAGAAAATGACCGAAAAGATACTTGAAAATAAAAAGCACGGTATGCGCGCCCTGATAATAATCATCGCGCTTTACGCCGCGGGCATCGCCGCGATGATCATCGGCGGCATCGGCATGGCCAACGCCGTTGATTACGTATCTACGCCGTTCGGTGTCAGCGCAGTGAACAGCGCAGCAAGGCACGGATACATAGCGCTGTTCGTCATCGGCTGCGTCTGGGTCTGCATCGGCTGGGTGCCGATCTTCGGCCTGAAGATACTCAAGCCGCAGGAGGCGCTGGTTCTGACTCTGTTCGGCAACTACGTCGGCACGCTGAAGGGCGAGGGCTTCTACTTCGTCAACCCCTTCTGCGTCGGCGTGAACCCCGCAGCCAAGACCAAGCTCAACCAGAGCGGCGACGTTGACGGCGGCTCCGCGAAAGGGCTGTCGCTGAATCTCTCCGCGCCCGATGTCTCGGCCGCCGCTGCCCAGTCCGCGAGCAAGAAGATTTCCCTCAAGGTGATGACTCTGAATAACTCCCGCCAGAAGATAAACGACTGCCTCGGCAACCCCATCGAGATTGGCATCGCCGTCATGTGGCGTGTTGTTGACACCGCGAAAGCCGTTTTCAACGTCGATAACTACAAGGAGTACCTGTCTCTCCAGTGCGACAGCGCAGTGAGAAATATCGTCCGCATCTACCCCTACGACGTGGCGCCCGGCGTGGACACCACCGGCGACGGGCTCGCCGACGAGGGCAGCCTGCGCGGTTCAAGCGAGACGGTCGCTTCCCGCATCCGCGACGAGATACAGAAGAAGGTCTCCGACGCGGGCATCGAGATAATCGAAGCGCGCATCACCTACCTTGCCTACGCTCCTGAGATTGCCGCGGTCATGCTCCAGCGGCAGCAGGCCTCTGCGATAATCGACGCGCGCAAGATGATAGTCGACGGCGCGGTCGGCATGGTCGAGATGGCACTGGAGCGCCTTGAGGAGAGCGGCTCGGTGCAGCTTGACGAGGAGCGCAAGGCGGCGATGGTGTCGAACCTGCTGGTCGTGCTCTGCGGCAACCGCGACGCACAGCCGATAGTCAATTCCGGCAGCCTGTATTAACGGAATGGCAGAGAAGAAGCAGGTTCCGCTGCGTCTGTCAGCAAAGCTCTATGATGCGATAGCGGCATGGGCGGAGGATGATTTCCGCTCGGTCAACGGCCAGATAGAATATCTGCTGACCGAGTGCGTGCGGCAGCGGAAGAAAAACGGAAAATATGTATCTGAAACACTCGACGAGCCGATCGAGCTGGACATCAAGTGAGCACAGGGGGAAGGATAAATGCTTAAAATCAACGGTCTGACAAAGACCTACGGCGGCAAAAAGGCCGTGGACGACCTGACGCTGCAAATCGCGCCGGGCGAGATATACGGCTTTATCGGCCACAACGGCGCAGGCAAGACTACGACGATAAAGTCCTGCGCGGGCATCCTGCAGTTTGACGCCGGTGAGATATACGTGGACGGTCTGTCGGTCAAGACCGACGCACTCGAGTGCAAGCGCCGCATGGCGTACATACCGGATAACCCCGATCTGTACGAATTCATGAGCGGCATAAAGTATCTGAACTTCATCGCCGATATCTTCTGCGTTCCGGCGGACGCCCGCATAGAGCGCATCAGGAAGTACGCGGACATTTTCGGCCTGACAGACGATCTCGCGCAGCCAATATCGGCCTACTCCCACGGCATGAAGCAGAAGCTTGCGATAATCTCCGCGTGGCTCCACACGCCGAAGCTCATCATCATGGACGAACCCTTCGTCGGTCTCGACCCGAAGGCCGCGCACGAGCTGAAGCTGATGATGCGCGAGCACTGCGATGCGGGTGGAGCGATATTCTTCTCGACGCACGTGCTTGAGGTCGCGGAGAAGCTGTGCGACAAAGTGGCCATAATCAAGTCCGGTAGGCTCATCGCCAGCGGCAGCATGGAAGAGGTCAAGGGCGACTCCTCGCTTGAGGACGTGTTCCTCGAACTGGAGGGTGACGGCAATGCTTAAAGCTCTGCTTCGTGTGCGCATGACGGCCTTGGGCAAATGGTTCACCGGCGCGACGGCGAAGAAGGGCAAGCAGACCAAAGGCTCGATGATCGGCTTCACGTTTCTGATGGTCTACGCTTTCGGTGCGGCGGGCTTCGGCATATGGCATCTGTTCGACGTGCTGGCCGCGCCTTTCCACGCGGTCGGGCTTGACTGGCTCGTGTATGCGATGGCCGTGATGATGGACTTCGGACTGATGTTCATCGGCAGCGTGTTTTTCGCCAAATCTCAGCTTTTCGAGGCGCGCGACAACGAGCTGCTGCTGAGTCTGCCCGTGAAGCCCGGCGATATTCTGATAAGCCGGCTCGTGATGCTGCTCGTCATAAACCTTGTGTTCAGCCTGCCGGTCGTGATCCCCGTCATCATCGTCCGCTGCTCGCTGGGAGCGGTCGGCGGCTATGAGGTTCTGGCCTTTGCGCTGGTATTCGCGCTGCTGCCGTTCTTCGCGCTGGCGGTGTCCGCGCTGTTCGGCTGGCTGTTCAGCATCATTACGGCGCATATCGGCACGGGCAAGGGCGTTATCGGTATGCTGCTGTGCGTCGCGCTGATCCTCGGATACAGCTGGCTGATGATAAAGCTCAACACCGGACTTCTGAGCGACGCGCAGTCTCAGGCGCAGGCCATCGCCGATTCCGTAGGCAGCTCGTCGCCGCTATACGCCGTGGGCGCGGCTATTGCGCTCGGCCGCGGCGATTTGCTCGCGGTGGTATGCGCGGTGCTCGTCGCTGTGAGCGCGGCGGCATATCTGCTGCTTGAGCGCAACTTCATCCGCACCGCCACGATGAAGCGCGGCGGGGTCAGAAACAAGTACGTCGAAAAGCGCGAGGCGGCCAAGGCTCCGGACATCGCGCTGCTCGGCCGCGAATTTGCGAGATTCTTCTACAGCTCCGCGTACATGGTCAACGCCGGACTCGGCGCGATCATGATGATAATCGCCGCCGTGGCGCTCGTGATAAAGCGCGCGGACATAACGGAGCTGTTCTCGATGCCCGGCATAAGCGCGCAGCTGTGCCCGCTGCTGCTGGCCGCGATATGCCTGCTGGGCAGCATGAATTTTGTCAGCGCCCCGTCGGTGAATCTTGAGGGGCGCAGCCTGTGGATAGCGCAGTCACTGCCGGTCACGGTGCAGCAGGTGCTCTGCGCAAAGCTCCGGCTCCACCTTTACATCTGCCTGATCCCCGCGCTTATCACCTCGCTTGCGGCGGTATTCGTCGCGCGCCCCGATGCGGCGGACGCGGCGGCGCTGATAATCATCCCGCTGCTGTTCGGCGTGTTCACGGGCATACTTGGCCTTGTCGAGAACCTGCGCCATCCGAGTCTGGACTGGAGCAACGAGGCACAGGCGGTCAAAACGGGCGTGGGGCTGCTGTTCACAATGCTGATAAGCTGGGCGGCGCTGATCCCGCCGATAGTCCTGTACGCTGCATGCGATGTGGACTTCAGCATCTGCGCGTGGGGCTTTGCGGCGGCGATAGCGGCGGCAGACATCCTGCTCTATCGCTGGCTCATGAGCCGCGGCGCGGAAATTTATGCGGCGCTGTGATATAAGACGCAAATTTTTTGAAAAAACCTATTGACAAACTCCGCTATATTTGTTATATTAACGGAGCTGTGGCCGAGTAGTTCAGCTGGTTAGAACGCCGGCCTGTCACGCCGGAGGTCGAGGGTTCAAGTCCCTTCTCGGTCGCCACAACATATGCCCCTTTTTAAGGGGCATATACTT
>URGI01000089.1 GCA_900547315.1 uncultured Eubacteriales bacterium | reverse complement strand
AAAGAATTGTCTTGAACCACCGCAAAATTCTAAAAAGAATGGAGGTGTGTTTGCTTACTATGTCTTTACCTTTATGGGTCGTTATAATAATTGCCGTCGTTGTGGCGGCGGTGTGCTTTTTCCTTGGCGTGCAGTACCGCAAAAAGGTTGCGGAGCGCGAGATAATGAGCGCGGAGGAAGAGGCTAAAAGAATAATAAATGAGTCAATAAAGAGCGCCGAGAGCAAGAAGAGAGAAGCTCTCGTAGAGGCAAAGGAAGAAATACACAAAAACCGCTCCGAGTATGAGCGGGAAGTCAAGGAGCGCCGTTCAGAGCTGCAGAAGCAGGAACGCCGCCTCCAGCAGAAGGAAGAAAATCTCGACAAGAAGATGGACGCTGTCGAGCGCAAGAGCGACACGCTCAACAACAAGATCGCCGCTGTTGAGAATCAGCAGCATGAGGTCGCGCTCATCAAGAAGAGCCAGCTTGAAATGCTCGAAAAGATTTCGGGCTTCTCCGTCGAGGAGGCAAAGCAGTACCTTATCGCCAACATCCGTGACGATGTAACGCATGAGATGGCGATGAAGGTCAAGGAGATTGAAACTCAGTACAAGGAAGAGGCGGAGGATAAGGCTCGCGCCATTATCGCCACCGCTATCCAGCGCTGCGCCGCCGATCACGCAAGCGAGATCACCGTTTCCGTCGTACCTCTCCCCAACGACGAAATGAAGGGGCGCATCATCGGCCGCGAGGGCCGCAACATCCGCAGCATCGAAACGCTGACCGGCTGCGACCTCATCATCGACGATACCCCCGAAGCCATCACCGTCTCCAGCTTCGATCCCGTGCGCCGCGAAGTGGCGCGCCTGGCGCTTGAAAAGCTCATTCAGGACGGCCGTATTCACCCCGCACGCATCGAAGAGATGGTGGCGAAGGCGCAGAAGGAAGTCAACGCGACCATCAAGGCCGAAGGCGAGCGCGCCGTGTTCGAGACCAATATACATGGTCTCCACCCCGAGCTTATCCGCCTGCTCGGCCGCATGAAGTACCGCACCAGCTACGGCCAGAACGTGCTGAACCACTCCATCGAGGTATCCCACATCGCCGGACTTATGGCGGCGGAGCTGGGCGTCGATGTGGCGACGGCGAAGCGCGCCGGTCTGCTGCATGATATCGGCAAGGCCATCGACCATGAGGTCGAGGGCAGCCATGTCACCATCGGCGTCGATATCGCCCGCAAGTACAAGGAGTCCGAGGCAGTCATTCACGCCATCGAGGCGCACCACGGCGACGTGGAGCCGCATACCGTCGTTGCCTGTCTTGTTCAGGCGGCAGACGCGATATCCGCTTCCCGCCCCGGCGCGCGCCGCGAGAATATCGAGAGCTACGTCAAGCGTCTTGAGAAGCTGGAGGAGGTCTCCAAGAGCTTCCCCGGCATCGCAAGCTCCTACGCGATTCAGGCCGGCCGCGAGATCCGCATCATGGTCAAGCCCGAAGAGGTCAGCGAGGATCAGATGGTTCTGCTTGCCCGCGACATCGCAAAGAAGATCGAGGACGAGCTGACCTACCCGGGTCAGATAAAGGTTCACGTCCTGCGCGAGACCAAAGCCGTCGATTACGCAAAGTAAATATTAAAAATAACCCCACCATTGGATTCAATATCCAATGGTGGGGTTTTCGTATATGTTCCTGCGGAAACAGCTAGTGCTGAGATTTGTCCGAAAGATATTCTATGCCCAGATTGTGGAACGCATAACATGCCTTGCGCTCGATATCGTGCACAGCAATAAAGCGAGAGTATATTTCAGAATCCGGAGCGACCGGCGCAGCAATGCCCGTGAAATTTCCGATGTATACAGTGTTTTGGGACAGCTCCGAAAAATCCTGCTTGGAATCAATTTTGAGGATAGCGGTATATACAGGCTTCTTATCCCAGAAATTCAAGCCATATGTGCCGACTACAAGAAAGCCGCATTTATTGATTTCGTCAATCGTTTTGGGAAGCGTGCCGTCTAACCAGAGCAGTTCGCATATTATCGGGTATACGTGGCGGTCAAACTTCCGTATATCGGAGACATGGAGCAATAGTGTGCAGTCGTCAAGATAAGCCGCTTTTGCCTCGGCGCTCCTCATTTTGTATGCATATACATCCCCGATTTGCCAATCGAAAAACTTTGTCTCTCGCCGTTTCCGTGCTGCGCGGGGGATATCCCTATATGTGTCGGAAAAGAGTTTCGCGCATAAAGCATCCGCATCGTACTTGCTGAGTGAAAACGATTCTGCCAAATACTCCAGCCCAGCCTTAGCTTTTTCGGCGGCATCGCCGGTAACTTCTTTGTATTTGCTCTGTGCTTTGCCGATCGCCACCCAGAAGAAAGCATTTTGATCCGGATCATAGAGTTCGTCAGCGTGAGCTTCTGCGAGTCTGGCCAAAGTGTCATCCCGCGTCATTTTCTCGCGCAGCTCGTAATATTCGGCTTCAATATCTGTAACAGCATCGAAGTACGCCAGCCGTACGGACATATGATCCCTCCTATTGTGATTGAATCCGGTACTTTAAGAGTAACAAATACGCGGTATCATGCCAATCATATTAGTATCCTGTCATTCCACCGTCACACCCAGCATAGGGCGCTGAGCGTCACGGCGCCGAATATCATCCATGCGCGGCAGGAGCGGCGGCCGGTTATGAGACTGTACAGCGCCGCAGCGCAGCCCGCCAGCAGCACCAGCGCCAGCCATGTACTTTGCAGACGCAGCGGGGTGAAGCCGAAGCAGTCGATGTACAGCGCGAGCTTTGACAACGCGATCACCGCGAACAGTATGCTCTCTGCCAGCAGTGTGACGCACAGAGCAAGACTCACTTTACGCTCGCTCACCGGCGGCTTGCTCATCCGCGTCACCAGCCACAGCAGCACGAAGTTCAGCGCCATGACACGGCACAGCTCAAAGAAGCCCTGCCGCGCGTATTCGGCAACGGTGAAGTCCACTGGCAGTGTCCGTGTGAATGCTCCGAACATGTACCCGCCCTGAAGGACGAAAAACACTGCGTACACCGCGATAAACGCCGCGAGGCAGACGTTCCAGACCGCCGCCGGTACGATGCGCAGCGCGCCGAGCGCCGATTCGACCTGCCCGCGCCGCTCTGTGAGCCGTTCGGCGCTCAGGCGTGTTCCGCCGGATATCAGGCCGAAAATAAATGCGCCGACAGGGAGACTTAGCAGGAAATTGATCCAGAAGTGCACAAAATTGACGTTATTGCCGAAAAAGTCGGTTACAGTCTCGACCAGCGCGCCGAAACCGTCGTCCGCGCTGCTGAGCAGGTTCAGCGCGCTGACCAGCAGCACCACCGCCAGCAGCACAGCCAATATGCTGCCCAGCAGCGCCGTGGTGTTGAGCTTCTTCCACTCGCGGCGCGGGAGGGAGACAAAGAACCACCACGTCCGTATTCTGAGGAAAAAGTTCCCGAACGGCAGCAGAATGAAGCCGTTCAGCGCGTCATACGGCAGAAAATGTCCGCTCTCTCCGCCGAGCAGCACTCCGGCGCGGCTCAGTGTCCACCACACGGCGAAGATGTGCGCGAAGACGAAGGTCAGGAAATCGCCCCAGACATCGCAGGGCGCGAACACGCAGGCGCACACCGACGAGACCATGCAGCCGAGCCACACCCAGCTCTCCCACGCCCGCGGCTGCCCCGCGCACAAGTATTCGACCAGCGCGATATACCCCGCCGCGAATATGAGCGGCCACGCTCCGGTGAAATTAAAGCCGAAAGCGGCATAAATATACGAAACAAAATAGCTTGCCAGCGCCGCGATAAGCTCTTTTCTTGCCGCGCTGAAGGCGGGCTTATTCAAGTTTTCGTCCATATTCGCCTCCGAGCGCTCAGCCCTTGACGCTCAGCCAGTCGCTAAAGCCCGTGTCGAGCTCATCAAACTGCGCCTCACTCCGATAGCCCTCGACTGAGCCGTCATGCAGCGACACGCGGTAATAAAGAGTCATGTCCCGCAGCTCCGCACCGCTCAGCGCGGAGAGCTCACCCTCAAGCTCAAGCCCGAGCTCATAGGGCAGCGCCTTGACGCCGATATACGCCCCGTTGTCGCTGACGCAGTAGGCATAGACGTAGTCCCCGACCAGTATGCAGCTCACGCGCTCACTTTCGCGCCGCGATAGCACACATTCTCCGCTGCCGATGCGCTCTATCTCGCAGCCGCCGGGCAGCGGCGTTACGCCCTTTGCCTTGACAGAGCAGCCGCAGAGCGCGAGCATCAGCGCGAAAACCAGCAGCAGCGAAAAGCTTATTTTAATATTTTTATTCATGTTTCCCTCCTTGGTCGTCAATGAACTCCAAAATATCCCCGGGCTGACATTGCAGCTCGTGGCACAGCGCCATCAGCGTTGAGAAGCGGATGGCCTTGGCCTTGTTGTTCTTGAGAATGGACAGATTGGCTGGGGTGATGCCGACGCGCTCGGCAAGCTCTCCCGCGGATATCTTGCGCCGTGCCATCATCACGTCCAGATTTACGATTATTTCCATGGCGGCACCTCAGATTGTGTAGTCCAGCTCATCCTTCATGCGGATGGCCTGCTCGAACACGTTTTTGACGATGCGCACGATGAGCGCCATGAAGCCGGCCGCGATCGCAATGGCGGCGAAGGGGATGTAGAACAGCGTGCTGACAAGGCATATCGCACCGGCGGCCACGCAGCACCAGCTGACGATGCGCAGGCAGCGGATATTTTCGGGGATGAACACCTCACTCCTGCGGATGTTGTTCAGCAGAGTCCACATCTGCCAGAGCAGCACCCAGCCGAAGATGCTGCAAAGGTATAGCGTCACGATCATGCCCGCGCCGGACTGCCACGCCATGCCGCGCAGGTGGATATACCAGGTGACCAGCCAGTAGGCACCGAAATCGAGCGCCGCGAGCAGCAGCGCGAATATCGCAACGCATATGCGCGAGAGAAGTATGCTTTTGTTTGTGCTCCAGTTCATGGTAAACACTCCTTTTCTGCCCATAGCTTAGCATGATGAATATCGTTTGTCAACTAAAATTTATCGAAAAACAATAAACAATGGCGCTGAAAAACCGAGGACTCGGCAAAAGCCCTCGGCGAAGCGGTCAAAAACAGTCAAGCAGAGCATCGACTGCAGCGCGCCGCTTTGGTGTGAGGCGGCGGTACTTTTGCAGGAGCAGGCGCTCGCTCTCAGTGAGTTCACCATCGTCCTCCGCATGACCGATGACAGCATCGACCGACACCGCAAAGTAGTCAGCGATACGGACAAGCGTTTCGATATCAGGTTCGATATTGTGGTTCTCATATTTGTTGACGGACTGCTGACTGACGCCGATAGCCTCGGCAAGCTGCCGCTGCGTAGTCCCAGTCTTCTCGCGCAGCTTTTTCAGGTTCTCAAGCATTTTCAACACCTCCACATATACAGAGTAACAACTTACAGGCGTTTAATAAAACTCCTATAATTAGTTATTGACAACAACTGCAAGGTGTTATACAATGTTTGCCAGAAGCACTGCAAAATGATGGAGGTCAAAAAATGTACGACGATATTGGGAAAAAGATAAAGATCCTGTCAAAAGTTCTTGGCATTCTGAGTGCCATAGGCGCGATCATTATTACGATTGAACAGGAGTGGAGCGCATTCTTTGGAATTACGCTGGCCGCGACGTTCTTTTTAGATTCGTGGTTTGGCTACGGATTTGGGCAGCTTGTGGATGATATTCATTTGATAGCGGAAGAGAAACGCGGCAAAGAACGCGTGATGCCCGAGACATCACGGCCATATGTGCAGGAACAGACGGAGTCATACTCGGATAATGTCGCGGTATATCTGCTTTCTGTCGGCAGCAATCCGGCGTCTGTGAGCTGTTCCGTGGCAGCTCTTCTGGGGATCAGCCGCACGGCGGCGGACTTTATGATCACAGACCTGCCGTGCGAAATAAAAGGAAACATCAGCATAGAACGCGCCAAACTCATTCAGAGTCAGCTCGAGGCGTTAGGCGCCGTTGTTGAGATACGCAGTGCCGACTGAGCGCGGGAATTATTAACATAATATAATTTACATAATAAAAAGAGAGGCAAGAATGAAAAGAATTATCAGTATAATTGTCCTCACGGCCATGTTCACCGCAATAGCAGTAGGTTTGGCAGGATGCGGCGTGAAGACTACGCTGAGATCCGGCAATGACCCAATTATAGGCAAGTGGAAATGTAATGAAGCCTATGACGAGAATTTTGATTGGCTTGGAAGGGTATATTATGGCCTTGATATCGACGCGAGCGGATGGGGAATAATAAAGCAAAGCGGAGATGTAATCGGAGAAGGCAGCGTCATCTATCGAAATTTTACAGATGGTAAGTACGACGGATATTCAATGGGAGAAATGATGGTTTTGTACGATTCATTGAAGGATCAGGTTATAATAAGTGTAAGTGATTATGTCCTGATTTTTGAAAGAATCAGCTAAGCGGCAGACTTTAAACGAGCTATATCCGGACGGGTACTGTGAATGTGCCCGTCCGGATAAAATTATACTTGCATTTTTACAGAATCATGGTATAATGAAAAGGCTTT
>URGI01000088.1 GCA_900547315.1 uncultured Eubacteriales bacterium | reverse complement strand
TATTGCCACCTCCATGTCTATAATAGCATAAAAATAATGGTAGGCACTTTTGTGTCTACCATTATTTTATCACTTCAGTATGTACTGAATCATACGGAGGGTTTTATATAATAGTAACAGGGCATAGCTGAAAGCTATGCCCTGTTACTATTATTATATTTATGCCGCTCAGGCTGCGCGGTGGAACACCACGTCGCCGTCGGAGAGACCCTCGCCGTCCATGGTGATGGTGTCGGCCTCGCCGTCGTATATAACGGTCTCGGTCTCGGAAGCAATGGTCAGCTTTACCACGCCGTCCTCAACGGTGTATGTGCCGTTGGAGCTGACGGAGTCGATAATGGCGATGAACTGATCCTTGGGGAAGTAGGTGGCGAGGAAGTCCTCGATGCTGACGTTGTTGTCCATCTCGAAGAGGGCTTCCAAACTGTCTACCTCGCAGTAGGCCAGCAGCTCGTCAAGAGTCATGTTGTTGTCCGCCGCAAGCTCAGTGTAGACATCCTCGACCCATTTGGTGAAGCCGACCTGGAACGCGGCAAGAACCTTATCGACGGTAGCGTCGAGGGACTGGCCGTCAACCTTCAGATAGAAGCTGCCCTTGTCGGTCACTTCGATGGTGAGGATCATGGTCACGGTACCGAGATCGACGTCGGCCATTATCGCGTCGGCCGAGTCGGGATTGAGCGCGGAGTTGAAGGCGGTCACGAATATGTCGGTGACGTCGATGTCATCGGAGACCCAGTTGCCGACGAGCTTCGCAGTGATGATCTTGTCGGTGGCCTGCGAGATGAGGTCGGCGCTGTCCTGATAATCGCCGAGAGCGGTGAGCAGCTCGATCGCGTTCTCGTAATCGCCGGCGTCGAACGCCGCTTTGGCGATCTGGTAGTCGCATTCCTTGGCCTGATCGGCGCTGTCCTCGTAGTCGCCGAGAGCCTTGAACATTTCGGACGCGGCGGCATAATCGCCGTCAGCCATCAGCTGCGCGGCCTTCTTGTAGTCCGAAGAATTGCAGCCGGTAATAGAGAACATTACAGCTATCATAAGGACTGCCGCAAGTACCTTTTTGATGTTTTTCATATCTTTTCCTTTCTGTTCTTGTTGTCGTGCGGTGATTAAGCTGATTTTATCAGAGGGCGTGGGTGTTGTCAATCACTCCGCGTCCAATATCTCACAATTGTCAAGCGCGTATTCAAGAAAGGTGGCGATAAAAACTCTGTAATTCAAAACAGTTTTGCCACACATGACAATTTCGACGGTTTTTGCCTGTATTGCACCGATTCTGCACGGAAAATTGCGTTTTGCGCAGAAGGAGTTACCATGGTGCAGGGAGTGGAAGTTGAAAAAAGAAAGGGCAATATAAAGAAACCTTCTGTCATTCCGAGACCAGTGCTCACACTGGTCGTGGGAATCCGTTTCTTTTATAGACGGCAGTATATTTCCGCGTGGAGTAAAGGAGAACGTTTTGCCACGTCGCTTCGCTCCTCGCAATGACAGGTTGACTTGGGACGGTGCGCCGATTTATCACCGGAAGCACGTCGCTGCATTTTTGGGACGGCACAGGGGCCGTCCCCTACGGGCGTGAGTTATCGTGCACACTTTCTTTTCCATTCTGCTCGTATCGCTGCTCTGGAGACCCCTTTCCCCAGTGTGCGCACTGGGGACTTCCCCTAAAAGGGGCAGCGCTTCGCGGCAAAGGTTTAGGACTGGCGCGGTGGTTCCTCTGCACTCTCTTGGCGCCCCTATTAGGGGAGCTGGCGGCCGTAAGGCCGACTGAGGGGTCGCCAGGGCACAGAAAGTGCCAATAGGAAAAAGAGAGAGTAGCGTACAGATTACAGCCGTTATTCAGCTGCACTTCACAGCAAGGATCTGAAACGCCGCGGTGAATTTTTTTCACCGCGGCGTTGTATATTATATGAGTAGAACATAACACAAAACAGGTAAGGAGAAAAGCTATGGCAAAAAGACCGGAATGGAAAAAGCTCATCGTATCAATATTGATACCGCTGGCCGTCGGCGGAGCGGCGGCGCTGATTGCAAACGGCAGCTTTAAGGATTTCGAGGCGCTGAACAAACCTCCTCTCGCGCCGCCTGCGTGGGCGTTCCCGGCCGCGTGGACGCTGCTGTACATCCTCATGGGCATCGCGGCCTATCTCGTGTACTGCTCCGAAAAATACCCCGGCCGCATCGAGCGCGCGCTCACGTTTTACGCGGTGCAGCTGTTTATGAACTTCTGCTGGACGCTCATCTTCTTCAACCTCAAGCTCTACCTTGCGGCCTTCATCTGGCTCGTGCTGCTGTGGGCCGCAATCGCCGGCACGGCGCTGCTGTTCCGCTTCATATCGAAGCCCGCGGGCTGGCTTATGCTGCCCTATCTGGCGTGGGTGACATTCGCCGGTTACCTTAATCTGGGAGTATATATCCTTAACCGATGAGCCGAAAAGCAATTACTTCAAAAAAATTTCGGCACTCGCAAATAAGTGTATAAATATATCCGTACCGCATGAAAAAAGTTTCCGCGAAGTTTGTGTAAAAACTGAAATTTGCCTGAAATTATCGGGTTTTCCTTGCATCCGGCCGGGCAATGTGCTAAAATACTAACGATAGTGCATGGGAGATAGATGCGCTCATTTCCAGAACAGGGAGGGACGTATATGGAAAATAAAGCCAAGATAATCACGGTAGCAGGCAAGGGCGGAGTAGGCAAGACTTCTATCTGCGCGTCCATAGTGAGACTGCTTGTTGAGAAGTATCCCGACAAGAAGATACTCGCGATCGACGCCGATCCTGCCGTCGGTCTGTCCGTTGCTCTTGGCGTGGATGTGAAGCTGACGCTGGACGATATCCGTATGAGCATCGTTGACAGCGTTGAAAACGGAGAGACAAGAGAAGCGCTGGAGCTTCTCAGCGAGGCGCGGTTTAGAATTTTTGACGCGCTGGTTGAGATGCCGGGCTTCGTGTTCCTTGCGATAGGCCGTCCGGAGAGCTCCGGCTGCTACTGCAAGGTCAACTCCTACCTGAAGGAAGTTATCGGACTTCTGGCAAACAGCTTTGACTACGTTGTAATCGATGGTGAGGCGGGGATCGAGCAGATCCAGCGCCGCGTGATGGAAAAGGTGACTCATCTGCTGCTCATTACCGACCAGAGCAAGAAGGGCGCCCAAGTCGTCAGCACCATCAAGAACGTGGCGGACGAGCTTATCGCCTATGACAAGATAGGCGTCATCGTCAACCGCGTCACCAACCCCGAACTTGCGGATCTGATAAAGGTTCCGGGCGTGGATATTCTCTCGTTTATCCCCGCGGACAAGACCTTTGCCGCAAACGACATCAAGGGCAAGAGCGTTATGGAGCTTCCGGCGGATTCCGCGATGCTCGCGGGCGCGAAAGAGGCTCTGACCAAGATCGGGATACTCTGAGATCCCGCAAAACGGTATTCAATGGGGCATAATCCCGCTGCTCCATAAAATAGAAAACTTAAAGAAGAGGTGTAACATTTGAAAGATCTTAAGCATCTGATCTACTTTGAAAGTCTGCTTGAGAACGCCAACAACGAGCTGGTGCAGAAGGCACAGGCGGAAGGCAACCTCGCCCTCGGCTATACCTGCTACCATGTTCCCGAGGCGCTGCTCAACGTAGGCAACTGCTTCTCGGTGCGTCTGCGCGCGCCGCACACCGGCTCCATCGACATCGCAACCTACTACATGTCCAACTACACCTGCGAGTTCGCACGCGCGCTCGTCGAGCGCGGCATCGAGGGCGGCTACCAGTTCCTCGACGCGATGATAGGCGTTGACGCCTGCTCCATGATGAACCGTGCAATGGAGCACTTTGAGATCCTGAAGGTCAACGAGAAGCCCAACTTCTTCGTGACCCACTGCGACATCCCCTACAAAATCACCGACTACACTCTCGACTCCTACGTCAAGCAGATGCGTATCCATGTGCTCGACAAGCTGACCGAGGTCTACGGCGTGGACACCTCCGATGCCGCCATCCGTCAGGCAGTCGCAGAGCACAACGAGGTCTGCTCCATCATCTCCGAGATGGCAGAGATGCGCAAGGCAGAGAACCCCGTCATCACCGGCTATGAGTTCCATGTCATCAACCTCGTTTCCTACACCTGTCCGAAGGCTCTCATCCTGCCTTACCTGCGTGAGACCCTGAAGGAGCTGAAGAAGCGCAAGCCCGACGAGAAGTCTCCGTTCCGTGCCCGCGTTGCGATAGTCGGCTCCGAGATCGACGATCCTCAGCTCACTAAGCTCATCGAGGGCTGCGGCGCTCTGGTCGTGTCCGACCGTTACTGCTTCGGCTCCACTCCCGGCCGCGAGGTCATCGAGCTCAAGGACGACGAGGACGCTCTGCGCCAGATCTGTCTGCACGTAATGGAGCACTCCGAGTGCGCACGCTACATATCCGACGAGAAGGTGCATCAGCGTCGTGAGACCGCTGACCGCCTCGCAAAGGAGTACAACGCCGAAGGCATCATCTACGAGCAGATGAAGTACTGCGACTACTGGGGCTTCGAGCGCGCTCTGGTTTCCCACATCATGCACGACGAGTACGGCTGGCCCGTCCTGTCCATCGACAGACTGTACAACAACGGTAACTCCGGTCAGCTCCGCACCCGTGTTCAGGCCTTCGTTGAATCCCTTGAGATTAAGCGTATCCACAAAGAGGAGGGCAAAGCATAATGGCAAAGAAGGAAAAGATACAGTATCCGAATCCGGAATTCTGGAAATGCAAAGATGAGATCGACTGGGCGAAGCAGTGGGAGAACCTCAAAGAGGTCGGCGGCATTGCCTGGGATCTCCTCAAGGCTACCGACTGGAAGCAGTTTGGTCAGGATCGTGTAAATGATATTAAGGCCGACTTCGAGCGTGCCAAGGGCGAGTACAAGGATTTCATGGCTCTCGACGCCGCCGGCAAGAAGGATCGCATCCTCAACGGTGAGAAGAGCCTCGGCCGCCTCTACCGCAAGGGCGCCATGGCCACCGTCCGCCGTGAGTGGCGCGGCATCAAGGACACCGCATATGACTTCTATGAGTGGGCTCGTATGTGGGGCATGCTCCTTATGACCTTCTCCAAGGACCTCATTCCCGCGCTCAACGGCGCACTGTACTACCGCTGGATGATCTCCTACTTCTGCTGCCACGGCTTCATGGATAAGAACATCATGGGTCTGCGCGGCTCCAACCTGCGCATGAGCCATCTGCTCATCTATGATATATTCCGCTACGTCGCAGAGAACCTCGTTCTCTCCGCCAAGGCCGACGAGAAGAACGGTAACAGCGGCGCTCTCAACCAGCGCACCGTTCTGTTCGACGAGATGACCATGGGTCAGATCATGGGCGGCTTCCCCGACCTGTACGGCTTCCCCCATCAGCTTCTCGGCGTGTTCCTCGTCTCCGAGATAGACCAGCTCACCTGCGTTCCCTACATCGATGCGGTTGAGTCCTACGGTCTGCCCTCCGACACCTGCCCCGTTCCCTCCTCCGAGTGCGGCGCACTGGTTATCGACGCTCTGCCGCACATGGGCTCCTGCTTCCTCTCCTCCTCCATGCCCTGCGACGGCTCCACCATGGCATCCTCCTACTACTCCCGCCGCTTCCCGAACGTCCCCATATTCCATCTTTGCTTCCCCGTCCGCTACTTGGATGAGGAGACCGTTCAGATGGGCGCCGAGGATATCAGAGCCTGCATAAAGTTCATCGAGGAGCGCACCGGCGCAAAGTGGAACTGGGATGCATACTTCACCATGATTAAGCGCTTCAATCAGGAGACTGCTTACGAGCTTCAGAAGTGGGAAGTCAACAAGTCTGCATACCCGCAGCTTCTCGGCCCCTGCTACGAGCTGTTCCGCAAGTGGAACTACGAGATGGACGGCGGCGCGGATCCTCGTGTCATCAAGACCTTCGAGAAGGTCAACAACATCCTGATGAAGGCCTACGAGAACAAGGAAGAGCCTTGGCCCGGCAAGATGAAGTACCGTGCTATCGTCTGGTCCTGCCCTGCTCACTACTATGCAAACTTCTCCAACTGGCTTGCAAACTGCTGGGGCGTCAACGTCCTGGTCGAGATGGAGTCTCTGAACTTCACCAAGCCTCTTGAGACCGAGGATAAGGAAGAAGCCCTCCGCGACCTCGCCCGCCTGTACGAGCGTATGGTTATGCGCCGTCACACCAACGGCGGTTACCAGAACGTCGTCGACGAGCTGTGGAAGCAGTGCGAGGACTGGAACGCGAAGCTCATCATCATGTACCAGAACGTCGCCTGCAAGAACATGGCTACCGTTCAGGGCGTGCTGGACGATCAGGGCCGCGAGCGCGGCTACGACCTCATCTGGGTCGAGCACGATCTTATGGACCCGCGTACCGTCTCCCGCCGCACCATGCGCGACAAGGTCAACGAGTACATGCGCACCGTCATGAAGGCGGAGCCTGTCGATCCGTCTCTGGTCGAGTTCGAGGACGAGGTCTGCATGTGATCGCAGCGCGCACAGCGTGATTTCAGCAATTCCCGTAACTTAAAGGGCTTCCGGGCAAGCCCCGGAAGCCTCGGAAATAATTCAATCTTATAAAGAAAATTATATTTGGAGGCATACATAATGAAATACTTTGGCGGCTGCGACGTAGGCTCCACCTACACAAAGGCAGTTATACTCGACGAGAACGGCAAGATGGTAGCGGACACCACTATCCGCAGCAAGATCAATTCCGAGCAGAGCGCTATCGCCGCTATGGAAGAAGT
>URGI01000087.1 GCA_900547315.1 uncultured Eubacteriales bacterium | reverse complement strand
AATTCACAGACAGCAAGCCCTTTCGGCTGCTTGAACAATTTTTACTTCAGAATATTGTCTAACTTTTTGGGGTCACTCCAAATTCGTCCGCGACCGGTACTCTATAAGTGGAAGCGCTTTCGGAAACCTTGGAGGCCGTTATGGATGATGAAAAGATAATAGAGCTGTACTGGCGGCGCGACGAGACGGCGATCGCCCGCACGGACGAGAAATACGGGCGGCTGTGCCGGAAAATTTCGGACGACATCCTCTCAAGCCGTGAGGACAGCGAGGAGTGCGTCGCGGATACATATCTTGCCCTGTGGAACTGCATCCCGCCGCAGCACCCGTCCCGCTTCCGCGCGTTTATCGCCGCGGTGACACGCAACCTCAGCCTGAAGCGTCTGCGCAGCCGCGCCGGACGGCACCGTGATAACCGTGCTGGCGGACGGAAACGAGATCTACGCGTATGCTTTCCTTGAGAAATCCTACGTGACGATGCGGCTGTATCTGCCCGACGGCGCAAGCGACGAAGATATAGACGCCGCGCTTGACCGCGTGAATTACAGCGTCATAAACAAATAACGGCATTTATCAGAAAAGCCGCCCATCGAAAAGCGATGGGCGGCTTGAGCTATCTTTTCTCCCCACGCAGGACGCGTGCGTAATCGGCAAGATACATCACCAGACACATCAGCACCATGAATACGCAGGTGAAAACGCCGCCCGCGGCCAGAGGCTCCGGCATATCCGGAAACAGCAGCAGCGCTATCATCACCGCGTATATCAGCGCCGTACAGACCTTGCCGTACCACTGCGCGCCGTATACCTGCCCCAGAACGCGCAGCATATACAGTCCCGCCGCGGCCATGAGCGTCTCGCGCAGGATGTGCGCTGCCAGCAGCAGCCACACCAGCGGCGTGCGCGCCGCGGCGCAGAGCATCATCGCCGCCTGTATCAGCTTATCCGCCACGGGATCCAGCGCCTTGCCAAGCTCCGTCACCATGTCGAAGCGGCGGGCGATGTATCCGTCCAGCACGTCCGTCAGCGCGCAGAGCAGCAGCACCGCCACCGCCGCTCCGGTCTGCCCGCGCAGATACAGCGCCGCGAAAAGCGGCGTCAGCAGTATCCGCAGTATGCTCAGCGCATTCGGTATATTCACGTCAAGCCCCCCTTTGACCGTCTGCCCTTTATTCATATTATTCCCGTTTCTGCGGCGCTTGTTCCATTCCTTCTCAAATTTTCTTAAGACAGCTTATTGCTCTTGAAATCAGAGTGGGGAACGGCTATAATTACCTTAGTTTATTATGCCCTGCCATCAGACGGGGAGGAATAGAGAAGGATATGAAGCTGAAGAGAAAAATTATATGCCTTTTTGCGGCGCTGTGCATGATAACGGCGCTGCTGCCCGCCGCGTTTGCCGACGGGGAGGACGACGAGCGCTTCAAGGACAAGACCTGGGACGAGGTCATCGACCAATTCCTGACGGAGCACAATATCGACCCCGAGGACGTCGCGCTCGGCTACCGCAACACCG
Organism: uncultured Eubacteriales bacterium; assembly: GCA_900547315.1. Lineage (GTDB taxonomy): Bacteria > Bacillota > Clostridia > Oscillospirales > Oscillospiraceae > Limivicinus. The sequence goes on along the minus strand of URGI01000087.1, from coordinate 5,272 downwards.
TGACCGGTGAGGAGCACTTCCTCAACGGGGACACGTATCTGGTCGCGGGCAGCATGTACAAGGTGCCGCTGAACATGATCTACACCGAGAAGATACATAACGGCGAGATGACCATGGACGACACCATCGCCGGAGTGAAGTATTCGAAGCTCCTCGAGTGGACGATCATAAACTCCGACAACGACATGGCAAAGCTCCTGTGGAAAAACCTCGGTACATACCGCCATTATCGCGAGCTGATCGCGCCGTACATGGGCGAGGACGCGGAAACAGTTGACGCGAAGTTCTACGAGAACAATTTCTGCACGGCGCGGCAGATGATCCACTGCCTGAACCTGCTTGAGACGGAGAAGGACAATTTCCCCGGCCTCATCGACGTCATGCTGAAGGCCGAGCCGAAGAACTACTTCAAGTTCCACGAGCAGGAGTACGAGGTCGCGCATAAATACGGCTACCTCGTGGACGGCTCCAAGCTGTACATGAACGACTGCGCCATCGTGTATACCGACGATCCGATAGTTATCGTCATGTTCACGGATACGCTGAAAAACGGCTACGTTGCGCTGACCGACTATTGCAGCCTGATGAGCGATTACGCGCAGTATCACACGGCGATACGCCGCGTGCAGGAGGCCGAGGACGCGGAACGCGCCGCGATAGAGGCACTCAATTCCCCCGCGCCGACGGCTTCCGCATCGGACGGCACTACCCCAAGCACTCCCGAAGCGAATACAACTGAGGAAGGTACGGACTCTGTTATGAATATTTTTGCAGTTGCCGGCATTTGCCTGCTCGTCGTCTGCGGCGTGGCCGCGGTCATGTCCTGCAAGGGCGGACGCCGCAAGATAAACATCCCATGGGCGCTGGCGTCTGTGCTGCTCACCGGCGCGGCGCTGTTCGCCTGCTTCTACGGCAGCGTGCACGGCGCCATCATAGTCAAGCCCAGCGGCGACCCGCAAGCCGTCGTCACGGAGTTCTTCGACGATATGACCGCCGGGAACTATACCGCCGCGTATGAGCACATGGAGGGCTATTCCACGCTCGGCCTTGAGAACACGCCCGACAGCGAGACGGCCGTGCTCGCATATGACGCGCTGAAGGCCAGCTATTCCTATAAGCTTTACGGTGACTGCACCGTGGATGGGCTGACCGCGAAACAGCAGGTCGTTTTCCAGTATCTCGACCTCAGCTCCATCGGCGATGATGTGCAGAGCAAGACCGAGGAGAACCTCAACTCCATCGTGCAGTCCCGCTCGCGCAGCGAGGTGTACGACGAGAATAACAATTATTTCCCCGCCGTGACCGACGAGGCGTACTCCGCTGCGGTACAGGCGGTGCTTGAGCGCGCGCAGAATTATTATACGACGACCGCCTTTGAGGTGGAGCTTGAGTACACCAACGGAGACTGGTATATCATCCCGAACTCCGCCATGCTTAGCGCCCTGACCGGCGGCACCGTGAATTGAGAGGAGGGGCTGAAATGAGCGATAAAGATTACGGATTCGACCTTGACGATATCCTCCGCGAATTCGGTTCCGACTCGGATAAGCCCAAGGCAAAACCTGCCTCCCAGCCAAAGCCCAAGGCCGCGCAGCCGAAACCGGCGGCACAGTCCCGCCCTGCGGCGCCTCAGCAGAGACCCGCGGCACAGACGAAGCCTGCAGCTGCCCAGCAGCGTCCGGCGGCTCCGCAGCAGAGACAGCAGCCGGTACAGCGCCCCGCACAGCCCGTGCAGCAGCGCCCCGCCGCGCCGCAGCAGAAACCCGCTGCGGCGCAGCCCCAGCGTCCGGCAATGCCGGACAGACGCCCCGCCCCTGTTCCGGCGGAGCGCAAACCCGCTCCGGCAGCTCCGGCTCCGCGCGCGAAGGAGAGAAACGCTGGAATGGGCTTTATAACGCTGGTGTTCATCGCTCTGGCGTTCCTGTCCCTCGTCTGGGCGTTCAATAACATCCATCCCGACAGCGGCAGCTCGGTCGGCGCGGCGTCGGGCAGCAAGCTTGATCTTGTCAGCAAGTTCGACGTATACATAAACAATGCCGCGAGCGACGCGCTCGGCGACCTTGCGTATATCCGCAAGGTGTATAAGATCGACGAGAACGCCCTCGCCGGACAGAAGCCGAACCCCGCGAATTACGGCACGACCACCGACCCCGCCGTGGTTCAGCAGGTCATCGACTCCGCCGCGGATCTCCTTGAGGGGCAGAGTCTGGCGTGGGATCCGAACGTGGATTTCTATCCCGGCTCGCAGATCGAGTATTACTATGACGAGACTATCCTCGCTATCGCGTGGAAGGAGCTTATCAATAACAAGGTCTGCACTTTCGCCGAGGTGAAGATCGCAGACGGCTCCCAGCTGCGCAGAATGATAGCCAACAACAGCTACGGCTCCGACGTGCAGCTCTACCCGACCGATATGGCCGCCTCCGCGAACGCCGTCATTGCCATCAGCGGCGACTATTACATCTTCCGCCAGCTCGGCATCACGGTGTATCAGCGCCAGCTTTACCGCTTCGCGCCGAAGTCCGTTGACTCCTGCTTCTTCACCGCTTCCGGCGACATGCTGTTCTCCCGCGCGGGCGAGATGAGTTCGCAGGAGGAAGCGCAGCAGTTCATAACCGATAACGACGTTACCTTTGCCGTCGCTTTCGGGCCGGTCATGGTCGATAACGGACAGCTTGCCGAGTTCGGCAGCTATCCCATCGGCGAGAACAATAGGACCTATTCCCGTACCGCCATCGGCCAGCGCGACAAGCTGCACTATATCCTCATGACGATAAACTATGAGGATGACCACTCCGTCGCGGCGACCGTCAGCGAAGCTGCGGAGTATATCTTCAGTAAGGGCGTTGTCAAAGCCTATGCGCTCGACGGCGGCCAGACCTCTACCATGGTCATGAACGGCCATACCGTCAACCGTCCCGACTGGGGCAACCAGCGTACACAGAGCGATATAATCTACTTTGCCACGGCACTGCCGGAGGAGGTGAACCCATGAATCCGATAGCAATCAGCACCGGAAGCACGGTCATATATTGGAGTGCGGTAGTCATCGCCTTGGGTATCGCCGCAGGCTTTGCGCTCAGCTATTCGCTGTACATATCGCACGGCGGTCGCTCCGCCGCGATGTGGCTGCTGCTGCCGCTGGCGCTGCTGTTCTCCGTGCCGCTCTGCCGCGCGATACATTGGTATTGCCACCTTGAGCAGTACACGAGCTTTATCCGCGCCATCACCGATTATTCCACCGGCAGCTACTGCCTGCCCGGCGCGCTGCTGGGCACTTTCCTCGCCGCACTCGTTGTGCGCGGGCTGGGTCTTACGGGGAATATGGCACGTCTGCTCGACTGCGTCGCCCCCGGCGGAGCGCTCATCGTTGTGTTCATCCGCCTGAGCGCCCTGTTCAACAGCTCCTGCCGTAGCAAGATTGCCATTACCACGCCGCTTCTGCAGCATCTGCCGATAGGCAGCGGCATAACAAACTCCATGGGCGCCGTCGAGTACCGCTTTGCGACCTTCTTTGTGCAGGCGATACTGATGCTCTGCGTGACGGTGCTGCTGCTGTACTTCTTCTTCGCGCGCCGCCGCCTGCCGATGAAGGAAGGCTGCCCGCGCGACGGAAACGTCGCATGGATGTTCCTCACCTTCCACAGCGCGGTTGAGCTGCTTATGGACAGCACTCGCTATGACTCCAGCTTCATGCACTTCAACGCCTTCGTCAGCATCGTCCAGATCGCAAGCGCGGTCTGCATCCTTGCGGCGCTCATCCACTATTCGCGCCTTTCGCATAAGGTCAACGGCCGCTGCGGCTACCATGTGGCGATGTGGATCGGCTATGTGCTCACGCTTGTGGGAACCGGCGCGTCGGAATACCTTGTGCAGCGCTTCGGCAACATGTATCCCATCTGCTACACGGTCATGACCATAACCTGCACCATGATGGCCGTCATCGTGTACCTCATGTATAAGACCACCTGCGCAGAGCGCGAGGAGCCGGATTACGACTGATGAAGAAACCGTTTGTACTCATATCCGCCGCAGCGACGCTGATCCTTCTGATCGGCGCCGCTGCGCTGCTGATGGGATATGTCCACACCCCGCCGCAGCCCAGAGCCGTGCAGACCTTTGACGCGGCGGACGAGGTCGGCGGATTTGAAGCGGCGCTCGAAGAGCGGACGGCAGGTGAGGCGAAATATATCCGCAAGCTCTATTCTGTCCAGACGGGCGAGCTGCCCCCGCAGCCGAAGGCCGCCTGCTACGGCGTCACGACCGATCCGCAGGAGGTGCAGGCCGTCATAGACGCGGCGGCGGTGCTGCTCGACGGGCAGGAGACCTTCTGGAACGCGGATACCGACTTCATGCCCAACTCCGAGATGTGGTATTACAGGGACGACAGCATCCTTGTCGTCGCGTGGCAGGAGGCCATAGAGGGGCGCGGCTGCTCGTTCGTCGAGGTGAAGCTCGCCGACGGCTCCCAGCTCCGGCGCAAGATAAGCGGCGACAGCTACCGTGCCGCGGGACTCAAGACCGCGACAGAGCTTGCCGCGGAGGATAACGCCGTCATGGCGGTGAGCGGGGACTTTTACGTCCGCCGCAGCATCGGGATCGGCGTGTACGGCGGCGAGCTGCAATACTTCTCTCCGATCGCCGTGCATACCTGCATGTTCACCTCCGGCGGGGACATGCTGCTCCTGCGCCCCGGAGACATCCAGACATGGGAGGACGCGGAGAAATTCATAAGCGATAACGATGTGGAGTTTTCCGTGAACTTCGGGCCGATACTTGTCGAGAACGGGGAGCTTCAGGACCTGAGCTCCGGCTATGTTTACGGCGAGGTGGACAGCAAATATTCCCGCTGCGCCATCGGGCAGCGCGGCGAGCTGCACTACCTGATAATGACCGTCTGCTACGAGCAGAATTACGGCACCTGCACCGCGAGCACCGAGGCGCGCTTCATGCACGATAAGGGCGTGGACACGGCGTACGCGCTAGACGGCGGCCACACCGCGACGATCGCCATGAACGGCAGCGCGTATAACCGCCCCGACTGGGGCTGGCAGAACGCGATAAGCGACGTGATATGCTTTGCAAGCGCGGAATATGACTGAAGTCATTCAGTCGGTCAAAAATATGTGCAGCTGGCACAGATAAGAGAGCAGCAGGGGGAGCTTGAGGGGTAGCGCAGCGGCGGCGCGGTAGTAAATGACATGCCGGTGGCATGTCAGAGCCGCGCCGTGACCGAGCCGCAGCGAGAAAAGGCCCGCCTCAAATACAATAA
>URGI01000086.1 GCA_900547315.1 uncultured Eubacteriales bacterium | reverse complement strand
AAAAAATAACGGGTATCTGATCAAGAAATGAACAGATACCCGTTTATAGGACTTATTTCAGGCGAAAAAGCCTGATTTTTGAAGCCGTATTTTCATCAGTTTTCGATGCCGAAAACCCTTGATATTACTGGCTTTTTTGCTTAATTCCGCGAGTCTTTAATTGCGGCCTGTGCAGCTGCAAGGCGGGCGATGGGAACGCGGAACGGGCTGCAGGAGACGTAGTCAAGGCCGACTCTGTGGCAGAACTCAACAGAGCTGGGATCGCCGCCGTGCTCGCCGCAGATACCGAGGTGCAGCTCGGGACGCGTCTCGCGGCCAAGCTTTGCAGCCATGGCAACGAGCTTGCCGACGCCGACCTGGTCGAGGCGTGCGAACGGGTCGCTCTCGTAGATCTTCTTGTCGTAGTACGCGCCGAGGAACTTGCCGGCGTCGTCACGGCTGAAGCCGAAGGTCATCTGGGTCAGGTCGTTGGTGCCGAAGGAGAAGAACTCAGCCTCGGTCGCGATCGCGTCTGCGGTCAGAGCGGCACGCGGAATCTCGATCATGGTACCGACAAGGTACTTCATGTCGGAGCCGGCATCGGCGATGAGCTTATCGGCGACAGCGGTGACAACGTCCTTGACGTACTTGAGCTCCTTGACCTCGCCGACCAGCGGGATCATGATCTCGGGAACCATCTTCCACTCGGGGTGACGGGCCTGGACTGCCAGAGCAGCCTTGATAACGGCACGGGTCTGCATCTCGGCGATCTCTGGGAAGGTGACGGCCAGACGGCAGCCGCGGTGACCCATCATGGGGTTGAACTCGTGCAGGGAGGCGATGAGAGCCTTGATCTGCTCGACGGTCTTGCCCTGAGTCTTTGCAAGAGCCTCGATGTCGGCTTCCTCAGTGGGAACGAACTCGTGGAGAGGAGGATCGAGGAAACGGATGGTAACAGGATTGCCTTCCATGGCCTCGTAGATGCCCTCGAAGTCTTCCTGCTGCATCGGCTCGAGCTTTGCCAGAGCCGCGACACGCTCTTCCTTGGTGTCGGCGCAGATCATCTCACGGAAAGCAGCGATACGGTCGCTGTCGAAGAACATATGCTCGGTACGGGTCAGGCCGATGCCCTGTGCGCCCAGCTCACGAGCCTTGCGCGCATCGTGCGGGGTGTCGGCATTGGTGCGGACCTGGAGGCGGCGATACTTGTCAGCCCAGCCCATGATGCGGCCGAACTCGCCTGCGATGGTGGCGTCAACGGTGGGGATGATGCCGTCGTAGATCTTACCGGTGGAGCCGTCGATGGAGATGTAGTCGCCCTCGTGGTAGACCTTGCCTGCCAGCTCGAACTTCTTGTTCTCCTCGTCCATCTTTATCTCGCCGCAGCCGGAGACGCAGCACTTGCCCATGCCGCGGGCGACAACTGCCGCGTGGCTGGTCATACCGCCGCGAACGGTCAGGATGCCCTGTGCAGCCTTCATGCCCTCGATATCCTCGGGGCTGGTCTCGAGACGAACCAGAACGACCTTTTCCTTGCGCTCGTGCCAGGCTTTTGCGTCCTCAGCGGAGAAGACGATCTTGCCGCAGGCTGCGCCGGGGGATGCGCCGAGACCCTTGCCGATAGGAGTTGCGGCCTTGAGGGCGGCAGTGTCGAACTGCGGGTGGAGCAGAGTGTCGAGGTTTCTCGGGTCGATCATCAGAACGGCCTTCTTCTCGTCGATCATGCCCTCGTCAACGAGGTCGCACGCGATCTTGAGAGCCGCCTGAGCGGTACGCTTGCCGTTGCGGCACTGGAGCATGTAGAGCTTGCCGTTCTCGACGGTGAACTCCATGTCCTGCATGTCGCGGTAGTGCTCCTCAAGGATGTTGCAGACCTTGACGAAGTCGGCATATGCCTCGGGGAACTGCTCTGCCATCTGGGCGATGGGCATCGGGGTGCGGACGCCGGCGACGACGTCTTCTCCCTGTGCGTTGACGAGGAACTCGCCCATCAGCTTCTTCTCGCCGGTTGCGGGGTCACGGGTGAAAGCGACGCCGGTGCCGGAATTCTCGTTCAGGTTGCCGAATACCATGGGCATGACGTTGACTGCGGTACCCCAAGAGTAGGGGATGTCGTTGTCACGACGGTAGACATTTGCTCTGGGGTTGTCCCAAGAACGGAAAACGGCACGGATGGCTTCGTAAAGCTGAACCTTCGGGTCGGAGGGGAAGTCGTCGCCGATCTGCTTCTTGTACTCAGCCTTGAACTGCTCTGCGAGCTTCTTGAGGTCTGCAGCGCCAAGCTCATGGTCGGTCTTGACACCCTTGGCTTCCTTCATCTCGTCGATGAGCTGCTCGAAGTATTTCTTGCCGACTTCCATAACGACGTCGGAGAACATCTGGATGAAGCGGCGGTAGGAGTCGTAAACAAAGCGCTCGAACTGAGGATCGGGGTTGCCTGCGATCATTGCAGCAACGACATCGTCGTTAAGACCCAGATTCAGGATGGTATCCATCATACCGGGCATGGAAGCGCGTGCGCCGGAGCGGACGGAAACGAGCAGGGGGTTGGTGAGATCGCCAAACTTCTTGCCGTTGATCTGCTCCATGACCTCGACGTTCTTCATGATCTCAGCCATGATCTCGTCATTGATCTTGCGGCCATCCTCATAGTACTGGGTGCAGGCTTCGGTGGTGATGGTGAAGCCCTGAGGCACAGGCAGGCCTATGTTGGACATCTCTGCAAGGTTTGCACCCTTGCCGCCAAGCAGCTCGCGCATGTTGGCATTGCCTTCGGAAAACAGATACACATACTTTTTGCTCATTGTTTTCTTCCTTTCTATAATAAATAAGATTAGATAAAATCGCTGCGGAAAAGCGTCAAAAAAACGACTCTTCGCCATGTGTTAGAATATCACAATTTTGGGCAAATAATCAATGCATTTTACCTACAAATCCGCGCCTATTATGGATGATATTTCGTCCGAAATTTTTGCAAAACCAACAATATCTACTGTTTCTCCGCGAATTTTTGTATCAAATCCGCAATTTACCAGAACGCGGGCGGCGTTTTCCTTGTCCAAAACGCCCAACTGCGAGCTGAGCGCGTTCACAAGCGTCTTGCGCCGCTGGTTGAATGCCGCGCGGATAACGCGGAACATCAGCTTCTCGTCGCCCACCCCGACCGGCGGCTTTTCGCGGCGGCGCAGGCGTATCACGCTTGACGTCACCTTCGGCTGCGGGATGAAACAGCTCGGCGGCACGTCGAACAGCAGCTCCGGCTCCGCGTACCACTGCACGAAGATTCCGAACGCGCCGTAATCCGCCGTTCCCGCCGGAGCGCATATGCGCCGCGCGACCTCGCGCTGTATCATCACGGTGATGCTGTCAAAGCAACCCGCCTCGATGAAGGCCGTCAGCAGCGGAGTTGTGACATTATACGGCAGATTTGCGCACACGACCGGACGCAGCCCGCCGAGATGCTCGCGCACCAGCTCCGGAAGGTTCTGCTTCAGTACGTCGCCGAATATGATCTCGACATTATCACAGCCCGCGAGCGTCTCTGCAAGCACCGGCTTCAGGCTCTTGTCAAGCTCTACGCACATCACCTTGCCCGCGCGCTTTGACAGCTGTTCGGTCAGGCAGCCGACGCCGGGACCTACCTCCAGTACGCCGGTATTCTCATCCAGCAGCGCGCCCTCGGCGATATCCTCCGGAACCCAGCCTGCGGTCAGGAAGTTCTGCCCCATGGATTTCGAGAACCGGAAGCCGTGCCGCGAGAGCAGCGAGCGTATCTCGTTTATATCCGTCAGATTCATGCGCTCAGCCCCGCGTAGATTTGATATACCGCAGCCACTGTCCGGACAGGCACAGGATTATCAGCACAAGACCGCAGATCTTTGTGAATACGTAGGTCTCCACCGCAAAGATAAGTATGCCCAGTGCGAGTAGACATATAAGCGTCCAGATTATCGCCGAGACGAGATATTTTGTGTTTCCGCCTTTCATTTGCAGCCCCCCGCTATATTTTTGATTTTGAGTATCTTCTCATAGGCCTGACGCGCCGGATCATGACCGGCATCATCGATAAGGACGTTGCCGCGGTACCGGTAGCCGGACTCGCGCAGCAGCCGCTGCATGGCCTTGTTCTTCCGGTGCGTATCGACACGGATGCATCGCAGGCCGAAGCCCTCGGCCGCCTGCCGCTCGACGCATTTCATCATGAATTCCGACATCCCGCTGCCGCGGTATTTCGCCGATACGGCGGAGCGGTGCAGCACGCAATAGGGCATGTCGGCAGTCCACTTGCCGTCCGTTATCTTCGCGTAGTTCTCTTGCTCAAGCGTACTGAGCACGAAGACCGCCGCGACCTCTCCGCCGTGCGTCACGGCGAAGCACTCCCCTCTCGCCATATCCGCGAGAAAGACCTGCTCATTCGGGTATTCTCCCTGCCACTGATCCACGTGGAAGCGCTTCAGGCTGCGCCGCGCATCCTCGACGATGTGCATGATATCCGGCATATCGTCCAGCGTTGCCGGGCGGTAATCAAGCTTTTCGGTGAGCTTGATTCGGCTCGCGTCCTTCTTTATCTCTTCGAGAAGTTTTCGGTCGGTATCATCCGCGGGCGTGAACTTTTCAAACATGTCCGGCCGCTTGTTCATGGTGCGCTCAAGCTGCTTCTTGCGCCGCCAGAGCTCCACCTTCGCATGGTCGCCGTTTATCAGCACCTCCGGCACCGCACGCCCTTCCCAGACGTCCGGCCGCGTGTACTGCGGGTATTCGAGCAGCCCGTCCCAATGGCTCTCGCCGGTGTAGCACTGCTCATCGGCAAGCACCCCCGGCACTAGGCGGCACACGGAATCGGCCACGGCCATCGCGGCGATCTCTCCGCCGGTCAGAACAAAGTCGCCCAGCGATATCTCCTCGTCAACGCACTCCTCGATGAAGCGCTCGTCTATGCCCTCGTAGTGCCCGCAGACGAGGACAAGATGATCATAGTCATTTCTGAGCCGCTTCGCGGTCTCCTGTGTGTAGGGTTTGCCTTGCGGGGACATGTAAATAACGCGGCTGCGCAGGCCATCGGCGGTTGACATAATATTTTCAAGGCAGGATTTCAGCGGCTGCGCCATCATCACGCAGCCCCAGCCGCCGCCGTAGGGATAGTCGTCCACCTGGCATTGCTTGTTCTCTGTAAAATCGCGTATTTGTACGCAATTTATCTCAATTATGCCCTTTTTGGCCGCCCTGCCTATAATACTCTCATGTAAAACGGCGTTCACCGTATCGGGGAAAAGAGTCATTATATCTATGCGCATGGTCTTTACATCCCCTCTATGAGCCTGACGGTGATGACTCCGTTCTCAGCATCGGTTGACATAATAAATTCAGGTACTGCCGGAATAAGGTGCTCCGTCTCGCCCTTGACGACATAGATATTCGACGCGGGGCGCTCCAGAACATCCACAAGCTTTCCGATCTCGGCGCCGTCCTCAGTCACGACGGAAGCGCCGATAATGTCGCTTATGAAGAACGCGCCCTTGGGCAGCTTCGCGTCCGCGCGCAGTATCGATATCTCGCGCCCCTTGAAGGTCATCGCGGCGTTCACATCGTCCACGCCCTCAAGCTTGGCGATGAGAAAGCCCTTGTGGACAAACGCGGACTCGATCTTTATTTCGCGCTCGCCGATGAACACTCGCTTGAAGCTGCGCAGGAATTCCGCGCTGTCAAGCCAGACCTCGATTTTCACCTCGCCGCGCACGCCGTGCGTGTTGACGATGCGTCCGGCCTCAATGTACTGTTTTTTATCCATATCAAAAATGCGGCTTTGCCGCCCTCCATGTTTGTAACACTTAATTATAGCATGACTCGGCCGCCTTGCCAAGTTTTATTTCTGTTTCCAGTGAATCTCTACGACAATATGAAACGCCGGTGTTTTTTTCAAACACCGGCGTCCCGACAAAAGCTATGATCTGCGATGGTTACTGTTTTTTGGGAGGAGTATTAAGGAGACTTGCTATAATGCCGACCACGTTAAAAGCGATAATCATAATGAATCCAGAGGTATAGCTGCCGCTGGCGTCAAAGAGGTATCCGGCGAGCGTGGGGGAAATCGACGAGCAAATCGTAATAATGGGGAAGAGAGTACCGAAAAGACTGCTATATATTTTTGCGCCGTAGTAGCTTGAGAATACCACAGGCATACACACGAAGGACGCGCCGAAGCCGATACCTGTGCACACGGCGTAGAGCACCATGCCGACGGTGCCGGTGGCGGTCATCAGGAATATTGAGCCCATGAGAAGCACTACCAGAGAGCCGGCCCAGACAAATCTGGCGGGCATACGGTTGCAAAGCTCACCGCCGAGAAGTCGCCCCACAATGCTCGTTGCAGTCACAAGACTTATTGAGAAGGCCGCAGCGGAGGCGGGGATTCCGTGGTCGCCGAGGCAGGCTATTCCGTGGCTGATTAGCATCATGTAGGGGATGTATAGACCGATTGCCGCAGCAAGTGTCAGCCAGCATCTCGAATTTGTAAGAGCCTCCTTGACCGTCCAGTCATCCTTGGTGCTGTATGGTATATACTTTGAGGCCTTTTTACCGGGCTTTGCCATGCTTTCTGTGACATCGCTGCTCCCGTCGGGAATCTGTCCGATATCGGCAGGCTTATTTTTAATAAGAATAAGGTCGATAAGAAGCGCAACCAGAGCCGCGCCCGCCACAACCAGCCAACAGTTATTCCATTTTCCGGTACCGGAGAGAACCTTTGTCAGTAGGGGTGCCGCCACAAAGCCACCGAAGCCGGAGGCAGTTAGCGTAATGGCCATAGCACGTGAGCGCTTTCTGTCAAACCACTGGGTAACCGTGGTCTGAACCGGAACGACCGTACCGAAGCCCACGCCCACACCTGCAATAACGCCGAAAGTCAACAGAAAGAGCCACTGAGACTTGACCACATAACCCATCAAAATTGCAGAAACTAAAATAAGAATAGAGCCGAGTGCTATACTAAATCTCGCGCCCTTTTTCTGGATGGTATAGCCAATCAGGGGTCCGGGCAGACCCTGGAAGAGATTAAAGAGGGAAAATGCCAATCCGAGTATAGTTCTCTTAAAGCCCATTTCATCGGCCATGAAGGTGTTCACCGTTTGTCCGCCGTACATCGGGAAGCCGACGTTCAGAAAGTATATAATCCACAGTGAAACAACTATCGTCCAGCCGTAAAAGCGCCTTGTCCCGGAGCTGTTTTCATTACTCATAAACACAATACTCCTTTATATTAGCTGATATATTTCCACCGGTATATCAGACGGACCGTTTAT
>URGI01000085.1 GCA_900547315.1 uncultured Eubacteriales bacterium | reverse complement strand
CGTTTTCAATATTCGTCAGGGAATATCGCGCTGATTTTTCGTTTCATCTTGATAATTGCAATACGCACCCTTGCGATGTTATAATCTGCGTGTAAAGAAATTTAACAGCAGGTATAGGCGGGGAAGTCACATGGGCCCCGCGTCTCTACCGGGCGGCCCTTGAATTGCCCGACTACCGAGTTGAGTATAGTCACACACAGCCTGAAACAGCTGTGTGAGCTTTGCTTTTCGGTAGAGAGGTTTGCTCTCTGCCGTTTTTTATTTTCATTTTCAGGAGGAAAGCGATATGCGCGTAATCAAGACCAAGGACCGCTCAAAGCTGATTCAGGCAGCCATGGGCAAAATCCCCTGCGACCTCACGATAGGCAACGTGCAGTTTCTGAATGTAATAACAGGTGAAATATATCCGGCCAGTGTAGACATACTGGCTGGATTTGTTGTTTTAGTGCGCGAAGAAGGGCAGGAACCCGTCCTCCCCGCAAAGAAATACTACGACGGCTGCGGCAGATATCTCATCCCCGGCTTCATCGACACGCATGTACATGTGGAAAGCACCATGATGATCCCCGAAAATCTCTCCCGCGCCATCCTCCCATGGGGCACCACCACGATCTGCACAGACCCCCACGAGATAGGCAACGTTATGGGCGTTGAAGGCGTAGAGTTCATGCTTGACAACGCAAAAAAATCTAAGCTCCGCCAGTACGTTCTCGCCCCATCCTGCGTGCCGTCCGTCCCCGGCCTTGAAAACGCCGGCGCGGAGTTCGGCGCGGCCGAGATCGGCAGACTGCTCGACATGGATAATGTCGTCGGTATTGCCGAGATAATGGACTATGTCGGCGTCATCAACGACACCGAGCGTATGCACTCCATAATCGAGGAGGGCGTCAAGCGCGGAATGTTCCTGCAGGGGCATGCACCCTACTGCACCGGTAAGGAGCTCGCGGCATATCTGATCGGAGGCCCCGTATCCGACCACGAGAGCGTTTCCGAGGACGAGGTCCGCGCAAAGCTCAGAGCCGGTATGCACATCAACCTCCGCGCAAGCTCTCTTATAGACAGCCTGTCGTTCCTCGTCGACGGCTGCAAGGACATGCCGTGGCGCGATTTCGTATCCGTCTGCACCGACGATGTGCACGCAAAGGATCTGCTGACCGTCGGCCATATCAACAAGGTCGTCGGCAAGGCGATCGCTGCCGGTCTCGACGGGAAAGAGGTCATAAAGCTTGCTACGCTGAACGCCGCACGTGAATACGGCTTTGCGGATCTCGGCGCGATCGCGCCGGGCTATATCGCCGATATCCAGCTTGTCGATGCGCTGGACGGCAGCCGCCCCAAGGCCGTATTCGTCGAAGGCGAGTTGGTCGCCGAGGACGGAAAGTATCTCGGCAGCGACAGCATGGGCGAGGCTTACGACCTTCCCAACACTGTCAATATCCCGCAGCTCAGCGGCTCCGACTCCTTCAGGCTGCGCGTACCCGAAGGGTACAGCGGCAGCACCGTGACCGTGAACGTTATGACTCCCGTCCCCGGCAGCCGCATACTGCGCCATGTGGTGCCCACCGAGCTTCCCGTGAAAGACGGTGCCGTGGATATCAGCGGCGACGCGTCGCTATGCTTTGTATGCTGTGCCAACCGCTACGGCCTAGGCAGCAAGACCATCGCCGTGTACAAGAATTTTGGCCTGCTCACCGGCGCGCTTGCCTCGACCATTTCTCACGACAGCCACAACCTCACCGTGTGCTACCGCAGCGCGGACGACGCGTGGCTGGCCGCGGAAACGCTCAGAAACTGCGGAGGCGGCGTGTGCGCGGCAAACAACGGCAGCGAAACGCACATTGAGCTTCCTGCGGCAGGGCTGATGAGTCAGAAGCCCTGCGCCGAGGTCGCGCAGGATATTGCGGAGGTTCAGAAGGCGGTCGATGTCATAAGCGGCGGCGCACTCACACTGCTCGCCAGTGCGATCATCGCTCTGCCCGTTCTTCCCAGCGTTGTTATCACAGATATGGGGCTTGTGGACGGCACTACCCAGTCCTTTGTCCCCGTATTTGCAGATATGTAAGCAGAAATCAAACCAGAAAGAGAAAAGGAGAAGATCATGGAGAAACTTTTCAAGCTCAGCCAGCGCGGTACCGATGTCAAAACAGAGGTTATTGCCGGCCTTACGACCTTTATGACCATGGCATACGTTTTGGCGGTACAGCCCGCGGCTATCTGCGGAGGCGATGCGGCGGTCGTTGATGTCAACGGCGTCGTCATCAGCAAATCTGCAATAATGATAAGCTGCGCCCTCGTTTCCGGCCTTATCACTATGCTCATGGCATTCTACACCAACCTTCCCTTCGCACTGTCCACCGGTATGGGCTCCAATTTCATCCTCGGCGCAATGATCCAGTCGCAGGCGATCAGCTTCGGTTCCGCGATGCTGATAACCCTCGTATCCGGCATCATTTTCGTTGCTCTTACCGTGTTCGGACTCCGTGATCTGATCGTCCGCGTCATTCCGAAGAACCTCAAGATCGCGATATCCGCATCCATCGGCTTCTTCATTGCGTATCTCGGCTTCAAAAACTCCGGCATCGGCAGCTTCGCCAATGGCATTGCGCTCGGCGACATCACCGCCCCCGCGGTTCTCCTCTCCATCGGCGGCCTGCTCCTCATGATCGTTCTCAACGCTCTCAACGTCAAGGGCGCGATACTCATCAGCATCCTCGCTATCACTCTCATCGGCATCCCCTGCGGCGTGACCCAAATCTCCGGCGTCGCCGCCGTCCCCGATTTCTCCGATCTCAGCAACGTCATGCTCAATTTTGACCTCAGCAACGTGTTCACCGCAAGCGGTCTTATCCTTGTTTTCGTCTGCTTCTTCGGCGACTTCTTCTCCACCCTCGGCACCGTTCTGGCCGTCGCGGGCCGCGCAAACATGCTTGACGAAAACGGCAACCTCCCCGGCATTGAGCGCCCCTTCCTCGTTGATGCCATAGGCACTTGTGTCGGCGCTCTCACCGGCAACACCACCGTCACCACCTTTGTTGAGTCTACCTCCGGCGTCGAAGCCGGCGGCCGCAGCGGTCTGACCTCCCTTGTCACGGGCGTCATGTTCCTCCTTACCGTGTTTCTCGCTCCCCTGTTCGTCGCCATCCCCTACTGCGCGACCGGCCCCGCGCTCATATACGTCGGCTTCCTCATGCTCAAGGGCTTTGTAGATATCGACTTCTCCAGCTTCGACGAGTGCATAGCTCCCTGCGTCATGCTCATGTTCACCGCCTTCACCGGCAGCATCACGAACGGTCTCGGCGCGGGCATAATCGTTCACGTCCTTGTCAAGCTCGTCAAGGGCCGCGCCAAAGACGTCCACCCCATCATGTATGTGCTCTGCGCCCTCATGGTGCTGTACTTCATCGTCGGCTGAATGACGCGTTCCCGGCCGCGCCCTTTTGGACAAGGCCGGGAACGGCTTTTTGCTCCGGCATAAAAATTTTCCGCACGTTTCCGTCAATTTTGTACGTCCGCTCAATATACATTGCAGATGAATAATATTCGCGTTGCAGCTTGCACATAACCATTTTGCTTATGCATGTATAACATTACATTTATTCATAGATGCCCCTCTTGACAAATGAGAAACACGGTCGTACAATCATGCCATTCTTGAAAGAAGGAGCGAGCAGCACATGTTTAACGTCCGTTTTGACAGCATGATGATGGGTATGATGCGCATGATGAGCATGTGCATGATGATGTGCGCCAAAAATTGCTCGCTTGCTTCATAAACCTGTCGATCTGATGCGGAAAATGTATTCACAACAGGCCTGAAAGCAACGAGCTTTCGGGTCTGTTTTATTTTTGGAGTGTTGATATGATAGAACTGAAGAATCTCAGCAAGGTCTATAAAACATCGGAGAAAGAGATTGTCGCGCTTGACGGCATAAACCTCACAATTCAGGACGGCGAGATATTCGGCATCATCGGTCTCAGCGGCGCAGGAAAGAGCACCTTGGTGCGCTGCATAAACCTCCTCGAACGCCCGACCGGCGGCGAGGTGATAATCGACGGCAAGAGCCTCACGGAGCTGCCCCGCAGGGAGCTTCTGAAGCTCCGCCAGCAGATTGGCATGATATTCCAAGGCTTCAACCTTCTGGAGCAGCGCAATGTTATAAAGAACATCTGCTTCCCGCTGGAGCTTGCGGGGGTCAAGAAGGAGGACGCGCAGGCGCGCGCTCTGGAGCTTCTGAAGCTGGTCGGACTTGAGGACAGGGCGTCCTCCTATCCGTCCCAGCTCTCCGGCGGACAGAAGCAGCGCGTGGCGATCGCGAGAGCGCTCGCGACGAAGCCGAAATACCTCCTCTGCGACGAGGCGACCTCCGCGCTTGACCCGAACACCACCCGCCAGATACTCGACCTGCTGAAGGAGATAAACGAGAAGCTCGGCGTCACGATAGTCGTCATCACCCATGAGATGCGTGTCATCGACAGGATATGCGACAGCGTCGCGGTCATAGATTCCAGCCATATCGCCGAGGTCGGCAAGGTCAGTGCGGTGTTCTCGAACCCGCAGTCGCAGATCGCGCGCGATCTGATAGTCCCGAAGGACAGCACCGTCATCAGCACCGCCGGCGGCCGCCGCATAAGGCTCATCTTTGACGGCAAGGACAAGACCAACGACCCGCTGATCTCCCGAATGGTTCTGGAGTGCGGCGCACCGGTCAACATCCTGTTCGCGGATACAAGGATTTTTGAAGGCGTCCTTCATGGACACATGGTCATAGAGCTTCCGAACGACAAGAGGGAAGCGGACAAAATAATCACATGGCTGTCCAGCAGCAGTGTGAACTGGAAGGAGGAGATATAAGCGATGTTTTCTGAAATGTTTTATAAGCTGTGGAACAATGGTCTCATACAGCTTGGAATATGGGAAACCGTATATATGACCCTCATCTCCTCCGCGTTTGCCTATCTGATAGGTCTGCCCCTCGGCGTGATACTGAACGTCACCGATAAGAAGGGCATCGCCCCGCACCCGAAGCTCAACAGCGTACTCGGCTTCGTGGTCAACTTCTTCCGCAGCATTCCGTTCATCATCCTGATGGTCGCGATGCTTCCGGTAGCAAAATTCCTTGTCGGCACGATGATCGGCAACAAGGCCGTTATCGTGATGCTGATAGTCGCTGCCGCGCCGTACGTCGCGCGCATGGTGGAAAGCTCTCTCAACGAGGTGAACGTCGGCGTTATCGAAGCGGCGCAGTCAATGGGCGCGAGCAACTTTGAGATAATCTGCAAGGTGCTTGTACCGGAGGCAAAGCCCGCGCTTATAACCGGCGCCGCCATCTCCGTCGTCACCATCCTCGGCTACTCCGCCATGGCCGCCACGATCGGCGGCACCGGCCTCGGCCAGATCGCAATAATCTACGGCCATCAGCGCAGCAACGACGATATAACGTGGATCTGCGTGTTTCTGATATGGATCATCGTTCAGGTGATTCAGGAGCTTGGCCGGTATATAGCAGTCAAGACCGACAAGAGAATCAACAAGTAATCCATCATTTTTATATAAGGCACTTGGCCGAAATATTTTCTGAAAAGGAGAAAAACAAAATGAAGAAGACTCTTACCATCATCCTCGCACTCGTACTCGCACTCGGCGTTCTCGCCGGATGCGGCAGCAGCGCAAGCACCCCCTCCGCCTCTGAGGCGCCCGCAACCGAGGCTCCCGCAGACGCGTCCGAAGCTCCCGCTGCCCTGACCCCGCTGGTCGTCGGCGCAAGCTCCACCCCCCACGCCGAGATCCTTGAGTCCGTCAAGGACGTTCTTGCTGCCGAGGGCTACGACCTTCAGGTCGTCGTTTACGATGATTACGTCCTGCCCAACACCGCTCTTGCAGACGGCGAGCTTGACGCAAACTACTTCCAGCACACCCCCTACCTCAACAGCTTCAACGCTTCCAACGGCACTGACCTCGTCTCCGCTGCAAAGATCCACTATGAGCCGTTCGGCATCTACGGCAACGGCGTGAGCGATCTCTCCGAGCTTCAGCCCGGCGCAACCATCATCATCCCCGCTGACGACTCCAACGAGACCCGCGCACTTCTCCTCCTCCAGCAGGAAGGCCTCATAAAGCTCCCCGATGACGCGAGCGCCGAGAAGGGCGTCAACCACCTCGACATCGTTGACGACGGCGGCTACAATGTCACTCCCGTTCAGGCCGATACCGTTCCCTCCGTCCTCGCCAACAGCGACGCCGGCACCATCGCAGTCATCAACGGCAACTACGCGCTTCAGGCCGGCCTGAAGGTCGCTGACGCTCTCGCAATCGAGGACGCTTCCGGCGACGCGGCTCAGACCTACGCGAACATCATCGCTGTCCGCGCGGGCGACGAGACCAGCGAAAAGACCCTTGCTCTCGTCAAGGCTCTCCAGTCCGACGCTGTCAAGACCTTCATCGCCGACAGCTACAACGGCGCGGTCGTCGCAATATTCTAAGCTTCCGAAATACATCTATCCTCTTTTCGTATGCACCCCGTCTTTGCGACGGGGTGCATTTTTAAACGGCGATATGCTGTAAAATTTTCACGTTGTCTGCTGCCCGTGCGTGATGAAAAGCCCTCGATCCGGTAGAATCGAGGGCTTTTCGGCGTGTCAGCGTCATTCAACAAGGCATAATATGTGTCAGCACATATGGCAAGATCAGGGATTGTCCTGCTTCCTTCTCAGACTCAGACAATCTGCTATCATGGCGATAAACTCGGAGTTCGTCGGCTTCCCCTTTATACCGCTTACGGTATAACCGAAGAACTTCTGGAGTACTTCAACATCGCCGCGATCCCATGCGACCTCTATCGCGTGGCGTATGGCTCGCTCCACGCGCGACGGCGTCGTGTTGAAACGCTTCGCAACCTCAGGGTATAAAACCTTGGTCACGGCGTTTATCATTTCCATGTTGTTTATCGTCAGTATAATGGCCTCGCGCAGATAGTGATAGCCCTTTATGTGCGCCGGAACGCCGATCTCGTGGATGATATCGGTGACGACGGCTTCGAGGTTCACATCCTGCTTGGTCGGCTGAGGAACGAGCTTGCAGTCGTAACCGGCGTTGGACGCGATTGCACCGTGGCCGGAAAGCTGCCGCACTCTGCCGAGAAGTGCCGGCGGGTCGCATGGTTTGGGCATGAAATAATCAGCGCCCAGCGAGGAACAGGCGGACACTACGTTGTTGTTGAGAAATCCCGACAGAACTATTACGTGCGGATGCGCGCCGCTCTCCGGGATGCGGCGCAGGACTTCAAGCCCGTCGAGCTTGGTCAGCGCCAGATCCATGATGAGCACGTCCGGTGTAAGCTCGGCGACCAGAGCAAGAGTTTCAAGGCCGTCGTCAGTGGCTCCGACGACCTCCATATCGCTCTCTGCGGAGATCAGGTTCTTGATAAGTGTACAAAAGTCGTGGTTCGCATCGGCAACAAGTACGCGAATTTTGGTTTCCATAATTTATTCTCCTCCCATATTGCAAAGTCTAGGATATTGCTGTACTTTTAAACAATGTTTTGCCGCTTCGTCCCAAATAACGTACCATAGTTGACACTTTTAGAACAACAGAATCTTGTCGAATGACGAAGATTTAATGTTGAC
>URGI01000084.1 GCA_900547315.1 uncultured Eubacteriales bacterium | reverse complement strand
TTTTCTCAGTTCCTCAACGACAAAGTAGATTTCATCATTATCCCATGTGTCTCCTGCCTTCAATTTACACTGTTCTAAGTCCTTTCGCGTTTCAAAGGCAACATCGCCGATTATAAGTTTACCGTTTTCTTTTAAGTAGTTACGCAAGTCTAACAGAAAGTCGCGCTTTTGCGCATCCGTTAAATGATGCAGAGAGTATGTCGCTACAATATAGTCATAACGAAAGTTCCGCAATGGTTCGGCAAGCCCTTTTGAAAAGTCCCCCTGATATAACTGTGCATTTGGCATTTTCTCAGATGCCAACGCAATCATTCTTGATGAAAAGTCCTGCCCATAAATGGAACAGCCTCGCTCGTATAGTTTTGTCGTTAATGTGCCTGTTCCGAATCCAATATCCAGCACAACGGCATTTTCAGCTCTCATTATGGTCTGAAAAATGAACCCAAGTACCTTTTTATAACCGGCAAAAGGGTATATGTTTTCCTCATCAGAAATGCCGACAGTTTTGTCATATCCATCAGCCCAAAGGTCGAACCCTTTGTTGTTTAGCATACCTACTTCCTCCTCAACTTACGATTTGCAGGTCTGTTCGGCTCCATATTATCATGTGGCCGGATAAACTACAAGAACAGCCACAGCAGTGCAAGCTGCTGTGGCTGTTCGCTGCCTTATGAACACCGACCATTCCCGCGCAGTTGTTTTTTATATGTAGTTGCTGTTTTCAGTCACCTGCGGCGAGCAGGGCGAGAATTTCTTCCTTGCCGGGGACGCTGGATATGCCGCCGGGGCGCTGTACGGACAGTCCCGCCGCCGCGCAGGCAAAGCGCCCCATCGCATTAAGCTCTTCCTCGTTCAGCTCCTCCGGAGCCTTGCCGGAGGAGAGCAGGCAATATGCGGCGCTGCCGCCGAAGATGTCGCCTGCGCCGGTAGTGTCCGCCGCCTTTACGCGCGCCGCCGGAACGCGGCACTGCGCGGCGCGGTTCTTTATAAAACAACCCTCGCTGCCGAGCGTTATCATCACGAGCTTTGCGCCGCAGTCGTTCAGGATAAGCTCCGCGCTCTTCTCGCAGCCGCAGCCGAACAGAAATTCGGCCTCTTCGCCGCTGATCTTCACAACGTCCGCGTTTTTAAGCCCCCAGAGCATCTGCTCCGCGGCGGCGTCCAGCGACGGCCACAGCGGCTCGCGCAGGTTCGGGTCAAAGCTGATGAGCTTGCCGCGGCGGCGCGCGTATTCCACGGCGGCCTGCGTCGCGGAGCGCGCCGGTTCGTCGGTGAGGCTCAGCGTGCCGAAATGCAGCATACGGCACTCGTCAATGACGGTCAGGTCAAGCTCGTCGGAGCGCAGGCGCGTGTCCGCGCCGGGCTTGCGCGCGAAGCTGAACGAGCGGTCGCGGTTCTCGTCGAAGCGGACGAAGGCCAGCGTCGTGAATACGTCCGGATCGGAGATGAGCCCGCGCGTGTCGATGCCCGCGGCGTCGAGCGTATGGCGCAGCATCAGGCCGAAATCGTCCTCGCCGACCTTGCCCAGAAACGCCGTTTTCATCCCCAGCGCCGAGAGCGCTGCGAGAAAGTTGCAGGGCGCGCCGCCGGGGTGCGCCGCCATAGTGGGATAGCCGAGCGCGTCAACGCTCTCCTGCGCAAAGTCTATGAGCACCTCGCCGATCGCGGCCACGTCTATTTTACCGTTCATGCCGCACCTCACTTCGCCGCGGGGTACTCGTTGCAGAGCAGACGGTAGGGCGGCTCGTCCTCTTCGATCTTGGGGAAGCGGCCGACGGGAGGATTGAAGCGGTTGTCGGTGTTGTCGTCGTTGCACTGGCTTACCTCGCCGAGCAGCACCGCGCCCGTGCCGGGCTCAACGGAGAAATCGTGGTACAGGTACTGCTGCACATGGATGCTCTCGCCCGGCGTGAGACGTATCTGCGTACCGGCGGGGACGGTGTAGGTGCGGCCGTCGGTGTGCACGGTGACGTCGGATTCGTAGTCGATCTCCTCGTTCGGCAGGCTGTTGTAAACGCGGATGAGCACGTTGCCGCCGCCGCGGTTTATGATGTCCTCGGTCTTGTACCAGTGAAAATGGTTCGGTGCGTACTGCCCTTCCTTAATATACAGCAGCTTCTCGGCGTAGACCTTCGGGTACTTCTCCGGCATTTTGCGGTTGCCGTTGCGAATGGTTATCAGGGAGAAGCCGACCTTGTCAAAGTCGCCGAGACCGTAGTCGGTGATGTCCCAGCCGAGCATGCAGTCGCGCACCTCGTCGTACTCGTGGCCGATGCTCTGCCACTGCTCCGGCGTGAAGCCGCAGAAGGGCGGCAGATAGCATTTGTATTCGCGGCACATGGCTTCCAGCTCCTTGAGAGCCTTGTTTATTTCACTGCGTTTCATCGAATGACCTCCGTGTTATCAATTCATGCAAGAGTAGTATATTGCGCTGACGGCCTGCGCGAACTGCGCGACCGTCACGCCGTCGAGTCGGGCGAGCTGGCGCATGAGCCCGCTGCGGGCAAGTCCGTCGTCCGCGGCGATGAGCTTCATGCCGGGCAGGACGGAGCCGAAGCCCTCGCGTATCAGCGCAAAGCAGCCGGGGATCTTTGCAAACCGGCCGAAAATGTACCGGCTGTCCGTGCCCGTCGAGAGCAGGTATTCCATCTCTTCAGTGAGCGCCGCGAGATTCAAGCCGATGCGGCGGAATATCTCCCGCGCGGCCCCGTTCCCGTCCGCCGCGGCCGTCATCAGCCGCTCGAGCGCGGGCTTGCGCATGTCCTGCGGCGCAGCTTTTATCCTGATGATGCCGTCCGACTCTTCGGTCAGTCCGTCGAGCAGCGAGGGCTGAAGCTCCTGCGCGAGGCGGTATGTCGCCGCCTGACCCAGATAGCGCCGCACTCCGGACAGGCCGGAATTCTCGTTGCGCACGGAGCGGATATCCTCCGGCGGGATGTGCTTCCACGGCGCGCTGCCGAGGTCGAGCAGCAGATCATACAGCTCGAGAGGAATCTCCGGTATGTCGCCGCGCGCGTCTATCCAGCCGCTGCCGAGATCGGTGCCCATCGCGTAGGCGACAACGCCGCGCGTCAGCTCCGCGCCGTCCGCGGCCAGCTCTGCCGCCGCGCTGAACGCCGCCATCGGCCCGTCGTTTATGATGCGCACGCGCACACTGGCGCGGCACAGCGCCGCGAGCGTTTCGGACACGCGGCCGAGCTTCGCAAACTCCGTCTCGTAGTCGATGTCGGGATTCTCGCGCATGGCCTTGGTCTTCGGCGTCTCGCCGCCTAGAATGCGGCTGCCGATCACAATGTCGGGGAAGCTCAGACCCAGCCCGTCGAACAGCGGCAGCTCCGCCGCCGCATCCTCACAGGCGGATATCGCGGCGCGGATTGCTTCGTCGTCCGCGTCCTTGCGCAGCGCGTCGGCGAGCATCGCCTGTGCGCCGTGATCCTTGGGGAGCGAATCGGCGATGACGCAGGCGCGCATCAGCCGCGCGAGCATCATCATCGGCTCGGTGATGCCGTCCGCCGTCGGGCTTGCCGCGGGGTTCCAGTCATATTCCTTGACGGCGAGCAGCCGCCCGTCGAGAGCAGCGGCGAGCTTGATGTCCGTCCCGCCGACGTCCATCCCGCAGTACGCGCCGCGGCCTCCGGCCTCGATCGCGGCCAGCAGCCGCTCGTTCAGCGAGACACCGGACGCGGGAGCCTCGCGCAGCGGCGCGGGGGCGTAATCATTGATGTCGCGCACGTCCATCCCGAACGGCGGCAGACCCATACTGCCGCAGAGCCTGCGCGCGATGTTCAGCACTTTTTTCAGGCCGGGTGTCGCCGTGAACGCGGCCAGGCAGCCCTCCGCCAGCCTTCGCGGCTCCTCGGCGGAGAGGTCAAGATAAACGTGCAGCGCGCGTCCGCTGAAGCACGAGAGAATGTTGAAAATGCGGGCGGTGAGATATTCGGCGAGAAAGTCCCGTTCGGCCGCGTTTTTCCAGCGGGGGAGGGGGCAGGCGTAGTCCCGCAGCGTCCCGTCCAGACACTCGAGCCGTATCACCGCGCGGTATGCGTCCGGCTCCGCAGCGAAGGCTTTGCGGACGTCGCTTATCCAGAGCGCGTCCCCGCGCTGCGAGAGCTTTATGAATTCGTCAAGCATATGTTCCTCCTATCTGCATCTGTCCTGATATTCCGATGGGCTCAGTCCGGTCAGCTTCTTGAAGGTGCTGCCGAAATAGGTCACGTCCTTGTAGCCGACCATGTCCGCGACCTCGTATATCTTATACCGGCAGTCGCGCAGCAGCTTCAGCGCCATGTGTATCCTGTATCGGGTCAGATAGCCGACGACGGTGTAGTTCGTCTCCTTCTTGAACACATGGCTGAGGTGTCCCTCGCTGACGCCGAGATGCTGGGCGATCTCGGTTATGTTTATGCCGCCGTCGGCGTAGTGCTCGGAGATGTATTCGAGCGCCTTCAGCACGTAGCGGCTCTTGTCGCCCTTTTCGAGCGCGAGAGTGTCGATAACGCTCAGCTCGCCCTGCTCCTGCTCCTTCTGCCGGATGCGCTCGACGGCGAGGATAAGCTCGTTATCCTGAAAGGGCTTGAGCAGATAGTCGTCCGCGCCGAGCTGGAGCGCGGAGCGGGCGTACTCAAAGTCACTGTACGCCGTGAGTATGATGGCGTGCGCGCGGCAGCCGCGGCGGCGCAGCTCGCGCAGCATCTCTATGCCGTCCAGCTTCGGCATACGTATGTCAGTTATGATGAGATTGGGGCTGTACCGCTCGGCGGCGAGCAGCCCTTCCTCGCCGTTTGCCGCCTCGCCGACCACGACGCAGCCCATCGACGCCCAATCGACGCCGAGGGCGATGCCGCGGCGGACGACGGTCTCATCGTCAACAACCAGAACCTTCAGCATTGCCGTTTCCCTCCTTGTTCATCGGCAGGCGAAGCTCAACGCGGCTTCCCTCGCCGGCAGCCGAATATGCGCTGATGCCGTAGTCGCCGCCGTAATACAGCCGCACAATGCGGTCAACATTCTTGAGGCCGAGGTGCCCGCCGGGGACATCCCGATCGGGGTCGTTCAGCCAGTCCAGCACGTCCTGTGGGATGCCGACGCCATTGTCCTGGACGCTGAGGATGAGCGTGCCGGATTTTTCGCGGGCGCTGAGCTTTATATAGCCGTCGTCCATGTTGGCGACGCCGTGGATTATCGAGTTCTCGACCAGCGGCTGCAATATGAGCTTGGGCACTATGCAGTGCTGGAACCTCTCGTCAACGTCGATCTCCCACGCGAAGCGATCCTCGAACCGGAGAGACTGAATGTCCAGATATTTTTCCAGCAGCTCCAGCTCGCGCTCAAGCGTGATGAGCCTGTCGCCGGAGATGCCCGCGCGCAGCAGCACGGCAAGTCCGGAGGCGACGGCCGCGACCTGCGGCACGCCGTTCGTCACGCCGAGCCACTTGATGCTGTCGAGTGTATTATATAGGAAGTGCGGGTTGAGCTGCGCCTGCATCATCGAAAGCTCCGTCTCGTTCAGCTCGCGCTCGCGCTGGACGGAACGCTCAAGATTCTGCCGGTATTCGCGCGTCATGCGGTTGAAGCTCGCGGTCAGGCGGCCCATCTCGTCCTCGCGGTCGCTGCTCAGCTCCGCGGCGTAGTCGCCCTTTTCCACGCGCTTCATCGCCTCGTCAAGCTCATTGACGGGCTTCGAGAGATAGCGGCTGAGGAGCCACGCGCAGAGAAGGCCGAGCAGCAGGCAGAGTATGCCCATGGCGGCGCAGGTGGAGTACACCGTTGCCATGACCTCGCGGGTGTATACCTTCGGCTGGCGCAGAGCCAGAGTGAAGCCCGTGTCAGGGCTTTGGCGGAGATAGACGTTGTAGTCACCGCCGCCGAGCGCCGCGCCGGACAGCAGCTGCGCGCGGAGCGAAGAGATCGTCTCATCGGCGCGTATGCTGTCGGAGCAGTATATCTGCCGCCATGTGCCGTCTAGCAGGAACACGTCGTTCTGCTCGCCAAAGCTGCCGCCGAGGAGCGCGCCGAAGCCGCCCTGCGGTATACGCACGAGCACATAGCCGGAGACCTCCCCGTCGGAGCCGTACACCGCGCGGGCTATCACAAGCCCGTCCGCGCCGTTTGCCTGCATGGTCTGCCCCTCGCATTCACGCGCGGCGCGCAGCACGCCCCAGTATACGGGCAGGCTGCCGGCCTCGGAATCGAGACTGCCGGCATAAATGCGTGCGCCGTCACTGTCATATACGTCGATGCTGGCAAAGCCGTTCAGGTTCTCGGTCTCGCGGTACATGAGCTGATACAGCAGGTCGGACTCCCTGCCGCGGTGCAGCGCGCCGCGGATCACGGAGCTGCCTGCGAGCTTCGCGGTGACGCCGTCCACGGTATCGAGCGCGGAGTCGATGATACCGGCGGCGGTGCCAAGCTCGGACTGCGCCTGAGCATAGAGCATATCGCCGCTGCGGCGCATGGATATCTGCATGATGAACACGTCGCACAGGAGCATCGGCACCAGCGTCACCAGCAGCACGGTGATGAAGATGCGGTTTTTAAACGAGCGCCTTATCCAGTCCCTCATTCCGCGCCTCCCGTTATGTCACGCCAGAGGCTCAGCAGGCCGGTCTGCTCGGCGCTTGCCCATTCAAGGTCGTAGTCTATCAGCTTCAGCTCGTCCGTACCGGCGTTTGCGCCGCTTTCGCATACGCTGCGGCGGTACAGGCTGTCATGCAGAAGCGTCTGCACGTCGGAGCTCAAAAGAAAGTCGATGAACAGCTCCGCATTTTCACGGTGGGCGCAGCCGGAGACGATGGCGGCGCCGTCCGGCAGCGCGCTGGTGCCCTCCTCGGGGTAGACGATCTCGATGTCGTAGCCTGCGGCGATGCCCTTCAGCGCCGTTTCCTCGAGCGTGACGCCGATGCATTTCCGCCCCTCGCCGACCGCGCGCACCACGTCGCCGGAGCTGGAAAGCGGCTTGCCGTCAAGGTTCTCGGCAAACTCGGTCAGGATGGAGGCGTTGTCGCCGGTGAGCGCCTGAAGCATCGTGCAGAGAATGGTATAGCTCGAACCGGAGACCGCGGGATCGGCGAAGGCGATCTTGCCGCGCCACTTGGAGTCGGTAAGGCTGCACCAGCCGGTGGGCGGATGGGTGCGGACGAGGCGGGTATTATAGATGAGCACGACGGGCAGGGCGGAAAACGGGGTGTAAAACCCGTCGGGGCTGGCGTATGCGGGCAGCACCTGGCCGCCGTTTTCGCTGAGATACGGGCTGAAGCAGTCCGCGTACGCGCTCAGACTGTCAACGCCGCCGCCGAACATGAGGTCGCAGTCGGTGCCGCCCTGGGCGATGCGCTCCAGAAGCGCGGTCGTGCCGCCGGTCTCAAGCTCTATCCATATTCCGGTGCGCTGCTCGAACTCGCGGATGATCGGCTCGTACACCTCACGTTTGTGCGAAGTGTATATGACGAGCCGCTGCTCCTCCGGCGGCGCAAAATCCGCGTCGTTCCGTACATTCTGCGAGGCGCAGCCCGAGAGCAGAAACACAGCCAGAAGCAGCGCCGATATAAATTTTTTCATCTCGCCCCTCCGCCGTTTTTCAAGCAATATCAAGTAATTATCAAGTAATAATAAGCGTTTATATATTTTAACACAT
>URGI01000083.1 GCA_900547315.1 uncultured Eubacteriales bacterium | reverse complement strand
GTGTTATTTATATATCATAGGCTTTGTCAAGTGCTTTCAATTCAGTAAATGTGTCTATCTCAATCACATCTTTTGCATCGCATTTACGGGTATAAACGGTATAATCGTCCAAAAAGTACTTTAGCGGCACGGTGTCCCAATAGCGCTTACCTCGCCGGGGCGGATTTCTGCGAGGTTGAACAAAACGTAAATATTTACGGCCGGCCAAGCGCGATAATCAATTAATGTCAATACTGAACGAAGCGTTTAAAAAAAAGGCGGATTTATTTGTTCGCTATTGCGGCTTGCCGCCGGCTGGATAAATTGTTAGTATAAAATAGACACTTATAGACATATTCCTGCGGACTGTATAAAGCTGTGCGGGAGCCGGTATGAGGATGCAAATGAATCTGAACAATATTATTTCACTGCTGGGCGGAGTGGCGCTGTTCCTGTTCGGAATGACACTGATGGGCGACGGGCTGAAAAAGGTCGCAGGCAGCAAACTGGAGCTTGTGCTGTACCGCCTGTCGGGGACGCCGCTGCGCGGCGTACTGTTGGGTACGGGCGTGACGGCGGTCATACAGTCGTCCTCGGCAACGTCGGTGATGGTTGTCGGCTTCGTCAACTCCGGTATGATGAAGCTGCGGCAAGCTATCGCGGTGATCCTCGGAGCGCTTCTGGGCACGAGTGTCACGGGCTGGATAATCTGTCTCTCTGAGCTGGAGGGGAGCGGCTGGGTCGCGCTGTTCTCAACGTCCACGCTCAGCGCCGTTATCGCCGTGTGCGGCATAATCCTGCGCATGTTCAGCCGCAGCCAGCAGCGCCGCCACGTGGGCGACATCATGCTGGGCTTTTCGGTGCTGATGTTCGGGATGCAGTCAATGAGTACTGCGGTGTCCCCGCTGCGCGAGAGCGCGGCGTTCGTGCGGCTCATCACAAGCTTCTCCAATCCTCTTCTCGGCATATTGGCGGGCGCGCTTTTCACCTGCATTCTGCAGAGCGCGAGCGCTGCGGTCGGCATCCTTCAGGCACTGTCCGTCACGGGCGCGGTCAGCTTTGCGGCTGCGTATCCGGTCATCCTCGGCATCGCAATCGGCGCGGCTATGCCGGTGCTGCTGTCGGCGCTGGGCGCGAAAACCGACGGCAGGCGCACCGCCTTTGCATATCTTGAAATAGAGCTTGTCGGCGTAATACTCTGCGGCGGGCTGTTCTATGGCGCGAACGCGGCGATAGGCTTTACATTCATGGACATGACGATGAACGCCGTCAGCATAGCGTTTGTGAACACGGCATTCCGCTTCGTGACCGCTTTGGCATTGCTTCCGGCCATCGGCCTGCTTGAAAAGCTGGCCTGCGCGCTGATAAAGGGCGAGGAGGAGCAAGCTCGTGTCGACGCATTCGACCGGCTTGACGAACGCTTCCTTGCGCATCCTGCGCTTGCCGTGGAGCAGAGCCGTCAGACTGTGGAGGATATGGGGAAGGCCGCGCAGAATAACCTCCTCGCGTCGGTTGCACTGCTCAAGACATACAGCGACGAGGCTTTTGCGCACGTTGAGAGCGAGGAGGAACTGGTCGACCGGTACGAGGACAGGCTCGGAACCTACCTCATGCGCATAACCGAACGCGAGCTTACGCGCGAGGAGAACGAGAGTGTGTCGAAATACCTGCATACCCTCAGCGATTTTGAACGCATCAGCGACCACGCAATGAACATTGCGGAGGCCGCGCGCGAGATAAACCAGAAGAAGCTGCGCTTCACCGGCGCGGCGGAGCATGAGCTTGGCGTACTGAGTGCCGCCGTGCAGGAGATATTGGATGTCGCGTCGCGGGCGTTTTTCGCAAACGACGTTGAGCTCGCGTATCGCGTGGAGCCGCTGGAGGAGCGGATCGATGTGCTGTGCGACGAACTGAAGCTGCACCATGTCGAACGGCTCCAGAGCGGGGAGTGCTCACTTGAAAACGGCTTCGTGTTCAACGACCTGCTTGCAAATTTCGAGCGTGTGGCCGACCACAGCTCAAACCTCGCAATAGCGACGATAGAGCTGTGCTCAGACAGGTATGACACCCACGAGTATGTCATCAACCTCAAGGAGCTGCACTCTCACCGCTTTGACGAGTATTACGAGGAATACGCCCAAAAGTACAGCGTCTGAAAAGTCCGTTGACAGCCTCGTTCTGAGCAGAAAAAAACAGCGTCCCGCTTTCCGGCAGCTGCGCCGGAAGGCGGGACGTTGTGCTGTATATGAGCTTTACTGCGCAGCTTTGGCTGGCGCAGCCTGCTTTTTCTCAAAGGTCAGCGCGAAGAGCGCCGCCGCGAAGATCAGCACGAAGAGCGCTGAATACAGCAGCCCGCGGCCAAGCCCCAGACTTATGGACTCCGCCAGTATCGCGCCCACGGCGCAGGCCGCGGCGATGAGCCACAGCGGATATTTTATCTTCAGCTTGTCAAAAGCCTTCAGCATCGCTGCCGCACCGGCAGCGGCGGAGGCGAGCATCAGCAGGTTCATCAGAACGCGGAGAACGAAGCGGACGATATATCCGACGTGCATCGAGCGCGCCGCACTGTTCGCCGCGGTCAGCAACTCATCGCCGTTTATCACGTCTTCCGAGATGTCGTCATAGGACAGCAGCGCCTGACGGGCTGATTTATATTCATCCTGAAGCTTTTCGTACTCACTGACAGAGGTCTGCATTCCGCTGATCTTGTCAAACGCGGCGAGGAGCTCATCCTTTTCGTCCTTTAGCTTCTGCTCCGTCTTGCTCAGTTCGGCGCGCATCCCACCGAGCTGCGCCAGCGCGGCGTCGAGCTGGGAATCACCTGTCTCAAGCTGCGCCTTGACAGCGTCCAGCTGCTCACGTCCGGCGTCTATCTGCGCCTTGGCTTCGAGCAGGGCGGGCTCGTTCTTCTTAAGCTCCGCCTCACCGGCCTCAAGCTGCGCCTTGACCTGCGGCAGCATCTTTTCGGATTCCGCCAACTTCTTTTCGCCGTCGTCAAGCTGCTTCTTCAGCGCCTGAAGCTGCGCTTCGCCTTCGTCCAGCTGCGCTTCCGCAGCGGCAAGCTGCGCGGGCGCGTCGGCTATCATCTGCTTCGTAGCCTCAAGCTGTGCAGCACCCTCGGCGTAACGCGCCTCGGCGTCCGCAAGCTGGGCTTCCACCTCGGAAAGCTGCGCGCCGGCTGCGTCAAGCTCGGCTCGCTTCGCGCTCCAATCGCTGCGGATGTCTTCAAAGCTGCGGCCGAACATCGCCTGAATGGTCTTGTTGGCAATTTCGTATATCAGCTCGCCGCCGACAGTGTCCTCACGGACTTTATCGATAATGGCCTGAGCCTGGCTGTATACTGCGTCGATCGCATTATACGCGGTTAGGGAAGCCTCGTATTTGCGCTTGGCCTCGCTCAGCTGAGTCTGCGCCTCGTCAAGCTGGGTGCGCGCGGCGGCCAGCTCCGCCTCATACTGCGGCAGCGCCGCCTCTGCATCCGCAAGCTGTTGGCGTCGGCTCGCAAGCTCCGCACGACCCTGCTCAAGCTGCTGCATGCCGGCGTCATATTGAGCGCGCCCCTCGGCTATGGCCGCTTTGCCCTGCTCGATCTGGGCGACACCGTCGTTATATTCCTGCCAGCCGGATTCTATCTGCGCCTTGGCGGCGAGATACTTATCATAGCCAACGTTGAATTCAGCTTCCATCGCGTCGAACTGTTCGCGCGCGGCGTTATACTGCTTCCAGCCCTCTTCGAGAGTGCTTGCGGCGGAGCCGATGCTGCCAGAGCCCATCTGAAGCCCAGCGTTTGTGGCGGTGTATTCGGTCAGCTCCTCGCGGTGGCGGGAAGCGTCATCGTCATACTGTCCCTTCTCGGCTTTCAGTTCCGCGGCGGTCTTGTCGTATTCATCTTTGCCGCAGTTGAGCTGCGCGTCGAGCGATTCGGCTTCGGCTATCCGGTCGCGGAGAGTTTTATAATCGCTGCGATCCTGCGAAAAATCCTTTCCCGCGCTGACGAAGCCAGCGACGCCGCTGATGAGCGTCACAAGGCACATTACGGCGAGCACGGCGGATATAACTCTGCTTAACGCCTGATGTTTCAAGCTCCATTCCTCCAATATATATTCAATAAAAATAATTATACATTATATTTGTTAACAATCCAAGTCATGAAAAATATTTTTCTTCACATTTGAGGAGAAATGAGATATATTTTTCCTGCCCGCATCTGCCGCCGACGGCAGGTGAGAACAGACAGAAAACCGGAGTTTGCCATGAGATCATATTTTGCGCCCATGGAAGGGATAACAACTCATATATACCGCCGTGTCCATGCGCGCCTTTTCGGCGGCGCGGACAGATACTACGCCCCGTTCATCGCGCCTGACGGCAGCGGGAATTTCCGCGCGTCCTCGGCGCGGGACGTTCTGCCGGAGAACAACACCGGCATTGCGCTGGTGCCGCAACTGCTGTGCAATCGCGCGGAACCGTTTCTCGCCGTCGCGCGGCAACTGGCCGATATAGGCTACAGGGAGGTCAATCTGAACCTCGGCTGCCCATCAGGTACGGTCGTCTCGAAGCATAAAGGGAGCGGCGCGTTTGCCGATTTGAGCTCGCTGGATGATATGCTGGCGGACATCTTTTCCCGCGCGCCGGTCGCCGTGTCGGTCAAGACTCGGATGGGGCTGGAGTCCGTGGACGAGTTCGGCACTATTCTGGAGATATACAATAAGTACCCGATCGCGGAGCTGACGATACACGCGCGGGCACGGTCCGGGATGTATAAGTCTCCGGTTGACCGCGAGGCGTTCCTGACTGCGGCTCAGAACAGCTGCGCGCCGGTGTGCTATAACGGGAACATCTTCCGGCCGGAGGATGTGAACGCACTGCAGGGAATAGACCGGTTCATGCTGGGCAGGGGAGCGGTGATGAACCCCGCGCTGTTCCGCGAGCTTCATGGCGGCGCTGCGCTCCGCCGCGATGAGCTGCGGGAGTTCCACGACACGCTTCTCGACGCGTATCTGACCTGCGGACTTGATGCGCGCGCGGCGACATCGCGCATGAAGGAGTTGTGGTTTTACATGGACGGCCTGTTCCCGCACAGCGGGCGCGAGATGAAAGTGCTCAATAAATCCAGAAGTCTCGAAGATTACCGCGCCGCTGCGAGCGTGATTTTCACCAACTGCGAGTTTGACAGCGCCGCGAGATTTAATAAGTAAAAGCAGAGAGGAAAACTCTCTGCTTTTTTCAGCCCTATAACTCTATGATATGCGGCTTTACATCCGGATCATGGTTTGCGATGGATTCGACGCAGTTTGCGTCCATACTCTGCGCACGTATCCACTCCAGCGGCCGTCATAGCAGCGAAAGCTGCTCCGGCTCCTGACGGAGAGAAGCGACATGCTCCAGCGCGCACAGCGGCAGGTCGTGAGCCGCGACCTTGTAGTCGATACCGGCTTTTCTGGCCTGCGCGATCTGCTCGCGGCGCGGCACACGGTACATCTTGCCGTCCTTGACGAAGTGCGCCCCGGTCTGATGGAACTGGAAAGAGATATCGCGCTCCGCGCACTGCTGCCGAAGTGCGAGGATCCAGTCGTAGTGACATGGGCGCGCGTCGGCGCCGGATTCCCCGCTGGCCGAGACTTCTTCGATTTTTTCCGAGTCGAGATATACGCTTATATCGAGCGGCGTCAGCAGGGGAGCGGCGATGATGGCTCTGTGGCGTATCGGCAGCGCGAGAAAGATCGGCAGGCGGTAGTCCGCCATCTCCTGATTCTCCACCGTGCAGCCGATTATGACGTTCTCATAGCCGCCGCCCCAGCCGGGCGGCAGACATTCAGACAGACGGTCGATGCGCTTGGTGAAGAAATAGAAGAAGCAGTCCTGCCTGCGGCGGATCATATCCCAGCAGTCCTGCCGCCATGGGTCGGCGTCGCTCAGCAGAAAGTCTGAGGTGAAGCAGGTAAAGATGACTTTGCCCGACGGCAGCTTCCAGCTCCCGTCCCGCTTCTTTTTGACGGGCAGGTCGAAGCTCGCGGTCTTGCGGCAGACGGAGGCGGCCTCTTCCGTGCCGTACATCGCGTCCTGCCGGTAGACGTAGCAGTATTTGCATCCGGCGCTGAGCTTCGTGCATCCGTGCCACGGATTCCATTTGGCGTATATGCTCTCAACCTGCGGCATGGCGGCCACCTCCTTCTGCGTGAATGTAAGAAAACCACCAAGCAGGAGGCGGTGCGGCGCTTCATGCTTGGTGTTCTTTGATATCCGGTGAATGAGCGGGACTTAGCCCCAGACCTCCTCGGCAATCTCCTTGACGAGCGCGAGCTTTGCCCACTGCTGCGCCTCGGTCAGCTTGTTGCCGATCTCGCAGCTTGCAAAGCCGCACTGCGGGCTGAGGCAGAGTCTGTCGAGCGGCAGATACTTTGCCGCCTCGTGGATGCGCGCGATGACGCCGTCCTTGTTCTCAAGCAGTGCGCGTTTGGTAGTCACCAGACCGAGGACGACTTTCTTGTCACCGCTGACCGCGGTGAGAGGCTCAAAGCCGCCGCTGCGCGCGTCATCAAACTCAAGGTAGTAGGCGTTGACGTTCTCGCGGGCGAGCAGAGTCTGCGCGACGCCGTCGTACGCGCCGGAGTTTGCGTAGGTGCTGTGGAAGTTGCCGCGGCAGACGTGAGTGTTGATGACGAGGTCGTCGGGCTTGCCGGAGATGGCGGCGTTATTCAGCTCAAGCAGCTGTTCTTTGATTGTCTCAAGACCCTTTTCGTCGGTGCCGAAATACATGCAGGCCATCGGGTCGACGAGCATACCCCAGCTGCAATCGTCAAACTGGAGGTTGCGGCAGCCTGCGGCATAAACGTCGGCGATGAACTTCTTGTAGCCTGCGGCGATGTCTTCGGCAAGCTCGCGGTTGTCCGCGTAATACTTTCTGGTGTTCTCCAGCGCGAAGGGCATTATCATCTGCTCGATGAACTGTGCTGGGGCGGGAATGGTGAGCTTTGCAACGGTATTCTCGTCCTCAAGCGCTTTGACGAACTTGAAGTGCTCCACGAATGGATGGGAGTCGAGCGAGACCTTGCCGGTGAGGTAGGTGTCGTCGAGCATCGCGGCCTCGCCGTGGAAGGGAAGTCCGGTCTTGGTGGGACTGTGGCCGACGCCGTTGAAGCCCCACATAAAGTCGAGGTGCCATGTCGCGCGGCGAAACTCGCCGTCGGTGATGACGTGGTAGCCCGCGGCTTTCTGCTTGGCGACGAGATCGCGTATCGCCCCGTCTTCAACGGCCTTGAGCGCTTCGGCGTCTATCGCGCCGCTCTGGAAATCCGTGCGCGCCTGCTTGAGCGCTGCGGGGCGGAGAAAGCTGCCGACATAATCATATCTGAAGGGTGTATTCATATCCTGCTCCTTTTGAGTGTTTTCGCCATGATTATACGGCCGTCCGCGCGGCAAGTCAATTATGCATTTAGACGATTGCAATACCCAACACAAAAATTGACAAGCAGAATGGGATTCTTTATAATAAATGCAGGGAAAGGAGGAAAATTATGCGAGCGGATAAGTCTTCTTCAACGTCGAAAAAATACTGGGTATCTGCATACTACGCCATACCCAGAATTATTTCTTTATGCGCATTTTGCCTTTTCTTTGCTGACATGACCATATCGTATATACGTAGAACTTCGATTATAGATGCAAGCTGCTATTGGATGTGGGGCGCATGTGCCGTTGCAGTTCTTCTGAACGTATACTTACTGTTAGGCGATGTTAGATCATTGCGAGTTTCATTCTCCGAAGAA
>URGI01000082.1 GCA_900547315.1 uncultured Eubacteriales bacterium | reverse complement strand
ATATGTAATTAGTTTTTGTCATGGATTAATTTTACTATGGGAAAGCGAAATATTTAACTATGGATAGTAAAAAGATTTATGCACTTTTAGCAGCAATTGACTGCGGCAGCCTCACCGCCGCGGCGGAAAAACTTGGCTACACGCAGTCTGGGCTGACGCATATGATGAACTCGCTTGAGAACGAACTGGGGCTGAATCTGCTTGTCCGCAGTAAGAGCGGCGTGCATCTCTCGCCCGCCGGGCAGGAGCTGCTGCCCGCCATGCGCGCTTTCAGCGAGGCGGCAGACGGGCTTGAGCAGGCGGCGGACAAGCTGCGGCAGCACAGCTTCACGACACTGCGCCTCGGCGCGTACACGAGCGTCACGCGGCAGTGGCTCCCGGCCATTCTCGCCGCCTACCGCGACATCTGTCCGGACACCGAGGTCTCCATCTCGATGGGCGACAGCGTCGGCACCTACGAAGCCGTCCGCAACGACGAGCTTGACTGCGCGGTAGTGAGCTATCAGCCGCATCTGTGTCAGGGGCTGAGCTGGACGCACCTGCGCGACGACGAGCTTGTCGCAATCCTGCCCGCCGACTGCGGCGGGGACAACGGCAGCTACCGGGTCGAGAACTTCACCGGCCAGCACTTCCTCATGCCAAGCTCCGGCTTCGACCTTGACATCCTGCCCGCGCTCAGCGTCCACGGCAGGAAGGCAGCGCCCGTCATCCGCAACACGTATATGGACGACCCCTCGATCGTCTCGATGGTAGAACACAAGCTCGGCGTTTCGATCCTCTCCAAGCTCGTCATGCAGAGCATCGACGGCGACGTGAACATTCTCCCGCTCGACCCGCCGGCCTACCGCAAACTCGGCATCATCACAACGCCGCATCACCTGAACGGAAAAAATGTGCGCCGCTTCATCCGCTGCGCGCAGGATACTCTCGCCAAGCTCTACAACGAGCGATAACGAAACCGCGCCTCCGATCAAAAGATCGGAGGCGCGGTTTTTACATATCAATGAGATCGAGCCGCCGCTCACAGCCTTGCTATATCGCCGAGCAGCGCATCGACTTCAGCTTGGCTCGTTGCCCAGCTCGTGCAGAAGCGCACGACTGTGCCCTTCTGCGTTGTGCCTTCCTCTTCAAAGTAATAGCCCTGAGCCAGCATTTTCTTTTGCTGCTCGGTCAGAATGACAAACTGCTGGTTTGTAAAGCTTTCGACCCAGAACGGTATTCCCTTGGCCTCAAAGGCTTTCCTGATCTGCATGGCAAATTCATCTGCCTGCTTCGTCTTCTCAAAATACTCGCCGCTCTCCAGCATGAGCGCAAATTGCATCCCCATCAGCCAGCCCTTTGCCAACACGGCACCCTTCTGCTTCATATATGCCTTGAAGCGGTATTTGAGTCCTGCTCCGGTGATCACCAGCGCTTCGCCAAACAGCGCACCGCATTTTGTCCCGCCGATATAGAACACATCCGTCAGTTCGGCAAAATCACGCAGCGTCAGATCATTGTTCTCCGCCCCGAGACCGTAGCCCATGCGCGCCCCGTCCACAAAAAGATACATGCCGTATTTTCTGCAGACGCTGCTGATATCGCTGAGCTCACGCTTCGAATACAGTGTTCCCTTTTCGGTCGGGAATGACAGGTACACCATCTTCGGCTCCGTCAGATACTCCGGAGCACCGCCGCCGTAATATTCCGCTGCACACTCGTCGATCTGCCGCGCGGTTATCTTGCCGTCGGTGTTCGGAAGCACCAGTATTTTGTGCCCCGCGCCCTCGATGGACGCCGCCTCATGGCAATTTATATGTCCGGTATCGGCCGCAATAACGCTCTGGATCCGGGAGAGTGCCGCCGAGATCACAACTATATTCGCCTGCGTTGCGCCGGGGATAAATTTTATCAGCGCATCGTCTCTGGAGATCAGCTTTTTTATGTCGTCCTCGGCTCTGGCGCACCACTCGTCTTCGCCATAGCCCGCGTAGCTGGCCGTGTTGGTCGCAGCCAGCCCGTTCAGTATCGACTCGAACGCGCCATGGTTGTAATCATTATTGAATCTAATCATTTTCAGAAACTCCGTATTTTATTTATGCTTATTCCACGGATTTCAGCGACTCGGCCATATTCACGCGGTCGAGCTTCGGCCGCATGGAGAGGTTCGCCGCCAGCGCGAATACGACCGTCACCGCGAACGCGAGCGCATAGCTCAGCGCGCTTATGCGCACGTCGTAATGCATGTAATCCACTTGGATTATCGCCATCACGAAGCGGTGGAACAGCTTGCCGAGGAACAGCCCCGCCGCGCCGCCGAGGACGGACAGCATCAGATTCTCGCGCAGGACGTACGACGCCGTCTCCAGCGGATAGAAGCCGAGAACCTTTATCGTTGCGATCTCGCGCACACGCTCCATGATGTTTATGTTCGTGAGGTTATACAGCGTTATGAACGCCAGCGCCGCCGAGCAGCCGACTATCAGCGCTACAACGATGTCGAGACTGGCCATCGAATCGGCCATCATATCCCGCTCCTGCTGCACAACGGATACGTAGCTCACGCCCGTCTGCGAGCGCAGATACGCCGCAAGGCTTTCGCCCCCGTCTTCAGCGCCGATCTGCAGGAATGCCGCGTTGTTCTCCGGCGAGCCTACGGTCTCCGGCGCGACGTAGACGTAGTGGTTCAGATAATTTTTGCATATGCCGCTGACCGTGACGCGCACATTTTGCTTATCCAGCTCAAGCGTCAGCGTGTCGCCGGTTTTTATCTTGAGCTGTTCGGCAAGCCCCTCGCTTATTATGGCCTCTCCGGCCTTCGGGAAGGCCAGTGCCTTGCCGTCATAGTGCAGGTCTATCACGCCCTTCATCGCGCTCTCATCCATTGCGACGAGCTGGGCTTCATGGCTGCCGCCGGCGGTTCTGACCGTGGCCTCCTCCTGATAGCTCAGGGAATAATTCTCCGTCCGGCTGCCGAGCAGGGACTGCAGCTCCTCGCTTTGGATGCGCGCCGGGTCATAGTTTACGACGACGTCGTACAGCATTACCTCGCCATATTGGAAGTCGAGTACGTCGCCGATCGAGTCCTTTATGCCGAAGCCGGTGACAAGCAGCGCCGTGCAGCCGCCGATACCGATGAGCATCATCAGCACTCTCTGCCGGTAGCGGAACGCGTTGCGAAGCGTCACTTTGCTCAGAAAGGACAGCTTGCTCCACAGCGGCTTGATATGCTCAAGCAGGATGCGGCGTCCGCCGTCGGGCGCTTTCGGTCGGATAAGCTCCGCGGGCTTCCCGGCAAGCTCCCGCCGGCAGGCGAGCCACGTGACAAATATTATGCCGATCACCGCGACGCCGAGACAACCGAGCCACATAGCCGCGCTGAAATAGAATCTGAGCTGCGTGTAGCTGTAAATTATCTCGTACGCTACCCAGACGATATACGGTATCGCGGTCACGCCCAGCGCGAAGCCGAGCACACAGCCGATAAACGCCGCGCTGCCCGAATACCACAGGTATTTGCGTATTATCGCGCCGGAAGAATAGCCCATCGCCTTGAGCGTGCCTATCTGGGTGCGCTCTTCGTTTATCATGCGGGTCATGGTCGTGGTGCAGACCAGCGCCGCGATGAGCGCAAAGAACACAGGGAACGCGTCCCCGACCGCGCTTACGATTGTTACGTCGTTTTCAAAGGTCGCACAGCCGGAATTCTCGTCGCGCGTGAGGACATACAGGTTGAGCTTCAGCTGCTCATCCGCGTCGGCCTTCGCCTGATCCAGCTCCGCCTGTGCGTCGATGAGCTTCTGCCGCCCCGCCGCAAGCTGATCCAGTGCGCTGCTGCGCGCGGCCTCAAGCGTCTTTCGGTTTTCCGCAACCTCGGCGGCGGCGCTGTCAAGCTCCGCCCGTCCCGCCGCTATCTGCTCGCGTTTGGCCTCTGCCTGCTGTTCGGCGTCGTTCAGCTCCGCCTCCGCGGCGTCAAGCTGGGCGCGCGCGGAATCTATCTGCTGCTGTCCCGCGTCAAGCTCGGCCTTTGCCGAAGCGATCTCCGCCTTTGCCGCGGCAAGCTGGGCTTCGCCGTCGGCCAGCTGGGCTTCCTGATCGGCAAACTGCGCGGCGGCGTCATCGAGGTTCTGCTGTGCCTGCGTGAGTTCGGACTGCAAACGCTCCAGCCGCGACTGGAGCACCGACAGCGTCAGCTCCCAGCCGAACTGCGACCGGTCGAGCGCGTCTATCGCCGCCTGAGTCGTGCTTATCTCGCTCTGGAGCCGGTTGACGACCGCCTTATACGGCGCAAGCGTAAGCTCCTTCGCGGTCTCAAGCTTGCGGCGCGCCGACGCCAGCTCCGCCTCCTGCTGTGCGATCTGCGCCTCGGCGGGTGCAAGCTCCGCGCGCCCCGCGTCTATCTCCTGCTGCTTTTCGTCCAGCAGGGCGCGGTTCTGCTCTATCTCCTGCCGCGCGGCAGGAATACTCGCCAGTCCGTCCTCAAGCTGCTTTTCCGCATCGTCGAGCGCGGCGCGGTTCTGCTCTATCTCGCTCTCCGCCGCCTCGATCTGCGCAAGGCCGTCGTTTATCTGGCTGAGCGCCGACGATTCGTTGGCGTAATACTCGTCCCAACCGTCGTTTATCTCAAGCTGTGCGTCGGCAAGCTTTGCGTCGGTCTCGGCGCGGAGCGTCTCATACCGGCGCGCGCCGCATCGGTTCAGAAGCTGCTGTATGCGCGGCTTCAGTTTATCCCGCGCGGTGTCGTACTCGCTTGAAAACAGTGCGCCGTCAAAATTGCAGTAGAGCAGTATTTCATGGTACACCTCGCTGTTGAACGCGGCGGCGGGCAGAATGATGAAGCCCTTGAGACTGCCGGAGCCGAGAGAGGTGCTGCCGCGGTCGTTGCTTATGTAGCGCGGCGATTTTGCGATGCCGACTATCTTATAACTGCGGGAGGTGAACATGTCGAGCGTGTCGGCGTCGTTATCCTCCGAAAGCTGCACGGTTTTCCCGATGTCCTTCTCAGAGAACGCGCCCGCGTCGGCAAGACATTCGCCGTCAGTCTCCGGCATACGCCCCGCAACCAGCAGCGGCACTGCGACGTTTTCCGTCACCGACATGAACCTGTACGGCTCCTCGGTTTTTCCGACCGCCGCCATCGCGTCGACGCCGTACGCCCCTTCGGCATACTTCACGCCGTCAAGCTGTGCGAAGGCCGCGCGGTCACTCTCCGTCAGGCCAAGGCTCGACATGAGCTGGAAGTCAAACATGCGGTTATCGCGCATATATTCGTCCACCGTGCTCTGCATGGCGGGCTGAGAGCTTTTCAGCCCCGCGAAGATGCCCACGCCCAGCGCCACGATCGCAAGTATCGCAAGGTAGCGCCCCAGCGAGGATCTTATACTGCGGAGCAGCATTTTCAAACCGTACTTATCCATCTTACCACTCAATATCCTCAACCGGGACTACCCGCTCGTTCTTCTCGACCGACTGCACCGTGCCGCTCTTGATATGCACGACCCGATCTGCCATTGCGCACAACGCTTTGTTGTGCGTTATGATGACCACGGTCATGCCGCTGCTGCGGCAGGTGTCCTGAAGGAGCTTCAATATCGCCTTGCCGGTCTGGTAATCCAGCGCACCGGTCGGCTCGTCGCAAAGCAGCAGCTTCGGGTTCTTCGCCAGCGCGCGGGCGATTGCGACGCGCTGCTGCTCGCCGCCGGAGAGCTGTGCGGGGAAATTTTTGCCGCGCTCGCCGAGGCCGACCTGCTCCAGCACCGTCGCCGGGTCAAGCGAATCCTTGCTGAGCTGTGCCGCGATCTCGACATTCTCCAGCGCCGTCAGGTTCGGTATCAGATTATAAAACTGGAACACGAAGCCGACGTCAGTGCGGCGGTATGCGGTGAGCTGCTTTTTATCAAACGCGGAAATGTCCACGCCGTCGACCGTGACGCGCCCCTCACTGAGGCTGTCCATGCCGCCGAGGATGTTCAGCAGTGTCGTTTTGCCCGCGCCGGACTCGCCCACTATCACGCATATCTCCGCCCTGCCTATCGAAAAGCTGACATCATGCAGCGCGGTCACTGTGACCTCGCCCGCCTTGTAGTCCTTTCTTACATTTTCAAAATGAATGAAATTCTCGTCCATGCTTATCCCTTACCTCCGGCCGTTCCGGCCATGAATTCCGTTTCCGCGCCATCCGCGCCGCACACGGTGAACCTGCGTATCCTGCCCCCGGCCTCGTACTCGCTCTCGACGAGGTATTCCGGATTGATGTATTCCACGCGTCTGTATCCGCTGTACCCACATTCTGCCGCGCCGCCGTTTATCGCCGCGAGCGGCAGTACATACTGTTTCGCGTCCCCGTCCGGGTAGCGGATCTGCCACTCCCCGGCGCGGATATACAGCTCCGCCGCCGACGCGAGGGCGTGTCCCTCGTAGCTCTTCGCCGTGCCGCTTTGAAAATCGAGCTTATATATGCCGTAGCCCGCGTCCGTCTTCTCGGTGGCGTACAGCTCGCCGCCGAGTATCACCGGCGCGTAGGCCGGGACATAGCTCAGCTGGAGCGTTTCGCCCGTTGCGGTACCGGCAAGGTACAGGCACTCGTCGCGCCCGTCCTGATACACGACGTGCCCGTCGAACACGTACGGGTAATAGCACGGCCCCTGAAGCAGCAGGGTTTTTCCGCTGCCGTCCGGCTGCATGTGCCAGAACTGCGCCTCGCCGTCGCAGAAATACAGTTCGCCGTCGTATATCTGCATCCAGTCACAGCTCTCGTCAACGAGAACCTGACGGTCGCTCCCATCCGGTGCAATGCTTTCTATCTCGCCGCCGCGGCGGGTATTGACGTAATACAGTCTCCCGTCCAGCGCCAACAGGAACTCCGGCACGCAGTCATCCGCGAGAATCACGGACTCACCGTCGGGCGTGTACCTCGCAAGCACGGGGTGGTATTCGCCGTCAAAATCGAAGGTATACAGCGCGGACTCGTAGATGAGCGCGCGGTTTTTATTCATAAATGACGCCATCACCGCGCTCTCGGCGTCCGAAAACGCCGGGACGTAGTCCGGCTCCTCGACGACCTGCGTGGCCTCCGGTTCGTCCGGAGCATCGGAACCGGCGCACCCGCAGAGGCCGAAGGCCAACAGCGCCGCGAGCAGCAGCGGTAAAAATTTTTTCATAGTGCAAATCCTCCCTGAATTTTGATTTTATCACAATTCCGCGGGCATGACAATTGCGTCCATGTGTAAAAAGTGTTAAAATCATATGAACATATTTGGAAAGCGAGGGGCACAATGAGAAAAGGTTTTAGGTTTGCAAGTTTTCTGCTCGCGCTGTGTATGCTGTGCGCGCTGCTCGGCGGCTGCATGGGCGCGAACGTCACCGCGCCGCAGCCCGCTGAAGCCACGCCGCAGGCAACTTCTGAGCCGTCCGCCGCGCCGGAACAGACGCTCGACGAAGACGGGAGCTGCACGAGCAAGGACGACGTCGCGCTCTATATTCACAGCTACGGGCACCTTCCGCCGAACTTCGTGACGAAGGACGAGGCGCGCGCCGCGGGCTGGAGCGGCGGATCTCTTGAGAAATACCTGCCCGGAATGTGCATCGGCGGCGACCGCTTCGGGAACCGCGAGGGCTTGCTGCCCGACGCGCCGGGGCGCAGTTGGACGGAATGCGACGTGAACACGCTGGGCGCGTCCTCGCGCGGCGCGGAGCGCATAGTGTTCTCCAACGACGGGCTTATCTACTACACCGGCGATCATTACGAAACTTTTGAGCTTCTTTACGGAACGCCATGAAATTTTTTCTAAAAATTTCGACAAAGTTCGACATATAGATAAAATTTATTGTAAATCTTTATGTCGAAGAATATTGAAATTAGTGG
>URGI01000081.1 GCA_900547315.1 uncultured Eubacteriales bacterium | reverse complement strand
TTGTTTTGAAGGTGTAAAATGCAAATCAGCCATAGCAAGATCTTTTAGTCCTGCTATGGCTGATTTATTTGAGATAGTTTCTGCATTCATCGCACATAAGACTTAGTGCGTCCCTGTCTTTCTCTTTGACCAGTTTCTCATCCCGCACAGCTCTCGTGGCGATCAGGAACAAGTCATAACACTCGTCTTCAGCAACGACTCTGTGGTAAAATGGACATTCCCAGCTTCTCACTTCTTCCATAGCTTTTTTGCCCCTTTCAATCCTCCAACATTTCCAAGCGATTTTTTATGATCTCGCTCACTTCCCAATACGCAAGCGCGCGGCCTGCTTTAAACAAGTCGCCTTTATCCTCGTCGCTCTCCTGCTGAGCTTCGGCATAGCGTTCGTTTATGGTATCAAATATCATGTTATATACCATTTCTTTATATGCAATTTCATAGACATCTTCCATAATCCTTCTCCCCCCTTTCGTGCTGCCTTACGCCGGCCTCAGTATATTTCATCTCCCTGCGAATATGCGGTCTGTGCTTCATTCAGGCTCATACGGTTCGCACCCCCACCATAGTCGGGGCGCTCGTTCTGAAGCGGGTCATTCTCCCAGCCGCACACTCTGCATACACCGTAGAATCCAACGATCGATTTACCGCAGCAGGCACACACGCGCGGGCGGAAAAGCTTAATCTCACCCGAAGCCGTTTTAAGATATTTTTTGCACTCTTCGCACATTGCGTTCAGCGAACCGCAATCCTCTTCCCTGACGAGTTCGGGTGCTTCAAACATCCGCATTGCGACCAGATGCAGGTCATAACACTCGTCTTCGCCAACGACTCTATGGTAAAATGGGCATTCCCACTGTCCGGTTTCCTCCACCGTCTTCGCCTCTCAATCATTCATAAGCTCGAACAGCTCCGGCGGATACAGATAATCCTCCCCGCTGTCGTCAACTATTCTGTACCAGTCCCTTTCAACCGACAGCACCTCATAGACCTTCCCGTTCGTAAGGACAAGGAACTCCGTCTTGCCCAAATATTTCGCTCTCATCCGCAGCTCCACCTCGCTTCAATTATAACCGTTTCCCGCTCATTGTCAACTAATGCCATCAGCAAAACATCCACCGGCCGTATGAGCCGGTGGATGTTGTATTACACGCGCTTCAGCCTACCAGCCGTACCGCTCGGCCATATACAGGCTCAGCTTATCCTGTATCGCGGCGGCAGTATCGTCGAGGCTGCGGTCGCCGTTGAAGTATGCCTTGGCGCAGTCGATTATCGTCTCGCGGATGGCGACATCGCTGCCGCTGATAACGGTCGTGATGCCGTTCAGCAGTTCCGTAAGACGCGCCGCCTGCGTGGGGTCGTTCACGGCTATGGCGTCTATGACACGCTGCATGGCCTCCATATTCACGGGCAGGCTCGCAATAGCGTCCTCCGACCACGTCTGCGCCTGTAGCACGAGCTGACTGCGGATGAAATTCCACGCGCCGTCCTTATTCTC
Source organism: uncultured Eubacteriales bacterium (assembly GCA_900547315.1). GTDB lineage: Bacteria > Bacillota > Clostridia > Oscillospirales > Oscillospiraceae > Limivicinus. Next base: position 6,537 of record URGI01000081.1, on the reverse strand, counting down.
CGCCGCCGCTGGTATCGCCATGCCCATGGCATAGACGCAGGAATAATAGCTGCCGTTGCCCGCTCCGCTGGGGAAGCCGACGTTGATCGGGTACATGGAGTTTGCCAGAGTACCGATGTTCATGTAATCATTCAGATGCAGCAGCGCCTCATCCTCACTGTATGTCGCGTAGCCCTCCGGCATCACTTCGCCCTCGTAGTCCGGATTCATCTCGCTGCACCACTCAAGCAGCGCTTTGAAGCTGTCATTGTTGAAGTCGCAGGTGCCGTTGGCGTAATCAACATAGTCGTTGATGCAGGTGGAGCATATCCAGCCGAGTAAGTTGCTCTTGGTCATCCACGGGCCGAACATCGCGGCCAGCTCGTCATTTTCCGCGATGATGCGGCGGTAGTCGTCGATGCTCAGGTTCTTCCCGTCGCCGACGTATTTTTCAAGCGCGGAAAGAGAGATTATCTCGGTCGAGTTATACAGCGCATGCAGCTCGCCGTTCGTTGTGAGTCCGTCGAGCATGTTCGGCAGGAAGCTGTCGAGCCCAAGCTCCGGATCGGCGTCGAGATACGGATAGAGATCAGCAAAGACGTTCGAGGCCGTGTTCACCATGTCGCCCGCCTCATCAAGATAGCTTGAAGACATCAGCACGAGATCAGGCACATCGCCCGCGGTGAGCCGCAGTGCCAGCTCCTGCTTCGTGATCTCAGTCATCGCATAAAAATATTTATCGTCGGTACTGTTGAGCGCGAGCACCGCGGGATTTGCCGTGAACCCCGCATCGCAGCAGGCCACCTTCACGATCTGCCGCCCACTGCTGTCTATCGGCGCGCGGCGGAGCAGCACCAGCGCGTCGCCGCCATTGGCCACGGCATACAGCCCGTCGCCAAGCTTTGACAGCGCGTCGATCCGAAGCGAGCTTTGCGCAAACTCGTCGTATGACAGCACCAGCTCCGCGCTGCCTGCTGCGGGGTCTATGCTGTAAAAATCGCTACCGATCAGGACTATCCACTCGCTGCCCTCGTCACAGGATTCGATCCAGCTGATCGGACAGTCATGCGGCAGGTTCTCCTGCCCCGCTATCGGCGAGACCTCAGCGGTATCCGGATCGATGGCAACATACTCGTTCGACGCGTCAAGGCTTGCGAACATACCGTAGAATTTATCCCCGATTGCCTTGGAGCCGAACAGGCCGGAGTCAAGCGTTTCGGCGGCCTTGACGCTGCCGTCGGCGGAAAGAGCGGCTATGTAGTAATTCCGTTCCGCATAGTTGTTCATGTCAAAGAAATCGACGCTGTACACGAGCAGCCTTCCGTCCGAGAGCGCGGCAAGTCTGGTTATCCCGCCGTTCTCCCAGTCATGCAGCTCGATGGTGCCGAGCAGTTCGCCCGCCGGTGAGAAGCTGCATATGGTGTATTCGCCGGTGTAGCCGTCGTTAGTGGTCAAGGCACCATCACTGAAATACGCCTTCGGCAGCTCCGCGGAAACGACGTAGAAGCAGCCGTCTTCCCCCGCGGAGACACAGGAGATATACGGCATTCCCCTGCCGGTCAGGTCGGGTATGCTCAGCTCGCGCACAGGTGAGAGACTGACCGTGTCGTCGTCGGAGACGGTATAATCGGCCAGTGCGGCGCGGTAATTCCCGCTCTGCGACGCGGCGAGCAGCAGCGTGTTCCCGATGCGCGCCAGATCCTTTATGTTCCAGCCGCCCTCAAACGGGTACACGTTGGTCGCCGTGACGGCGCAGGGCACATCGTAGCTCAGCGCCTCGGCGGACTCGGCGGATGGTTCAGGCGCAGGTGTCACATCCGGCGCCGCGCTCTTGCCGCAGGCGCACAGCGTGAGCAGCAGCATGACGGCAAGCAGCATTGCAGCAGTTCGTTTATGTTTCATATTTACACCTCATTTCTGTATGTTTCGCGGTTGGATATATCGTGATTATATCAAAAATTTTTTGATAATTGTGGAAAATCAAGAATTATTAGGAATTTTTAAGATATTAACCGCCGCCGTTCTTCGCCGAAAATCGCTATACTACCCGCTCGGGGATGAGCATAGATTGTACACAAAGGGGTGATGAGCTTGATCGACATACGAGGTTTTGTCCGAAAGCACAGCCGCATATTATCCGGTGCGGCTCTGGCGCTGGCGGTCGTGCTTATATTCTGGACGGTGAACAATCCCGCGATAATCGGCGCTTCCGCCACGACGCGCCAACTGCCGGTATACTGCGTGGAGCGCAGCGACAAGGTCGTCGCGCTGTCCTTCGATGCCGCATGGGGCAACGAGGACACCCAGCAGCTTATCGACATTCTGAATAAGTACGAGGTAAACGCCACGTTCTTCCTGGTCGGCGACTGGGTGGATAAATATCCGGAGTCCGTCAAAGCGCTGGCCGACAACGGCAACGAGGTAATGAACCACTCGACGAGCCACGCGCATTTCTCGAAGCTCTCCGCGAACGACATTGTTTCGGATATCTCAAGCTGCAACGACAAGATTGAAGCCATAACCGGCGTGCGGCCGACGCTGTTCCGCTGCCCCTACGGCGAATATGACGACCACGTCATCTCGGCGGTCAACAGCATGGGCATGACGGCGATACAGTGGGACGTCGACAGTCTGGACTGGAAGGACATCAGCGCGTCCGAAATAAGTGAGCGCGTGCTCAAGCGAGTGCAGCCGGGCAGCATTGTGCTGTTCCACAACGCCGCGAAGCACACTCCGGAGGCACTGCCAGGGATAATCGAGTCTCTGCTCGCCGACGGCTACACGATAGTCCCGATATCGCAGATACTCCTGACCGGTGAATACACCATCGACCACACCGGCCGTCAATGCGGAAGCAAGTAGAATACTTAAATCACGCGGCGTATATACGCCGCGTTTTTATACACTATTGCAGTTGTGTATAATTCCACAAAATTTCCACCGAATCTGGTTAATTTTGCGTGACTTTTGCCGGGTTATGTGATATTCTTGACAGTAACGGAGCAGCAGGTTTCACGCTCCAAGGAAAGGAGTAATATATGGTAACTAACAAAGAAAAGCTCTTTAAGCTCGGTAAAAAAATGACCGACCGCGTCCCCTATAAGCTCGGCCTTGAAAAGCTCACCGAAGACTGTCCCGAATACTGGGGTCTTGTAAATGTTCTCGACGATGAGATGGTCGATATAGCATTGAGCATGAAACAGCGCGTCCCCATGACTCTTGAGGAGATTGCCAAAGCGGCAGGCCGCAGCGACACGAAAGCGCTTGAGGCCAAGCTGCAGGAAATGAGCTGCATCGGTCTTCTTGAGTACAACTGGGAAAACCCGCAGCGCAAAAAGCAGTACCTTCTCCCGCTCTTTGTCCCCGGCGCTGCAGAATTTTTTAACATGCGCAAGGACTTTGTCGACGAGCACCCCGAGGTGTGCGACTTCTTTGAGCGCATGTCTCGTCTCCCCCTTGAAAAGGTCACTCCCATGGTTCCGCTCGGCGGCGCGGGCATTGGTATGCACGTCGTGCCGGTTGAAAAGGCCATCCCTGCCGACTCCCAGTCCGTCAGTATTGAGCATCTCTCCCACTGGCTGAAGAAATACGATACATACGCGGTAGGCGTTTGCTCCTGCCGCCGCTCTCAGACCGTGCGCGGTGAAGGCAGCGGCGACCTCGCCGACCTCTGGTGCATCGCCGTCGGCGACTGCGCTAAATACTCCATCGAGACCGGCAAGGACGGTCACGAGGCAACCTATGAGGAGGTCATGGAGGTACTCCAGCGCGCCGAGGATGAGGGCTATGTCCATCAGATAACCAATATCGACGGCGAGGACAAGATATTCGCCATCTGCAACTGCGCACCCGGCGTATGCTACGCTCTGCGCACCTCCCAGCTCTTCAACACGCCGAACCTGTCCCGCAGCGCGTACATCGCGCATGTCGACAAGGAAAAGTGCGTTGCCTGCGGCAAGTGCGTCGAGGTATGTCCCGCGGGCGCGGCCAAGCTCGGCCAGAAGCTCTGCACCAAGAACGGCCCCGTCGAGTATCCGAAGCACGAGCTGCCCGACGACAACCACTGGGGTCCCGACAAGTGGGATGAGGACTACCGCGACAACAACATGAAAAACTGCTACGACAGCGGCACCGCACCCTGCAAGACCGCGTGCCCCGCGCATATCGCCGTTCAGGGCTACATCAAGATGGCCGCCGAGGGCAGATATCTTGACGCGCTGAAGCTCATCAAGCAGGATAACCCCTTCCCCGCCGTCTGCGGCAGCATCTGCAACCGCCGCTGCGAGGATGCCTGCACCCGCGGCACTATCGACTCCCCCGTCGCCATCGACGAGATAAAGAGATTCATCGCCGAGCAGGAGCTGAAGGCGGAGACCCGCTATGTTCCCGCCCGCCGTACATACAGAGCCAGCACCGAGGACTATGCCGAGCATATCGCCGTTATCGGTGCAGGCCCCGCCGGCATGAGCTGCGCCTACTATCTCGCCAACATGGGCTACCCCGTGACCGTTTTCGAGAAGAACCCCGTTCCCGGCGGTATGCTGACTCTCGGCATCCCGAACTTCCGTCTTGAGAAGGACGTCGTCAACGCGGAGATTGAAGTTCTACGCGAGATGGGCGTCGAGTTCAAGTGCGGCGTCGAGGTCGGCAAGGACGTTACGCTCGATGAGCTGCGCGCTCAGGGCTACAAGGGCTTCTTCCTCGGCATCGGCGCGCAGAAGTCCTCCGCGCTGCGCATCCCCGGCGAAGAGCTGGAGGGCGTATTCGGCGGCGTTGAGTTCATGCGCGAGGTCAACCTCGGCAGCAAGCCCGCCATCGGAGACAAGGTCGCCGTCATCGGCGGCGGCAACGTCGCAATGGATGTCTGCCGTACGGCAGTCCGCCTCGGCGCGAAGGAGACCTATGTGGTCTACCGCCGCAGCGAGGACGAGATGCCCGCGGACAAGATGGAAGTCGCAGAGGCCAAGGAAGAGGGCGTCAAGTTCCTGTTCCTCAACGCGCCCGCCGAGATAATCGGCGAGGACGGCAAGGTCAAGGCGCTCAAGGTCGAGGTCATGGAGCTTGGCGAGCCTGATGAAAAGGGCCGCCGCAAGCCCGTCGGCACCGGCAAGTTTGAGACCATCGAGGTCAGCGCAGTCATCGGCGCTATCGGCCAGAAGGTCGATCTCGGCGGCATCGCGCCCGAAGGCATGACCTTCAACAAGAACGGCACCATCATCGCCGACGCCGTGACGCTTCAGACCTCGCAGCCCGACGTTTTCGTCGGCGGCGACGTGTACACCGGCCCGAAGTTTGCCATCGACGCCATAGCCGCGGGCCGCGAGGCCGCGATATCCCTGCACCGCTACGTGCACCCCGGCCAGAGCCTGACTCTCGCCCGCAACCGCCGCGACTTCATCGAGCTTGACAAGAGCAATCTTGCCATCGCCGTTGAAAGCTTTGACAACTCCTCCCGTCAGGTCCCCGGCCACGACGCGAAGAAGGCCAAGTCCTTCTCCAACGACCGCATGGCCTTCACCGAGGAGCAGGTCAAGAAGGAAGCCTCCCGCTGCCTCGGCTGCGGCGCGACCGTCGTTGACGAGAACAAGTGCATCGGCTGCGGACTGTGCACCACGAAGTGCGAGTTTGACGCCATTCATCTCCGCCGCGAGCTGCCCGAAGCCTCCACGATGATAAAGGCCGAGGACAAGATGAAGGCAATACTTCCCTACGCCGCAAAGCGCGCGGCAAAGATCGCCATCAAGGATATGAAGGCGAAGAAAAACAAATAATTCACCGAAGGAGAAGGCCATGCACGAGCTTGGTACCGTTTTCTATGTCATAAAGCAGGTCGAGCAGCTGTGCGTTGAGAATAATCTCTCCACGGTCGGCAGCGTTACGCTTGAGATCGGCGAGGTCAGCGGAATAATCCCGAAGTACGTTCAGGACTGCTGGGACTGGGCGATAAAGGACACGACCTATCTCAAAAACACCGAGCTGAAGATCGAGACGCTCGACGCCGTCACCTACTGCGAGGACTGCGGCAAGACATACCCGACGGTGAAATACGCAAAGATATGTCCTTATTGCGGCAGCGAGCACACTTTCTTGCTCGCTGGCAATGAGTATAATATCAAGGAAATTGAGGCAATGTAAACTTGAGCCGTCCGGATGTCTCACGCGGCATCCGGACGGCTCTCAAAACTATTTTCCCTCGGCGCTGCCGCGGGAATAGGAGGATCTTATTGGATATTCACGCAAAATTCGAATTACAGGACTGCCCGTACTGCGGGGGTGCCGGACTGCTTGAGGAAGAAAATGGCTGGTGCTGGTATGTGACATGCATGGATTGCGGGTCACACACGGCGTCGTTTGAGTTCAAGACTCCGCAGGAGAGCGAAGAGGCCGCCGGAAAGGCCGCGCATCTCTGGAACATCGGTAAAGTTGTCCGCGGCGATATCGGCGAATAATAAACAGGAGAAGATTCGATGAATCTTCTCCTGCTTGTCAAAAAAGTCCTGTGAGGACTTTTTTGACAAGCTTCATCCGCCGAGCATTTTGATAATATCAAAATGCTGC
>URGI01000080.1 GCA_900547315.1 uncultured Eubacteriales bacterium | reverse complement strand
TTTTTTTTTTTTTTAATGATACGGCGACCACCGAGATCTACACTCTTTCCCTACACGACGCTCTTCCGATCTGGTGGTACGACCGGCATAGGCCGCGCTATTGCGACCCGCTTCGTCAAGGACGGCGGCAAGATCGTTATCGGCGCACGTCACGACGATCTTTTTGAGGAAATAGTCAAAGACCTCGGCGCAGAGAACTGCTGGTGCCAGATCTGTGACGTTACGAACCGCGCTCAGGTTGACGCGCTCGTTCAGGCCGCATATGACCATTTCGGCGGCTTCGACGTCATGTTCGGCAATGCCGGCATTAACCTCTTCAAGGACTTTATCAACGTCACTGAGGAAGAACACGCACGCATCGTTCACAACAACTACTTCGGCTGCTTCAACAGCACTCAGGCCGCGGCTCGTGCATTCGTCGCCCACGGCACCAAAGGCGCTATCGTCAACACCGCATCCATCAACGTCCGCTGCGCTTGCCCCAACTCCACTCCTTACGCCGCGAGCAAGGGCGCTATCGCCGCGATGACTCAGGGCGTGGCCGTTGAGCTGGCAGAGTACGGCATCCGTGCCAACTGCTTCTGCCCCGGCTCCACCGATACCCCGATGGTCACTGAGGTTCCCCGTCAGCGTTTCCCGAACTACACCGCACCGAAGCTCATGATCCCCAGAATGGCAAAGCCCGAAGAGCAGGCCAACCTCGCTTGCTTCCTCGCATCCGACGAGGCTTCCTACATCACCGGCGAGACCATCTTCTCCGTCGGCGGCTGGGGCAAGAAGTGATATCAGCCTGACCCCCATCTATATACATTATAGAAAGAGGTATAACCGATGGCTGACATGGAAAAACTCGAACAGCGCATAAGCGAGCTCGAACGGCGCATTCAGATGCAGGAGGACATCCGTGCAATAGAGCGTCTCCAGGCGAATTACTGGGATTGCCTTGACAAGAAGGATTGGGACGGACTGCGCGCCTGCTTCACCGATGATTTTGTGTTCATCAACAACACCACCGGCGGAAGATACGTCGGCGGCGACGGTATGCTTGCCACGATGAAGGGCAAGTTCACCAACAACGTGACCTCCAGCCACCATGGTCATCACCACTGGGTCGAAATAACCGGTGAAGATACCGCTCTCGCCCATTGGGCGCTCGAAGACGATCTGTACGACGCCGTAAACGGCGGCGAGTTCGTCGGCCGAGCCCACTACGACAACAAGTATATCAAGGTCGATGGGCGCTGGTATGCCACCGAAATGGCTCTCACCTATCTTCGCGGTGAGGGCAACATCAAGAAGAGACTTGAGGACTGCGCGAACGCATATGAGGTTTTCCTTATGTGATTCGCGCAACCGAATTACAAAAATGGAGTGTATATTAAAATGAAACTTACCAAAGAAGAGTGGAAGCAGCTCAGCGACCGCATATTCCTTACTCTCCGCCCCACCCAGCATCCCGTCGCGATGAAGTTCATCAAGACTCCCGAAGAGTTCGACGAGATCCCCGGCATTGAGTTCTGCCAGAACAAGGCCTCCACCTGCAAGCTGATCGGCATGGCCGCCCACTTCCAGGGCACCTTCGGCCTCACCCCCGACCACTTCTCCGGCTACTACTGCGCAATGAACAACGGCTGCATGGAAGTCAACCAGGAGTTCCTTGACGGCGCTATCCTCTACAAGCAGCCCACCCCTTGGCATCACAAGCAGGAGGACGCGATAAAGCACATCAAGTCCAACCTCGAAGTGCTTCCTGAGACCCCGTATGCCGGCATTGTATGTTCCTCTCTGTGCAACTGCCCCATCGAGGAGCCCGACGTTATCTGTCTCCAGCTCCCCACTCAGGCCGCGTTCCACCTGCTGGCATGCTATGTCGAGACCGACTGGCAGAAGCTTGAGTTCCCGTTCAGCGGCGAATCCAACTGCGCTGACACCTGGATGCGCACCATGAAGGAAGGCAAAGTCGGCCTGTCCCTCGGCTGCCGCGGCGACCGCGCCACCGGCGCTCTCGCATATGGCGACGTCCGCGTCACCATGACCACCGAGCAGCTGCTGAAAGCTCTTGACGGCTGCGACACGGTCGAGAAGAACAACATTCTTTATCCGTACAACCCGACCTGCCTCTACAAGACCGCGTTCTGATCTTCAGGCAAAAAATCATATCACTGCCCCCGATACCTTTCGGGGGCAGTTTCCCTATAACCCAGCTTCCAGAAAATACATTAAACTTTAACATTTTAATCCATTGCTTTTTCCCGCCGCGGATGTTAATATAGTACATAATAATCCAAAATCTTTATTATACCGTTCAGAAAGTGAGGGATACAGTGGATAACTACGTTCATACTTTGGAATCATGCGCGCTCAACTTCGCCTTTTCCGCGATAAGCGGAAAGTGGAAGCCCTATATTCTCTGGTATCTTCACAGCACCCCCGACGGTGTTTGCAGGTACGGCGAGCTGAAGCGCCTTGTGCCGTATGATATATCGCACAAGATATTCACCCAGCAGCTTCAGGAGCTGGAGTCATATAACGTCATCAAGCGCACCGAGTACGACGAGAAGCCCAAGCGCGTGGAGTACTCGCTGACGGAGGAAGGCCGCCTGCTCATCCCCGCCATCCTATATATGCGCGACTGGGGCGTCTTTGCGAATCATGACTGCCTGCCTGACGCCATCAAGCGCTCGCACGGCGAGCTTGACGACAGCGTCATCAAATATTCGTACGACTCCGAGGCGCTGGGTAAGTCCATCAGCATAGAGTTCCGGTACGCGAAGCCGGAGAACGGCTCCGAGCCGTCGGACGAAGACGAAAACGTATAAAAATAACCTCGATCTGCTTTTACAGATCGAGGTTATTTTTATACGTTTTTATAAGCCCTCAGCTTATTATCATGTTGGGCAGCCAGGTCACTATCTGCGGGAAGATTATGCACAGGATAAAGACAAGCACCTGCAGCCCCATGAACGGCCAGACGCCGCGTATCGTTTCCGCTGTGGTAATGTGATCCTTCGCAACGCCCTGGAAGTAGAAGATAGACGCGGCCATAGGCGGCGAGAGGAAGGCGGTCTGCATAATGACGGCCATCATGGTGAGGAAGTATTCCGCCTGGAACCCGACCTGGGTGGCGATGGGGACGAATATTGGGATCGTTATCATGCACACGGCGATCCAGTCCATCAGGAAGCCAAGCAGGAACACGACGGCCATCATCAGCGCGAATATGCCCCACTTGCCGAACGGCAGGTTGACAAACAGGCTCGTGACGGCGCTGCTGCATCCGAGGCGCATGAACACGGTGACGAAGAGGTTGCCGAACGCGGACACGGCGTAGACCATGCTGGTCAGCTTTATCGACTCAACAAGAGTCTTCTTGATGACCTGCTTGTTTATGGAGTGCGTGCACAGCGCAATGATGAACGATGCCGCAACGCCGAGCGCGGCAGCTTCCGTAGCCGGGCACCAGCCAAACCATATCGCGCCGAGAACGGAGAAGATGACGATCGCGACCGGCAGGACGTTCACGACGATGCCCCAGGCTATCTGCTTCTTGGAGTAGCGGCTCAGGACTTCTTCAGGCATTGGAGGCGCATAGTCCTTCTTCACGATGGAGATGACCTTCACATACACGATGTACGCAACGCCGAGCAGCACGCCGGGCGTCATTGCGCCGTAGAACAGCTTGCCGACGGAGACGTTCGCGGCGGAGCCCATGAACACGAGCATGATGCTGGGCGGGATGAGGATGCCCAGCGTGCCGCCGGAGATTATGACGCCGGCCGTGAGGGATTTGTTGTACTTCGCGTCGAGCATGGGCTTGGTGAAGAGCAGACCCATGGAGACGACGGACGCGCCGACGATGCCGGTGGTCGCGGCAAAGAGGATCGCGATGAGCGTCGCCGCGATGGCCATGCCGCCGCGCTGGCGGCCGAGGGCGACGGACAGGTTATCGAACAATCGACCCGCCACGCCGGACTGGTTCAGCAGCTGTCCCATCAGGACGAACAGCGGCACCGCGAGGAGGTTATAGTCCTTGCAGTACTTGAAGACGCTGAAATAAATAGTCTGGAATACGTTCGGCCCCCAGAATATGAGGCCGGATATGATAGCCGCTCCGCCGAGCGCCGCAAAGAGGTAGTAGCCGGAGAAGATGAACACCAGCAGCATTGCGCCCATTATGGCGGCGATTGTAAGACCGCTTGCTGTCATTTATCTTTCTCCCCTTTCATTGCGCGCAGGCGCTGGATGAGGCTCACTATCTCTGCAAGCCCCTGAAGCGTAAGGATAATAAGGCTGATCGTCATTACGATCTTGGTCGGCCAGATCGGCGCGCTCCAAGAGCCGGTGCTCAGCGTTTCGAGCGTAGCCGTAGCCGTGATCGCGTTCCTGGCGCACTCTATGGTGCCGCCGATGGTGAGCGGCAGGAACAGCACCGCGTACAGGACGAGGTCAAGGATGCAGTGCGCCTTTTCCGGAAGCTTTGAGGAAAACGCGTCGATCCTGACCATCGCGCCGCTCTTCATCGCGTAGCCGAAGCCGAGCACTGCGGCGCAGCCGCCGATGATGAAGCACATGCCGTAAGCCCAGGTCGTGGGGCTGTTGAAGAGGTTGCGTGAGATGCACTCTATCAGGAACACTATCACAAGCGGCACAAGCAGATATGCCGCCACAAGGCCGGAGACGTCGGAGACCTTGTTCGCAAAGGCTATGAAATTATCTCCGAAGGAGGCCGTCTTGTTGTTTTCAGGTTGTTTAGCCATTTCAAATTCCTCTCACGAGCCGAACGGCCTGATCAGTAGGATGCCGCCTCGCTCCAGTTTCCGACAGACTGGATGTAAGCCTGCTGGGACTCGTATATCTTTGCGAACAGCGGGTTGCTCTGGCACTTTTCGGCGTAGTATTCGTCAGCGGCCTGCTGGATCTTTGCGATGTCCTCGTCGGGCATTCTGTATATGGTCAGCTTGCCCTGAGCCTCAAGCTCCTTGAACTGCTCCCAGGCCTGGCCGTTTGCGACACGGTCTTCCGCCCAGTTCTGCGCCATCATTGCGGTGCAGGCGAGCTTTATGATGTTCTGGGTCTGCTCATCCATGCTCTCCCAGACGCCGCGGTTGATGAGGAAGAGGTAGACCGCGCAGGACTGATGCACGCCGGGAACGGTGAGGTACGGTGCGACTTCCTGGAAGCCTGCCGCCCAGTTTGCGGAGGGGCTGGAGTACTCAGCCGCGTCGATGGTGCCGCGGGAGAGGGCTTCGTAGCAGTCACCGCCGTCCATGGTGACAACGGATGCGCCGAGGCGGGTCTCGATGTTCGCCCAGTCGGAAACGCCGCGGATCTTCAGACCCTTGATATCGTCAAGGCAGGTGATGGGCGTAGTGGAGTGGTAGAGTATCTCGGAGTCAACAACGCCGCACGGGAACGCGACGACGTTGCTGTCTATCTCGGCCATGACCTCGTCGAGGATCTGCTGGCCTTCACCGGCAACGTACCAGCCCATGTACTCGTCGAAGGTCATGCCGACGGGCAGGGTGCTGAGAATGCCGAGACTGTCATCGGAAAGGTTGGTCGCCGCGGTCTGCGCGCAGTCGAGAGTACCGTTGGAGACCGCCTGAAGCATATCGGTGGTAGGTACGATGGAGTTGGTCGCAAGGCACTCCATGGTCACGCGGCCGCCGGAGCAGTTGACGATCGCTTCGGAGAGGTCGGACGCATACTGGTAAGGTCCGCCGCCGGAGCCCCATGCGCACTGATACACAAGATTATAAGTCTTGCCGCTTGCGGCGGTGCCAGCGCTGCCGGTCTCTCCGCAGCCGGAGAGAAGCGCTGCTGCCATAACAAGTACCAGAGCCAACGCTATTACCTTTTTTGTTCTTTTCATGTCGTTTTCCCCTTTCGAGTGTCCGCCCGGCCGGAGGGTGTTTTGCTCCGTTCCGATACGGCCGCGCAGATGTGCTAATTTAATATCACACTCATTGGCTAGATTATAATACATGTGACGCAATTTTAACAATAGCGCACTTTTTTGTGCGTACTAACCGTTTTGTGCACTATAACAAAAAAGTGCGTAGTTGAAATTGTATAAAAAACTTGTTAAAAATATATTATACGATTTGATGTTTTCACATCTTGTCCGCAATATTTCCCCAATCACAGGAAATATATATCTAACTGGAGGCACATCATGAAATTAACTAAAGTATTCGAGCACGGCAAGATTGGCAATCTTGAACTAAAGAATCGCCTTGTTGTCAGCGCCATGTCATCTCATATGGGCAACCCCGACGGAACCCCCAACGAGGCCGTCAACGCGTACCTCGTCGCCAAGGTCAAGGGCGGCTGGGGTCTTGTGTTCACCGAGGACCTCGGTGTGACCAAGGACGCAGGCAGCGACCCCGTCGTCGGCTCCCTCTGGAGCGATGACCAGGTTCCCGCATGGACCGAGACCGTCCGTCAGGTACACGCCGCAGGCGGACTCATGGGCGCGCAGATATACCATGCCGGCCGTCAGAGAAGCCTGAAGGCATATGACACCCACCCCGTCGCCCCCTCAGCGCTGAAGGAGCCGACCGAGCCTTATGTTCCCCGCGCTCTGACCGTCGAAGAGATACATGATCTGGTCAAGGCCTTCGGCGAAGCCGCCGCGAGAGCCAAGAGATGTGGTTTTGACTGCGTCGAGATCCACGGCGCACACGGCTACCTTATAAATCAGTTCATGTCCACCTTCTCCAACAAGCGCACCGACGAGTACGGCGGCACGCTTGCAAACCGTATGCGCTTTGCGCTTGAGGTCATCGCCGCTGTCCGCGAGGCCGTCGGCGCTGATTACCCTGTCATCTTCCGCTTCAACACATGTGATTACGTCGAGGGCGGCATCGAGCTTCCCGAGGCCATAGTCATGGCAAAGATGCTTGAAGAAGCCGGTGTTGACGCTCTGCACTGCACTCAGGGCATGTTCACCTCCAAGGAAGCGATAATCGCCCCGGGCTTTGTCCCCGTGATGCACTACGCCGAGAACGCCGCTACCATCAAGAAGTCCGTCAAGATCCCCGTGCTCGCCGTCGGCCGCTACAACGACATCTATATGTCTGAGGCCATGCTGCGTGACGAGAAGGCCGACTTTATCGTCATGGCGCGCGCTTCCCTCGCCGACCCCGAGCTGCCCAACAAGGCAAAGGCCGGCAAGATAGATGAGATAATCCACTGCATCGGCTGCGACCAGGGCTGCACCGGTGAGACCGCAGTCGGCAACCCCGTCAACTGTATCGCCAACCCCCACACCTGCCGCGAGCTGGTCTATGACCTGTCCGTGGTCGAGAACCCGAAGAAGGTATTTGTCGCGGGTGCCGGTGTTTCCGGCCTTGCCGCCGCATACGGCGCAGCGGAGCGCGGCCATAAGGTCACCGTTTTCGAAGCCAGCGATGAGATCGGCGGCCAGTGGCTCGCCGCTATGACGCCTCCGGGAAAGACCGAGTATGCGTCCCTCGTGCTCAACTTCCGCAATCAGCTGAAGAAGTACGGCGCAGAGATCCGTCTCAACACCCCGCTCACCCGCGAGATCGTCGACGCCGAGAAGCCCGACGCCGTCATCCTCGCCACCGGCAGCAACCCCATGTTCCTGCCCATCCCCGGCCTCGATAACCGCGACTATGTCAAGACCGCGATCGAGGTCCTCCGCGGCCGTACGCTCTACGGCAAGAAGGTAGTCGTTGCGGGCGGCGGCATGACCGGCGCCGAGACCGCAGTGTTCCTCGCCGTGCAGGGCTGCGACGTGACCATTATAGAAATGGCTCCCGACATCATCACCGACGCCGTGGCACAGCCCAGAGCCTGCCTGCTGGAGCACATCCGCAAGTACAACATCAAGGTACATACCCACACCAAGCTCACCAAGGTCGGCGAGGGCACCATCTACGCCGAGGAGTACGGCGAGCCTGTTGAGTTCAAGCACATCGATATGCTTGTCAACGCCATGGGCGTACGCAGCAACAATCCGCTCAAGGCCGAGCTTGAAGGCTGCGACTGCAAGGTCGTTGTCGTCGGCGACGCAAGCAGCACCAAGAACGGATACAAGAATATCCGCGAAGGCTTCAACGCCGGCAACGCAATCTGAAACACCATCTTATATAATGACCCGCCGGAGGACATTTCTGTGAAGTGATAAAATAATGGTAGACACAAAAGTGCCTACCATTATTTTTATGCTATTATAGACATGGAGGTGGCAA
>URGI01000079.1 GCA_900547315.1 uncultured Eubacteriales bacterium | reverse complement strand
GGCCTCGTTGAGCAGGGAAACATCCTGAGGATATGCTCCAATTGTTATTCGACGAAGAATCAAGCGATTCTTCTTGCGGAAGCCGGGAAATCTATTCTGATACGGCATGACAAATTAGACAAAAGCTGTGTATAACTTATGTTATACGCAGCTTTTGCTCTTTTAACAGGGCGAACACACAAATTTGACCTGCAAACTGTGCAAAATAACGGCACGGGAGAAAATGAAATAATCTATATTCCTATGTTTTATCTCTTGAATGGGGTAACACATGGGAATTTTTGCTTTTAGGAGGAATAAAGCATGAGAATACCATATGGTTTTGAGTTGATCAGCGACGGGACACTTGAAGTCAACAAGGATGAAGCGAATATCGTATCAATGATTTTTGATTTCTATATGGCAGGAGCAAGCTTGGGAAAAGTGGTGGATATGCTTCATTCAAAACAGATATCTTCTCCAACCGGAAAATTGAAATGGACCCGCGCTACGGTAGATCACCTTCTTTCTAATGGCAAATATGTGGCTGTTGTCGGGTTGGAGAAATTCTTGGATGTGCAATTTGAGAAGGCTGCTCGCTGTAATATTGACTACGACAAGGATGGGGCACCGAGGAAAGATACGCGTTATGTGTCTCCTGCTGTGGTTCAGATTTAATTTGTCTTTTACAACTCTGAAAGTTATGCTACAATGACCTTGCGAGGTGATTGTGTGGCAAAGAAACTGAATCTGGTAGATATGTACGGAATTGGAGTTATGCTGGAATACCTTGTAGCTGAAGACAACCTTACCTGCGAGGAACGGGATCGAGTCATATTGCGAATTGCGCAGGAAAACGATATTGCCGAATATATGCTTTCGAATCTTGCCGGTTATGGAAGAAGTAAGCAAGAGGTGTTGAAACGGGCAAAGCGGAGGAAAAGCTCGGAATTACAGGGCAGAAAGCAAGATGAGAGCTATATCTCTCTGACCGAGATTGCCCGAGCTCACAGCGAGGATGCTCCAGGATATGTGATACAGAGTTGGCTGAGAAATGGAAATACTTTAGCATTCTTAAATCTCTGGGAACAGGAGAACAATCCGAATTATAGTGAGGTCGGTTATGCAGAACTTTCGAAGAGAAAGAAGAATGCCTCATTTACGTTGACACCAAAGTTATGGATTGACCAGACAAAGGCAATCGGCATCGTTTCCAAGCAGGGAAAAAACGGAGGAACGTTTGCCCATCCGATGATCGCCTGCGAGTTTGCCTCGTGGATTGCCCCGGAATTCAAGATGCAATTACTAAGGTTGTCGCTGGATAAAACAAAATTGCGATGAGCGAATATCGAGTTGGGTTGCAGTTTCATATCGAATTTGCAGGAGAATGTTGAAAGAATTTATTGCAAAATGGATGGAAAAATAAACTGGTTGTTCATAGAACAGAAACCAAGGTTTAGCGGAGTCTCGAACGAGATAAATTGCAATGAATATCGTTCATGGCAGGCTCAAGCCCAAATTTTTACATAATTTGCGTAGCTGATTTTACACATATGTGGTACAGTAAAATAATAAAGATTTCCCAGAATACAGATAGCTGTTAATGTTATGCACAAAACCTGCCAAGGAAAGGAAAACGTCATGGGAGACAATTATTTCCTGCTGACCAATCTGCTCTCAGAGGATGAACGTAAGGTGATCACCAGCATCGCCTCGCATATTGAGCGGGGGGAGAAGCGCGTGGGCATCCAGCAGATCGCAAGCGAGAATTTTCTGTCCACGACCAGCATCGTAAAGATGTGCAAGCGTCTGGGCTTTGACGGCTACAGTGAACTCTATTATCACCTCAGCCGTCAATTAGCCTCATCTGAAGAAAAAAAGCCCGAAGACCTCAAAAGTCTGATCGATAATTATGATGATACCTTGATCACCCGCTTCTGTGCATTACTTATGGAGCGCCGCAGCGGAAAAGTGTTCACGACCGGCGAGGGCTTTTCCAATATTGTTGGGACATATATCATGCACCGACTGGCAATCTGTGGCTTTAAGGCGTTTAACAATGTGCACTTTTATGACTATATGGTTTTTCAGGAGGCCCGCCACGGCACAATGCGCGACGAGGCGGCTGTCATGTTTGCTATCAGCCAGAGTGGGGAAACGGAGCCGGTGCTCAACGATGTGCGCCATGCCAAACAGCATGGGCATAAAATCGTGACCTTTACCAGACGCGGCGACTCCACGCTCGCCCAGCTCTCCGACTTGGTATTTGTGATCGACGGAGCAAAGCAGACACTGGCGGGCAGCCTGCCGAATCCCTTCTTCGGGTATGTCATTTTGACGTTTGAAAATCTGATGGCGCGCTATTTTGACCAGAATGAAAGTGTTTAATCGGTACAATTTTTACTCAACCGGAAATTTTTTCCCTCTGCGGCTGTGCTATACTCAAAATGCGGTACGGTGGAAAATGCCGTTTTCCGCGATCATCGGCTCCGACGGGGTATCCGGCGGAGAAATGCAAACGATACATTATGGAGGAAAGCACAATGAAAAGAAGTCTTGCACTTTTGCTCACGCTGGTCATGAGCCTCGGCCTGCTGGCCGGCTGCGGCAGCAAGGACACCACCGCTGACGAATCCCAGCAGGACGGCGAGAGCGGCGCGAAGCAGATCGAAACGCTGAAGGTGGCGTTCGTTCCGTCCCGCGAGCCGCAGGAGATCATCACTGCGACCGAGCCCCTCAAGCAGCTGCTCAAGGACGAGCTGGCCAAGGAGGGCTATGAGGTCGGCGAGGTCGAGATCACCGTCGGCACCACCTACGAAGCCGTCGGCGAGGGCCTTGAGGCCGGTACGATCGACGTCGGCCTGATCCCGGGCGGCACCTATGTTCTCTATGACGACGGCGCCGAGGTCATCCTGACCGCCACCCGCGACGGCCTGAACAAGGACTCCGACAACGCCAAGGACTGGAACGACGGTCAGCCCACCGAGGCGTCCGACAAGCAGGCGGTCTCCTACCGCGCGCTGATTATTGCCGGTCCCTCCGACAAGGGTCAGGAGCTGGCTGCCAAGGTCAACAACGGCGAGGAGCTGACCTGGGAGGACCTCGACAGCGCCAACTGGAGCATCATGGGCACCTCTTCCCCCGCAGGCTACATCTACCCCGCCCTGTGGTTACAGGATCACTACGGCAAGGGCATCTCTGATCTGAGCAGTGCCGTGCAGTCCGATTCCTACGCCAGCGCTTTCGCGCGTCTCGCCTCCGGTCAGGTCGATGTGCTCGTGACCTATGCCGATGCCCGCCGCGATTATGCCGAGCGCTGGAACACCGAGTTCAACCGCGAGGCCTCCATCTGGGAGGAGACCAACGTCATCGGCGTCACCGCTCCCATCTACAACGACACCATCTCCGTGAGCAAGAACTCCGAGATCATGGACGACGATCTGATCGCCGCCCTGCAGGATGCCTTCATCAACATCGGCAACACCGACGAGGGCAAGCAGGTCATCGCCATCTACAGCCACAACGGCTATCAGAAGGCGCAGTCCTCCGACTATGACAACGAGCGCGCCGCGCAGAAGCTCATTCAGGAGTTGACCGCCGCGAACTAAATCAAAACTTTCCCAAACGCGGGGAGGACATGCACGGTGAGGACCTTCCGCTGTGCCGTCCTCCCCGCGTTTTATTCAAGAAAAAGAGGAAACCGTATGATCGTATTTGACCATGTATCCAAGGTATATTCCAACGGCACGGTGGGACTTGACGATGTGAACCTGACCATTCAGGACGGCGAGTTCGTCGCCATCATCGGCCGCTCCGGCGCGGGAAAATCGACGCTGCTGCGCGCGGTGAACCGCATGCACCGGATCACCGCCGGCACGCTGACGGTGAACGGAACGGACGTGAGCACCCTTTCCGGCAAGGCGCTGCGGCAGTTCCGCCGGGGCATCGGCATGGTGTTCCAGTCATTCAATCTGGTCACGCGCACGAGCGTCATCAAAAACGTGCTCTCCGCCTGCGTGCCGGATATGCCGTTCTGGCGCGTGCTTCTGGGCGCGTTCCGCAAGGAGGACAAGCTCAAGGCGCTCGAGTCGCTCGACAAGGTCGGCATTCTCGATAAGGCGTATATGCGCGCCGACCAGCTCTCCGGCGGGCAGCAGCAGCGCGTGGCGCTGGCACGGACGCTGACGCAGAGCCCGAGCATCATTCTGGCGGACGAGCCGGTCGCCGCCCTCGACCCTGTGACGGCCAAGCAGGTGATGCAGGACTTTGTGCGCATCAATCAGGAGATGGGCATCTCCATCCTGCTCAACATCCACCATGTGGAGCTGGCGCTGGAATATGCCGACCGCATCATCGGCATCCGCGCCGGTAAGATCGTCTACGATGGTCCGTCTGATAAGGTCGATCAGGCGGTGCTCGATTCCATCTACGGGGAGGATACCGGGACGGAGGCAAGCGTATGAGCCTGTACGACCGCATCTTCAAGCCCCGTATCTACACGCTGCCGAACGGCACCGGGGTGGAGGAAAAGCGCAGCCGCGCGCCGCTGGTCATTGTGATCGTGGCTTTGCTGGCGATTCTTTCCATCCGCATTACGGGCTTTGACCTCTCTGTGTTGGTCACAAAGGGCGGCAAGTTCTTCGATATCCTCAAGGCGATGTTTCCACCGAACACCGCCTATCTCGGCAAGATCTGGCAGCCGCTGTGGGACACGATCAAGATGTCCTTCCTCGGTTCGTTCATCGGCGCGGTGCTGGCGATCCCGTTTGCCATCGCCGCGGCCAGCAATATCGTAACGAACCGCGCCGTGGTGTTTCTCGTGCGCCTTTTTCTGAGCCTTGTGCGCACGCTGCCGACGCTCGTGTGTGCGCTGATCGCCACGTACATTTTCGGCCTCGGCACGATGGCCGGTACCTGCGCCATCGCCGTTTTCACGTTTGCCTATGTGGGCAAGCAGCTCTTTGAGATCATCGAAACGGTGGATATGGGGCCCTATGAGGCGATGGAGGCGCTGGGCGCCACGCGCCTGCGCGCCTTTACGACCGCCGTTTTTCCGCAGGTGCTGCCCACCTATCTGTCCGTGTCACTGTTCTGCCTGGAGGGCAACGTGCGCTATGCCTCCATCCTCGGCTATGTGGGCGCGGGCGGACTGGGCCTTATCATGAATGAAAAGATCGGCTGGCGCGAATACGACAGCCTTGGCATGATCCTGATTGTCCTCTTTGTCACCGTCATGGTCATCGAGGGCCTCAGCCACGCGCTGCGCAAGCGCCTGACGTAAGGGGGAAAGGGCAATGAACGAAAGAATCAAAAAAGCCTACGCCTCCGCACCGAAAACATGGGTGTGGCAGCTGCTGGCGGCCTTTATCGTCGCCTGCCTTCTCGCCTGGTCCGGCACGGCGGTGAAGGTCAGCAACCCCACCGGCAACGGATTGGAGGTGGCGGGGAACATCCTCTCCGGCATTTTCCATCCCTCGACAAAGCTGCTGTTTACCTTCGGCACGAACGGCGTGCCGTACCTGCTGCTGGAAACGTTCTGCATTGCGTTCCTCGGCACGGTCGTGGGCGCGGTGATCTCGCTGCCGCTGTCGTTTCTGTCGGCGAGCAATCTGGTGCCGAAGGGCGTGGCGTTCATCGGCCGCGTGCTCATCGCCGGCATCCGCACCATCCCTGCATTCGTCTACGGCCTGATGTTCATCCGTGTCACCGGCCCCGGCCCGTTTGCGGGCCTTTTGACGATGTCGCTCTGCTCGATCGGCATGGTGTCGAAGATGTTCATCGAGAGCATCGAGGACCTCGACAAGCGAATTCTGGAGTCCCTGGACGCCGCGGGCTGCACGACCTTCCAGAAGATCCGTTATGGCATTCTGCCGCAGCTGACGGCGGACTTCACCTCCACGATCATCTACCGCTTCGACATGAACCTGCGCGACGCGACCGTGCTTGGTCTTGTGGGCGCGGGCGGCATCGGCGCGCCGTTGATCTTCGCCATGAGCTCGTACCGCTGGAATGAGGTCGGCGCAATCCTGCTGGGGCTGATCGTGCTGGTGCTCATCATCGAGTGGATCTCGGCGAAGATCCGCGTGAAGCTGGCACGGGGGTAAGGTATGGATGAAAAAAAGCTGACCATTTACTTCACCTCCGACCTGCACGGCTACATTTATCCGACCGATTACCGCGGACAGGGGGAAAAGGAGCTGGGGCTGTTCAAGTGCGCCAGCCTCTTCCGCAAGGACGGCAACACCCTCGTCATCGACGGCGGCGACATCCTGCAGGGCTCGCCGCTGGGGGCCTTCTGCCACGATACCGTCGGCAGCGCCGCGCGCTTTGCCGACATGATGAACCGCTGCGGCTATGATTATATAACGCTCGGCAACCACGACTTCAACTATGGGATGCCGTACCTTGACAGCTATCTCGATGCGCTGCAGGCCTGCTGCGTGTGTGAAAACGTGCGCCGGGACGGGGCGGGGGTGCGCTTTCCCGCGCGCATCCACACACTGGAAAACGGACTGCGGATCGGCATCGTCGGCATCGTGACCGACTATGTGAACATCTGGGAAAAGCCGGAGCATCTTGCCGGCATTGCGATCACCGACCCCGTCCCCGCCGCGGCCGCCGCACTGGAAAAGCTGCGGGGGCAGGTCGACCTGACGGTGTGCGTCTACCACGGCGGCTTTGAGCGCGACCTTGCCACGGGGCGCGTGCTCTCCACGACTCACGAGAACGTCGCCTACCGCATCTGCCGGGAGTTGGATTTCGATATTCTGTTGACCGGGCACCAGCATATGTCCGTCCCCGGGCAGACGGTGAGCGGCACGTTCGTCGTGCAGCCGTCCGACAAGGGACAGGAGTTTCTGCGCATGGAGGCTGTCGTGTCCGGCGGCGAAAAGCGCTTTTCCAGCGAAACGGTCCGCGCGCACGGCAAGTGCCGGGCAGACTGGCTCGCGGAGTTTGCCGATCTGGAGCGCGGCGCGCAGGAATGGCTCGATCAGGTGGTGGGCCACCTGAAAACGCCGATGACGCCGGATACGCCGCTGCGCATGGCGGCAGAGGGCACCGCGCTCGCGGACCTCTTCAACACGGTGCAGCTTGCCGCGAGCGGCGCGCAGCTTTCGGTCACGAGCCTTGCCAACGACGCGGCGGGCCTCCCGCAGATCGTGTGCCGCAGGGATATTCTCAACGCCTATCCCTACACGAATACGCTGACGGTGCTTGAGATCACCGGCGCGGTCCTGCGCAGGGCGATGGAGCGCAGCGCGGAATACTTCACCCGAAGCCCGGACGGCACGCTGCGCGTGTCGGACTGCTTCCTGAAGCCCAAGGTCGAGCATTACAATTACGACTACTACGCCGGCGTGAGCTATGCCTACGATATCACAAAGCCGGTCGGCAAGCGCGTGGCCGAGCTGACGGTCAACGGAGCGCCCGTGAAGGATACGGACGTATTTACCGCATGTCTGAGCAGCTACCGCGCCAGCGGCACGGGCGGGTACGACTGCTACGTCGGCTGCCCGGTCGTGCGCGAGATCGGCACGGAGATGTCCGATCTGCTGCTGGACTACTTCCGGCAGTACGGCGGGGATATCCCGCTGGCGCGCGGTAGCTTCCGGGTATTCTGACCGGCAGACAACAAAAAGTAAGAGGGAGGACGAAGCTGTCCTCCCCCTTATTACTGATTTAGGAGCTTTTTCCCGGCAACTCCAATGCCAGCGAGAATTTCCACAATAGAGAGCCCCATCAAAATGCCGGAGACAAAATCCTGCACATCAGTACCTCCGACTGTCCCTGACATGGCGCTGCTGGCAATACCGAGGACGACAAGGACAAGGCCGTAAAGAATGCCCTTCTGCCGCTCCAGTTCCTGCGTGCGGCGCAGCAGGTCGAGGATCTGTGCATCGTCGTAGACGCGCACGCTGCTGTCCGCCGCGTCCTCGCCGTCCATCAGCTCCGGGAGCGTCACATGAATCGCCTCGCAGAGCTTTTGAATGATGCTGTAGTCTGGCATACACTTTCCATTCTCCCACTTGGAGATGGTCTTGTTGGACACGCTGAGCTGCTCTGCCAGTTGCTCCTGCGTCAGATTCTGTTCCTTGCGCTTGCGCGCGATGTAGCTGCCGATGGCTGTCTGGTTCATTTGAAATGTCTCCTGTATTGAAGATGCTTTGAGCATAGAGCAAGTCTGTCCTTGTCAGAGCCGGCCGTACGCCACCCCTTGCAGTCCAGCGCCCATTCCTGAAGATATCCCTTGAGCTTCTTGAG
>URGI01000078.1 GCA_900547315.1 uncultured Eubacteriales bacterium | reverse complement strand
AGACTTTTGGACGACGGTTTATTGTATTTGAGGCGGGCCTTGCCCCCTCAAGCTCCCCCGCTGCTCGGTTATCTGTGCCCTGCTGCACATGTTCTTTGCGTCTGGGGGGCGGTGTCTTTTACATATTGGCAGTCACCAGAGAGGAGAAACAAGCAGAGGAGAAAAGAAAGAGCAGAGTAAAGATTTGCCCTTTGCCTCCCTTGTGTAAAGGGTGGTGGGTCGGCGTGAGCCGAGCCGGAGGGATTGTGCCGCAGAATCTGCATCAAGCGTCGTTTACAGGCGAATCAGCTGCCGGTACCGCAACGGACAATCCCTCTGTCAGCCGTAGGCTGACAGCTCCCCCAGAAGGGGCGCCAAGGAGGTGCACCGCCGTTTCACATCCCGTTTATTCTCACCGCCGCGTTGCGGCATAAAACGCCGGCGGGGGGCTGTATAATTAATGTGCGGGCATGCACCGCGCCGGCGCGCGGCGCATATTGCACAACACCGCCTGCACAGTTTATACATATATGCACAAAATGAATAAATAAATTGACTTCATTTGCCAGTAATGTTAAAATAATGTCATCCAGGTCAACGGCAAAATTATTCAGGGGAGGAAAGCAATGAGAGATCTGAAGTATCTTGGCTATTTTGAAAACCTCCTGCGGGAGGCAAACAACGAGCTGATCGTTCAGGCGAAAAAAGACGGCAAGGTCTGCGTCGCGTTCGTGTGCGAGAACACCCCCGAACCACTGATGAACCTTGACGGAACCTTTTCCATCCGCCTGTCCGCGCCGAACACCGGCTCGATGGACATCGCGACCTACTACATGACGAGCTTCCTGTGCGAGACGAGCCGCGCGCTGCTCGAGCGCGCCATCGAGGGCGGCTTCAACTTCGCCGACTGCGTCATCGCGCCCGACGGCTGCACGATGATCAACCGCTGCGTCGAGAACATGGAACTGCTGAAAACCATGGGGCAGGGCAACGACCGCTTCTTCCACCAGTATATGGAGATTCCCCTCAAGGCGGACGAAAACGGCGTAGAGCTGCTGAAGCTCCAATGCAGAAACCACATTCTCACGCCCCTCCGCGAGGCCTACGGCATAGACACCTCCGACGCCGCGATCAGGACGGCTGTCGCCGAGCACAACGAGATATGCTCGCTCATCCGCGCGATCGGCGACTTCCGGAAGGAAGAGCGCCCGCGCATCACGGGCTACGAGTTCCACGTGCTGACGCTGGCTACATACCTCGCCCCGAAGTACCTGATAGTCGACAAGCTGCGCGAGACGCTCGAAGAGATACGCACGCGCGAGCCGGAGCCGAAGCCGTATCGGGCGCGGCTCATGGTGGTCGGCTCGGAGGTCGACGACAGCGGCTTCATCCGGCTCATCGAGGAGACGGGCGCTTACGTCTGCGCGGATCGCTTCTGCTTCGGCTCGCTGCCGGGGCGCGACGTCATCGAGATGAACGACGACGAGGACGCGCTGACCCAGCTCTGCCGCCAGTACGTCCACCGCGGCCAATGTCCGCGCATGATGAACATGGAGAAGGTCTACGGCCGTAAGCAGTACGTCAACGACGTCGCGCGCGAATACGGCGCGGACGGCATCATATACCAGCAGGTGAAATTCTGCGACCCGTGGGCATACGAGCGGCTGCTCGGCTCGACGATGCTGCGCGAGGACTACGGCTTCCCCGTGATGTCGGTCGACCGGCCGTACAACATCGCCTCGTCCATCGGCCAGATGCGCACGCGTGTGCAGGCGTTTGTGGAAAGCATTGAGATAAAAAAGCTTCAGGGAGGTGCAAGGTAATGGCGCTGGTGGAAAACAGTCGGGAACGTATCGGAGAAAAACGGCTTGGCGTGCTTTTTGACGGCGGCAAGGTGCGCCGCCGCCGCGAGTGGCGCGGCATAAAGGACACCCTCTATGATTACGGCAGATGGCTGTACCTGCTGTCCATCCTCGCCGGAGTCATCATCAAGCCCCGCAACGTCAAGGCCATGTTCAGGTACCGCTGGTTCGCAAACTACCTCGCCGTGCCGCACATGCTGGATAAATTCACGATGGGTCTGCGCGACGAGCCGCTGCGCATCGTGCACACGGCGATGGACTTCGTCGTCAAGGACGTGGCGACATGTATTGATAACTCCATCCGCGGCGACCGCCGCACCGGCAACGACGTCAAGTATTCAAACGATTGCGTCCTGACCGACGAGAACGCCATGACGGCGTTCATGATGGGCTTCCCGACGCTCCACGCGATACTGCGCGAGGTGCCGACGATGTTCTCCGCAAACCTCCTGAACCAGTATTCGTCCACGCATTATCTCGACGTCGCGCAGCAGTTCGGCATCCCGGGCGACGTGTGCCCGATGCCCGAGGCCGAGGCGGGCGCCTCCATCGAGGACGATTTCCCCGTGCTCGGCAAGTGCGCCGTGCAGGTCAACACCACCTGCGACGGCTCGCTGATGGGCAACGGCATAATTGCAAAGCGCCTTGAGCGCGAGTACGGCATCCCGACCTTCCAGCTCGTCGCGCCGATGCGGCACAAGGAGGAGGACGTGCAGGAGTACGCCGCGCAGGATATCAGGAAGGCCATCGCGTTTATCGAGGAGCAGACCGGCGCGAAGTGGGACTGGAAGGCGTATTTTGAGTGCGCCAAGCGCGTCAACGAGACGACGCGCAACCGCCTGACCTGGCTCGAGGTCAACAGCACGCCCTACCCGCAGTTCATCGGCGCGACCTTCTCGCTGTATAACGACACAAACTACATGGGCAACTGCGGCCGCTCGCCGTTGTTCCCGCCGATAGACCGGAAGATAATGAAGTACGTGCAGCGCGGCTACGAGCGCAAGACGATGATGGCGCCCGAGTACCGCCACCGCTGCATAGTCTGGGGCGTGCAGCCGCAGTATGTCATCGACATGCTCAACTGGATGGTGCACTGCTGGGGCGTCGTGCCGCTGACGGATATGCTGTCCATGGTCATCAGCAAGGAGATCGCCGAGGAGGACACGCCGGAGAACCGCGAGCAGGCGTATTACGACATGGCGTACCTGACCGAGAACATGATCATGCGCAACCGTACACACGGCGGCTATAAGGTGCTGGTCGACGAGCTGTGGGAGTTCTGCGAGAAGATGAACGCGGACATGGTGATGATGTGGGAGCACATGAGCTGCAAGGCGCTGGTCGGTATGCACGGGCAGTTCGAGGAGCAGGCGCGCGAGCGCGGGATACACCTCGTCTGGGTCTGCCACGACCTGTGCGATCCGCGCGTGTATTCGCGTCAGGCCATCCGCGACCAGTTCAACGAGTATATGCGTACCGTCATGCGCGAGGAGCCGCTGGATCCGTCCATCGAGGTTCTGCCGGACGAGAACGCATGGTGACAAAGGAGGAGAAAGTATGAATCTGAAGAGGCTGTCGCTGAAGCTCCTCGGCGGAGCGGGCGGATTTTTCGCCGTGACCTTTTTGATATATTTCTTTAATCTTGACATGAAGTTCCTGTCCTCCTGCGTGGAGCCGATCCTGCTCCGGCATTACGACCGCATCCCGCGCAAGCATTATATCTGACGCGGCGCGGAGACGGGGCGACGTGCCAGCTCTAAACCTTTGCCGCTTCGCTGCCCCTCTTAGGGCAGCAAAGCGGCGGCGCCGAAGGTGTCGCCAGAGGTGAGACTGGAGCGGGGGAGAAAAGAAAGAACGCACTATAAATATAATCGTAGGGGACGGCCTCTGTGCCGTTCCGTCGCACCCACGCGTCCTGCGCAAAAAGCCACCCATGAAATCACTCTAGCCGAGCGATTTCATGGGTGGCTCATCTCATTCTATTCTGTTCTCAGCTCACGCGTTTGAGCGTCAGAGTCTCGCCCATGTCGGTCGTGAGCGTCAGGGTGCTGCCGTCAAAATACTGCAGCCGCCCGTTTATGCGCGAGCTATCAAAGGCGAAGGTCAGGTCGACGCCCAGCCCGTCGTCGCTCTCAACCGCGAGGAAATCGACACCGGCCTTGACCGCGCCGTCCTTGTCCGTGACGCTGAAGCTCAGCACGGTGGACGCCTCGGAGCTTTTCACGTCCAGCGCGAAGTCCCAGACATTCTCATAATTGTCCTGCCACTTGCCCTCCAGCGCGTCCATGAGCAGATACTTGCCCTTGCTGCCGTCGCTGCTGTACGACCAGACGGGGTAGATGCGCTCAAAGGTGAGCGCGACGTCGATGTCGCCGTGAACGATCATGCCGTCAACTGTGCAGGAGATGTTGAGCTTCATGCGGTTGTCGGTGTCCTCCGCGAAGGCGGCGTTGTGCGTGCAGGACTTGTAGGAGCCTTTCGTGATGTCGGAGAAGGCGTACGTGGCCTTGTTTATGGTGATGCCGGAGTTATCGGGCAGAAGGCCGGTGATGTCCAGCCTGCCGTTGTCCGACGTGATCGTGCCGAGGGGTTCAAAGACGGTGTTCGTGCCGAAGCTGACCTTCAGCGCCCGCGTGACCGCGTCGAATATCTCGCCGCTCACGCCGCCGTCAAGGCTTATGTACATATTGCTGCCGTCCGGGACGGAGCTGTTCTTTATCTCGCCCAGCGCGCCGTGTATCTCCTCGGCCACAAGAGTCCATGAGCCTGCGAGCCGTGAGTCGAAGTCTGCGTCCTCCGCTGGGGTGGATGCGGTCTGCGCGGGCTGGGAGTCCGACGCGCAGCAGTTGCCGCAGCAGGTACATACGGAAGCGTCTCCGCCGCAGGTGCATTCAGTTGCCGCGGCGGGCGCGGCCGCGGTCGCACCGCAGGCGCACAGCGAAACGACAGCTGCCAGAATCAGCGCCAAAGCAGTTATTTTTTTGAGTTTCATGCAATGCAGCTCCTTAAAAACTACAACCATTCCTTTTTTACAAATTGATATTATAGTATATACCGCCGCGCATTGCGTTACGAATTTGTTAAATGTAAGATGAAATATTGGTGGGAATAAGGCGCTGCGCATACCCCCTCCCTTGGCGCGCATCTTAGGTAGGGTAGTGGTTGCTATGCCCCTCTCGGCTCCCCTAAGAGGGGCGCCGCTTCGCGGCAAAGATTTCGGACTGGCGTGGCCGCGTTGCCCCCAACAAAAACACACACGGGAAGCTGTAAAGCTTCCCGTGGGTTCACTCATTTACTTTATCGAGAAAAACGCGTCCTTGCCGAGGTATTCGGCGGAGTCGAACAGCTCCTCCTCGATGCGCAGCAGCTGATTGTACTTCGCCACGCGATCCGTGCGCGAGGGCGCGCCGGTCTTGATCTGCCCCGCGTTGACGGCGACGGAGATATCCGCGATGGTCGTGTCCTCCGTCTCGCCGGAGCGGTGGGAGACGATAGCCGTCCAGCCGGCGCGATGTGCGGTCTGTATCGCGTCAAGCGTCTCGGTCAGGGTGCCGATCTGGTTGAGCTTTATCAGCACGGCGTTCGCCGCGCCGAGCTTGATGCCCTTCTTTATGCGCTCCACGTTCGTCACGAACAGGTCGTCGCCGACGATCTGGATGCGGTGGCCGAGGCGGCGGGTCATCAGCTGCCAGCCCTCCCAGTCGTTCTCGCCCATGCCGTCCTCAATGGAGACGATCGGGTACTTATCAACGAAGCTCTCCCACATATCGACCATCTGCTCGCTGGTCATCACGATGCCGCGCTTCGGCAGATGATAGCACTTGTCCTCCTCACTGTACCAGTCGGACACCGCGCCGTCTATTGCGATGCGGAAGTCGTCGCCGGGCTTGTAGCCCGCCTTCTCAATCGCCGTGACAAGCGCCTTCAGCGCGTCCTCGTCGCTGTCGAGATTCGGCGCATAGCCGCCCTCGTCGCCCACGCCGGACGCCGGAACTACCTTCTTCAGCGCGTGGAACACCTCGGCGCACATGCGCAGCGCCTCATGGAAGCTCTCCGCGCCGACAGGCATTATCATGAACTCCTGAATGTCCACGTTCGAGCCGGCGGCGTGCTGGCCGCCGTTGAGCACGTTCATCATCGGCACGGGCAGGGTCTTGGCGTTGACGCCGCCGATGTAGTTATACAGGCTGACGCCGGTTGCGGCGGCGGCTGCCTTCGCGCAGGCGAGGGACACGCCGAGGATGGCGTTCGCGCCGAGACGGGTCTTGTTCGGGGTGCCGTCGATATCTATGAGCATCTTGTCAATAGAGGGCTGATCCAGCACGTTCATGCCGACCAGCGCTTCGGCCAGCTCATGGTTGACGTTCTCTACCGCGAGCAGAACGCCCTTGCCGTTGTAACGGCTCTTGTCGCCGTCGCGCAGCTCGCAGGCTTCGTACATGCCGGTAGACGCGCCTGAAGGCACGGCCGCGCGGCCGACGGTGCCGTCGTCCAGAGTGACCTCGACCTCGACGGTCGGATTGCCGCGGGAGTCAAGGATCTCGCGCGCCATGACGTCCACTATTTCAAAATACTGTTTCATATTTAACCCTCCTTATATGGTTTACACATGGATTATACCCCAGTTCCGTCGAAAAATAAAGAGCGACTTGATTTTTACGTAGAATATTAGTATTATACCTATATCGCAATTGGTATAATATTGAATCGGAGAGTTGATCCATGGATATAAACGTACAATTTTACGCGGCGGACACGGCGGCGGAGCTGCGCTACGCGGTGGTCGCCGCGCGCTGCGGCGGGCAATGGGTGCTCAGCCGTCACCGCGAGCGCGGCACGTGGGAGCTGCCCGGCGGGCACAGGGAGCCGGGCGAGGATATCGACGCCGCCGCGCGGCGCGAGCTGTACGAGGAGACGGGCGCGGAGCTTTTCACGCTCAGCCGCGTGCGCGTGTACAGCGTGACCACGGATGGGCGGACGGACTACGGGATGCTGTACTTTGCGGAGATCGACATGCTCGGCGAGCTGCCGGAGTCGGAGATCGCGGAGCGGCAGCTGTTCGAGCTGCTGCCCGAGGCGGAGCGCCTGACCTACCCCGCGATACAGCCGCTGCTGTTCGCGCGGGTGCAGAGCTGGCTGAACCGGCAATGCGGCGGCGACGAGCTGTGGGACGTGTACGACGCCGACCGCTGCCCGACCGGACGGCTGCATCGCCGCGCGGAGCCGATGGGCGAGGGCGAGTTCCACCTCGTCGTGTACGCGTGGATACGCGGCGGCGACGGGCGCTATCTGCTCACAAAGCGTTCGCCGAACAAGGGCTACCCGAACATGTGGGAGTGTACCGGCGGCTCGGCGCTCACCGGAGACGACAGCCTGACCGCCGCGCTGCGCGAGGTGCGCGAGGAGACGGGACTGCGGCTCGACCCGATGCGCGGACGGCGCGTCGCGTCGCACCGAGTCACGGGGCGGTTCGAGGACGTGTGGCTGTTCGAGCGGGACGTCGCGCTCGACGAGCTGACGCTTCAGGAGGGCGAGACCTGCGGGGCGATGCTCGCGCGGGCGGACGAGATACTTGAGCTGCAGCGCGAGGGCAGAATGGCGCCCACGGGCAGCTTTGAGCTGGCGGAGCTGCTGAGGCTCATGGAGGGCTGAGGGAAAAATTCCGCGAGATCCCCGATAAAACGCAAATAGCACTTGATTTTTGCAAAATTTCCTGTAAAATGTATGAGTAAAAAAGTTTGCTCTTTCAGGAGGAATATAAAAATGACTTACGAGATGGACATTGCCGGCTTAAAACGTGAGCTGCCGCTCTGCAAGGTCACTGACGACCTCTACATCGGCGCATTTGTTATGTTCGGCGACGTCGAGCTGACTGTCCACTGTGCGGCGGAGCTGCTCAAGCGCGCTCCGGAATATGACTACATCATCGCCCCCGAGGCGAAGGCAATCCCCCTGCTGTACGAAATGGCGCGGCAGAGCGGCGCGGAGAAGTACTTCCTTGCGCGCAAGGGCGCGAAGGCGTATATGTCCGGCGTGTTCGAGGTGGAGGTCAAGTCCATCACCACCATGAGCATCCAGAAGCTCGTCATCGACACTGCGGACGCGGAGCTTATCCGCGGCAAGCGCATGCTCATCGTTGACGACGTTATTTCCACGGGCGAGTCGCTGCACGCAATGGAGGAGCTTGTCACCCGTGCGGGCGGCATCATCGCGGGCCGCATGGCTGTGCTCGCCGAGGGCGACGCGCAGGCCAGACACGATATCATCTGCCTTGCCCCGCTGCCGCTGTTCAATCCCGACGGCACCGTCAAGGAGTAAGCTGAATATAGCGATGTGAACACCCCCTGCGGTTCCCCGCAGGGGGTGTTCAGTCTGTCAAAGAACATGTGCAGCAGGGCGCGGATAAGAGAGCAGCGGGGGAGCTTGAGGGGTAGCGCAGCGGCGGCGCGGTAGTGAATGACA
>URGI01000077.1 GCA_900547315.1 uncultured Eubacteriales bacterium | reverse complement strand
GCCAATCCCCGGCGTGTGGAGCGCGTTACTGCTCCTTGAGTGCGGCGCAGTGCGCCGAACGTGGGTGGTACCGCGGAGGCTATGCTTTCGTCCCTATTTGGGACGGGGGCTTATTTTTTTGCTTTCCAAAGTTATTTCAAGTATTTTTCAAGGAGAATCGTGATGAAAGAGTTAATGCAGGGACTTAGAGACAGTTCCATCAAGGCCATTCTCGAAGCCGACGACATCGAGCTTCTGGAGAGCCTGCGCGTCAAGTATCTGGGCAAGAAGGGCGAGCTTACCGGCATCCTGCGCCAGATGGGCAAGCTTTCCGCCGAGGAGCGCCCCGTCATGGGTCAGCTGGCAAACCAACTGCGCGGCGACATTGAGGCCGCCATCGAGCAGCGCAAGGCCGAGCTTGGCTCCAAGCTCATGGAGCTGAAGCTTGAGCGTGAGGCCGTTGACGTCACGCTGCCGGGCGAGACCAGTACGCTGGGGCACAAGCACCCGATGTACAACGTCCTCGACCAGATCAAGGACATCTTCATAGGCATGGGCTTTGAAATTCTCGACGGCCCCGAAGTCGAGAAGGCGGAATATAACTTCACCAAGCTCAACATCGACGAAGGCCACCCCTCCCGCGAATGGACAGACACCTTCTATTTCAAGGACGACAGCAGCATCCTGCTGCGCACTCAGACCTCCCCGATGCAGATACACGCGATGGAGACCCGCCCCCTGCCCATCCGCATCGTCGCCCCCGGCCGCGTCTACCGCAAGGACGAGGTCGATGCAACGCACTCCCCGATGTTCCACCAGATTGAGGGCATGGTCATCGACAAGGGCGTCACGATGTCCGACCTGAAAGCCACGCTAAACCTCGTCGTCGAAAAGATATACGGCAAGGGCACCGTCACCCGCTTCCGCCCGCACCACTTCCCCTTCACCGAACCGAGCTGCGAGCTGGACATCCAGTGCCACAAGTGCGGCGGCAAGGGCTGCCCCACCTGCAAGGGCGAGGGCTGGATCGAAGTCCTCGGCGCCGGCATGGTGCACCCCAAGGTTCTCGCCGGCTGCGGCATTGATCCGGACGTGTACTCCGGCTGGGCCTTCGGCATGGGTCTTGAGCGTCTCGCAATGGGCGAATACAAGATCACCGACCTGCGCCTGATATTTGAGAACGACGTGCGCTTCCTCGAACAGTTCTGATATATTGAAGGGAGAACAACATGAATCTTTCAAGAAAATGGCTCAATGAATTCGTCGACCTGAGCTTTGATGAATATGACGACAAGCGCTTCGCCGAGGCCATGACCGTCTCCGGCTCCAAGGTCGAAGTGACCGAGAACCTGAGCGAGACGATAAAGAACGTCAAGGTCGGCCGCATTCTCTCCATCGAGAAGCACCCCAACTCCGACCACATGCTCGTCACGCAGATAGACATCGGCGAAGCGGAGCCTGTGCAGATATGCACCGGCGCGTGGAACGTCCACTGCGGCGACCTCGTCCCCGCGGCGCTGCACAATTCCCTGCTGCCCGGCGGCGTGAAGATAACGAAGGGCAAGCTGCGCGGCGTGGAGTCCGCCGGTATGCTCTGCTCGCTCAAGGAGCTTGACTGCGATCTGCACGATTTCCCCTACGCGGAGATAAAGCCGGCCGCTATCCTCGGCGACTATCATCCGATCGATCCCGCAAAGCCCTCCATCCCCACCGACATCAAGGCCGGAGACAAGATTTTCGGCAGCGTCGTCGCGGCAAAGGCGCTCGACGTGCAGAACAAGGGCTACGGCCTGTGGCTGGTCGCGCTCGACCTCGGCGAAGCCGCGGCCGATCCCGTGACCGACTGCCAGAACGTCCACGCGGGCGATCTTGTGGCCTATGACACCAAGAAAAATGCAATACTTTCGCTGGATGATCTCCGCGCGAAGCAGGAGGAGTTCCCGCACTGCATTTCCGACGGTATCCTCATTCTCAACGAGGACTACAAGCCCGGCGACGATATGGCCGTTATCCTCGGCCGTGACGACCATGTAGTCGAATTTGAGATAACCCCGAACCGCCCCGACTGTCTGTGCGTCATCGGTCTCGCGCGCGAGGCCGCAGTGACCTTCGGCAAGGAGCTGAAGCTGCACGAGCCGGTTGTTGAGGCAAAGGCCGGCGGCGACATCAACGAAATGGCGAAGATCATCGTCGAGGATGCCGCGCTCTGCCCGCGCTACACCGCGCGCATGGTCAAGAACGTCAAGATTGCGCCGTCCCCGCGCTGGATGCGTGAGCGTATCCGCAACGCCGGTATGCGCCCGATAAACAACATCGTCGACATCACAAACTACGTCATGCTTGAGTACGGCCAGCCCATGCACGCGTTCGACTTTGCCTGCGTCGGCAACAATGAGATACACGTCCGCACCGCGCGCGAGGGCGAGAGCATCCGCACGCTGGACGGCACCGAGCGCAAACTGACCCCCTCCATGCTCTGCATCTGCGACACTGACAAGCCCGTCGCGGTCGCGGGCGTCATGGGCGGTGAGAACAGCGAGATCGTCGGCGACACGGCGATGGTTCTCTTCGAGAGCGCGAACTTCAACGGCACCTCCGTGCGCCGCACCGCTACCGCACTCGGCATGCGCACCGACGCATCCGCACGCTTTGAGAAGGGGCTTGACCCGCAGGGCACGCTGCGCGCCGTGAACCGCGCCTGCGAGCTTATAGAGCTGCTCGGCTGCGGCGAGGTCGTCGATGGCGTCATCGACGTAGTGCCGAAGCCCATCGAGGAAAAGACCGTTCTGCTTGAGCCGGACAAGATAAACTCCCTGCTCGGCACCGATATCGACAAGGACAGCATGAAGAAAATTCTGCTCGACCTCGGCTTCACGCTTGACGGCGACGTCATCCACGTTCCGTCTTGGCGCGGCGACGTTGAGCACTACTCCGACATTGCCGAGGAGGTCGCCCGTTTCTACGGCTACAATAACATCCCCACCCGCTTCACCGGCGCAATAAGCACCTGCGGCGGCTTCACCCCCGTGCAGCAGAGCGAGCGCCGCGTCGGCGAGCTGTGCCGCGCAATGGGTCTGGACGAGATAATCACCTACTCGTTCATCAGCCCCAGCTACTATGACAAGATCCGTATGCCGGCGGATTCCCCGCTGCGCGACAGTCTGCGCATCCTCAACCCCCTTGGCGAGGACACCTCGATAATGCGCACGACCATTCTTCCCTCCATGCTGGAGATTCTGACCCGCAACTACAACTACCGCAACAAGTCCGCCGCGCTCTACGAGATAGGCCGCATCTACCTCAAGCGCGCCGACGGTCTGGCCGACGAGCCGAAGATAGTCTCCATGGGCGCATACGGCCCTGAGATGAACTTCTTCCGCATCAAGGGCTGGGTCGAGGAGCTGTGCAGCGGCCTCGGTATTGACAAGCTGCACTTCGCCGCTGAGCGCGAGAACCAGTCCTACCACCCCGGCCGCTGCGCCAAGGTCTGGTGCGGCGAGACCTACATCGGTATACTCGGTCAGATCCACCCCGCCGTCGCCGCCAATTACGGCGTGGACGCGGAGATGTACTGCGCGGAGCTGAGCTTTGACGCGCTGCACTCCCTGCGCGGCGGTATCCCAGTGTATAAGCCGCTGCCGCGCTTCCCTTCGGTCACGCGCGACATCGCCGTCGTCTGCGGCGCTGAGATTCCTGTGGGCGACATGGTGGATCACATCATGGCCGAGGGTGGCCAGTACCTCAAGGGCTGCCGTATCTTCGACGTGTACACCGGCCACCACATCTCCGAGGGCAAGAAGTCCGTCGCCTTCTCGCTGACCATGCGCGCCGACGACCAGACTCTCACCGACGACCATGCCGAGGAAACCGTGAAGAAGGTTCTCGCCGCGCTTGAGCGGAAATTCGGTGCCAGCATTCGGTAAAATTATACCACCTTAAGAAAAATTAACCTTTTGTTTAGTTTTTTCGACTTTACTTGACAAACTAATATGCTATAATGTAGCCAATAAATAAGTGAAGAGGAGGGACATCATGGAGGATGTAACAAGAAAGTTCACAGCGCTGGACAGCAAAGCCGAGATGAGAGAGATTCTGTCATCCGTGTATAACTCCCTCATGGTAAAGGGCTACAATCCGATCAACCAGATAGTGGGGTATATTCTTTCGGAGGATCCGACCTATATCACCAACTACAACAACGCACGCACGCTGATATGCCGTCTCGACAGAGACGAGCTGCTGCAGGAGTTGCTGAAGAATTATCTGGATAAGTAAGCACAACCAAACCGATCCCCGGCCGGAATTCCGGCCGGGGATCAATTTTTATGCGCGTGCGGGACGGCCTCTGTGCCGTCCCGCGTTCTATATAAAATCACCGCGCCCGACTCATAAATGAGTCAGGCGCGGTTCCAGCATTGCCTGTCATTCAAGGCTGCGGCAGGTGAAGAGTATTACCTGACGCTTCTCGGCAAGCTTTCTCAGCAGATTCATGGCCTGTGCGGTGCGCTCCGCGTCCATGTTCACGAGCGCGTCATCTATGATTAGCGGGCAGGACTCCCCTTCCGGCAGCGCCAGCTCGCACACCGCGAGCCGAACCGCCAGATACATCAGGTCGAGCGTCCCAAGGCTCAGGTACTCCGCCTCGTGCGCTACCGCTCCGTCCTCCGCTTTCGCCGCCGCCGTGAAATCGCGGTTGAGCGTCACGCCGTTCCAGCGCCCGCCGGTCATCTCCGCCATGTATTCCGACGCAAGGCGGCTCAGCTCCGGCGAGAAGCGCAGCTGCATCTCGGTGTCCGCCGCCTTCAGCGTCTCTATCGCCATGTCGAGCGCGGCACACTCGTTTTTAAGCTCCTCGCGCTCGTCCTCCATGCTGCTCAGCTCACTCCTGATGACCATCGGGTCGCCCATGGCGGCAAGCCTGCCGCGCACGGATGCGAGCTGTGAGGCAAGGCGTTCGGTCTGGGCGCGCTTCTCGTTCAGTTCCCGGCCAAGCTGCGCGGCCTCGGAGCTGCCGCCGGAGAAATCCAGCTCGGATATCGTGATCTCCTCCAGCTTCGCCTGCCGCTCCTTGGCGGATTCATACGCGCTGCGGCTGCGGTGCTCGTCGGCCTCGGCCTCTTCCGCAGCTTCCCAAAGCTCGCGATGGCGCGCCGCTGCGGCTCTTATATCGTCCGGCGACGCGGCATGATAGCTTTTCAATAGCTGCCTTCGCGCTTCACCGGCCTGCACTGCGGCCTGCTTCGCTTTTGTCCAGCGGAAGATGAACACCATTGCCGCGGCCATCATGACTATCGCCATGACGATGAACGCCACGCTGCCGTGCGCCACATACAGCGCCGCGCCGACTGCCGCCAGCACGAAGAATATCAGCGCCAGCAGGGGCGAGGCTTTCTTTTCCGCAGCCGATTTCAACTGCGCCATCCGGTCTATATCCGCGTCTATACGCTCCTCCAGCTCGTCCGG
The DNA here is from genome assembly GCA_900547315.1 of uncultured Eubacteriales bacterium. Lineage (GTDB taxonomy): Bacteria > Bacillota > Clostridia > Oscillospirales > Oscillospiraceae > Limivicinus. The sequence goes on along the minus strand of URGI01000077.1, from coordinate 2,929 downwards.
CTCCGTGAGGCCGAAGCTGCTGTTATGCAGCTGCTCGCGTCTGGCCGAAAGCTCCGTGAGCGCGGCATCATGCTCGTCGCTGCGCTGCTTCAGCTCTGCGCGGCTGCGGTTGAGACGCTCAAGCGACTCCTTGCGCTGACGGCGGCGGCTCTCGTTGACCTCCGTCTCAAGCGATGAGCAGCGCTGATGCGCCTGCGCGAGCTGCTCCTCGAGGCGCTCCTCCTCATCCACCGTGTCCTGCAGTTGCTCAAGCTTCGCCCGATCGTCATCTATGCGCAGTTCAAGCTCCGGCAGTGCGCCGCGGCGGTTATATTTTCTCTTGCGCTTCCACGCCTGAAGCCGCTCATCGGCCTCGGAATACGAGCTGTGCTCGTCTCCGGCCGCGACGATGGCGTTTATGCGCTTTTCAAGCTCCTTGCTCCCCGTGACGGCCACTGCGCCCTGCGCGACGAATGCGCTGCGGCAGAACACGTCCTTCGACACTCCGGTGAGCATCTCGCCGCAGTTGGTGCCCGTGAGCTTTTCCACCGCGACGTTGCTGCCGGTATAGGCAGCCGAAAAGTCGCGCATGGGCGCGCTCTTTGTCTTTGTACGGCGCATTATGGTGATGTCGCAGTTGTCCGCCGTCAGCTCCATGGAGCCTTCCATCGGCGCGCCAGACCACGGGGCATAGCGCATCTTGTCCGGCAGATAGCCGATCTTCGCGCGCTCCGAGCTGTCAACGCCGTAGAGCATGGATTTTATGAACGCGCACCATGTCGATTTGCCGCTCTCGTTTGGGGCGCAGACCACGTTCAACCCGTCGTGAAACGCGATGCTCTCGTTTTCAAGCTTGCCGAAGGAAGCCGTCATTTTATTTATCTTCATGGCGAACGACCTCCTCCATGTTGTCAAGTGCAGCAAGCCCCCAGCGCGCGGCCTGCTCTATCAGCTCCCGCTCTTCGGACTGCGCGGAGTTATATTTTTCGCGGAGCTTACGCAGGAATATGCCGCGCAGGCTGTCCTCCTCCGCACGCTCCCAAACGTCCTGCCGCAGGCGGGTCTCGTCCCGAAGCTGCAGTGAGAAGAAGCAGTCGTCCAGATTTCGCCGCAGACGGCTCAGGTCAGGCGGCGTGTCCACCTCGCCCGTCAGCACGATTCTGTACACGTCCCGCGCCGTGTTCTCCGGCAGCACCGTGTGTACGGCAAGCAGCGGGTCGCAGCCCGTCACCTCAACGGGCAGTATCTCATATCTGCGCGAGGCGATGCACACCGGCGTGAGCCTGCAGCCGGAATCCGACAGCTCGACGATGCTCACGGTCTTTTCGCCCGTTTCGTCAAAGCCGCGCCCCTCCGGGCAGCCAGGCCATGAATACCATGTGCCGCCCGACCGGCGCAGCCCGCTCGCCTTATGTATGTGGCCGAGCGCGGCATAGTCAAGGCCGCTTGCGGACAGTGCCTGCTCATTGACGGGGTCAAAGCCGACCTCGCCGTGCGCACAGAGAATGTTCCACGTCCCCTCTGCGCGCTCCGTGCGGATATTCGTGATGTCGGGGCCGTCGGTGCTGCCGGTGAACGCCGCGCCGTAAACGCGCACGCCCAGCTCCGGAAGCTCCGCACACTCGACGTCTCTTTCGGTGAAGATACGCACGTTCTGGGGGATATCCAGCTTCGCGTACGGCGAGCGCGCGTCGTACGGGTCATGATTTCCCGGCGCGATGAACACCGGCACGCTCATATCCCGCAGGCAGCGCACAAACTCCGCTCCGGTCTCGAAATACGTTCCGCCGCCGTCGAAGATATCACCGGCGAGCAGGACGATGTCTGCCCGCTCGCTGCGCGCCAGCTCCGCCAACCGTGACAGCAGCTCCCGCTGCTCCGCGCGGCGAATCGCGGCCTTACCCGCGGGCAGCGCCTCGAACGCGGAGTCGAGGTGCAGGTCAGCGGTATGAAGTATCTTTATATTTTTCATGTCAGTCTAACACTTTCCGCCCGCAGGCAGCGCCCGTTCTGCGGGTCAATTTCAAAAATGCAGCCCTCCAGCTTTACAGGCCCTTTCGCGGATTCATAGCGCCGCGGCGGGTCTCCCATGAACTTGCCTATGCTCTGCTCAGGATCGATGCCCAGCACCGAGTTGACAGCGCCGGTCATACCGAGGTCGGTTATATAGCCCGTCCCCTTGGGCAGCACGCAGGCATCCGAGGTCTGGACATGGGTGTGCGTTCCCCATACGGCGCTCGCCCTGCCGTCAAGCATGAAGCCCATCGCGCGCTTCTCGCTGGTGCCCTCGGCGTGGAAATCCACAAGGATTATTTTCTCCTTGATCTCCTCCATATAGCCGTCGGCGATGACGAAGGGATTGTCGGTATTACTGTCCAGCGTGAAGCGGCCTATCAGGTTCAGCACGCACACGTCGCCGAACGCCGTTTTGAACACGCCGATACCGCGGCCGGGGCACTGCGGCGCGAAGTTTGCTGGACGGAGTATGCGGCTCCGCTCGTCAAGATACGGTCTCAGCTCCGTGCGCGTCCAGGTGTGATTGCCTAGGGTGATGACGTCCGCGCCCGCGCGGAATATCGCGTCTGCCTGGCGCGGCGTCACGCCGACGACGTTCGCGTTCTCGCCGTTCACAACGACAAAATCTATGCCGTTTTCCTTACGGTAATTCCGCAGGTTCTTCTCAAGATTGTCAAGGCCGGGTTCGCCGCAGACATCGCCCACGGCAAGTATTTTTACGCTCATGGCGTTTGCCTCCGAAAATTTTGTTTTTCTCTTTTATTTCTTTTTTTATATTGTACCACAATTTGCATGCGTGTAGCAATCTAAAATATGCGCATAATACCATTGGTTAACAAAAGCTGTTAACGGAATTTTGGGAGGTATGAGTATGAATAAAAAGAATTTTCTCATCGGTATGGGCATCGGTCTTGTCGTAGGCGACGCGGTCGGC
>URGI01000076.1 GCA_900547315.1 uncultured Eubacteriales bacterium | reverse complement strand
ATTGCCACCTCCATGTCTATAATAGCATAAAAATAATGGTAGGCACTTTTGTGTCTACCATTATTTTATCACTTCAAGCTAATTAAGCTTACGGGTTCATTTTTTTTACTTGCCGATCCAGATCATATCGCGTCTGATGTCCTTGAGCGAGGCCGCGCCGCACATGGTCATCGTCGATTTAAGCTCGCCGACGAGCTTGTTCATGTAGACCCTGAAGCCCTCTTCGCCACCGCCGTAGATCATCGTGAGCATGGGGCGGCCGATCAGCACGCCGTCCGCGCCCAGCGCGATCGCACGGAACACATCAACGCCGGAGCGGATGCCGCCATCGACCAGTATCGTGATCTTGCCCTTGACGGCCTCAGCTATCGCGGGCAGGACTTCCGCCGTGGAGGGGACGCCGCCCTGAACGCGCCCGCCGTGGTTGGAGACGACTATGGCCTTCGCGCCAGCCTCGACGGCCTTCAGCGCGCCCGCCGGAGTCATTATGCCCTTGATGATGAACGGCATCTTTGCGTAGCCGATTATCTCGCGCATCTCCTCAACGGTCTTGCTGCCGGCATTGGGATTCATGGCCTTGAGGAAGGGGAGACCAGCGCCGTCGATGTCCATCGCCGCGGCAAATATGCCCTTGGAGTTGAGAATGTCGAGCTTTTCGAACACGGCTTCCTTGTTCCACGGCTTGATGGTCGGGCATCCCATGCCGCCGGCCTTGACCATGTCTTCGGATGCGGACTTCATTATGTCGGGGTCGACGCCGTCGCCGGTCAGAGCCATGACGCCGTATTCCGCGGCGGCCTTGACGAGGATGGCGTTATACTGCTGATCCTTGTACTTCGAGCCGTAGTGCAGATCGACGGCGCCGAGGGGAGCGGCGAAGATCGGCGCGGAGAAGCGATGACCGAACATCTCAAAGGAGACGTCGGGATCGGCGAAGTTCTGGCAGAGCGTGTCCATGTTGACGCATATCTCCTGCCACTTGTCATAGTTGCGCGCCGCGGCGTTGCCGGGGAACTTGCAGCCGGGGCCGGGCATGGTGTTGCCGCAGGCGCGGCCGTTGCAGACGGGACATGCCTTGCAGTAGGGGCCTACGCACTCTCGTGCGGCGCTGAGAATTTCGTTGTAATCCATGATGCACCTCTTTATTTTTTGCTTGTTTGGTTTTACTCAATTATCCGACTTTTCCACTGAAATGTCAACTCCGGTGAGGTCAAAATCCGGTATCATCTCGTCGGTCGCGGAGTCCGGCTCCTGCCAGTAGCCGTTTGCAATGCCGTGCCGCTCCATGTAGCCGATGAGCCGCGCGTTCGTCCGCGCGTCGATGCGTTCCATAAGCTCCGGAAACTTCGTCAGCCCAGGCATCGGCGTGTACTGGCTCATCAGCGAAAACAGAACGCCGTTTTCGGGGAACTCATCCTCGATGAAGTTCATGACTTCCTTTGCGTTCAGCTCCTGACCCGGGAGAATGAGGTGACGTATCAGCACGCCAGAGCGCAGGATGCCGTCCTCACCCATGACGTAGGCTCCGGTCTGGCGGTACATCTCGCGTATGGCGGCCATGGCGACTTCGGGGTAGTCCGCCGCGGCGGAGTAGCGGCGGGCAAGCTCCGCGTCGGAATACTTGAAGTCCGGCATGTAGATTTGAACAAGTCCGTCAAGCATACGCAGTGTCTCCACGCTGTCATAGCCGGAGCTGTTCCAGACCACGGGGATGCCCAGCTCAAGTCCGGAGAGCGCTTCGGCAAGCTGCCTTGCGTAATGGCTCGGCGTCACGAGGTTTATGTTGTGCGCGCCCTCGTCGCGCAGACGGAGCATCACGTCCCGCAACTGCGGCACGGTCAGAGTCCTGCCGCCCTGTCCGCGGCTTATATCGTGGTTCTGGCAGAAGACGCAGCGGAGGTTGCAGCCGGTGAAAAATATGGCGCCGGAACCGCGCGTACCGCTGATGCATGGCTCCTCGCCGAAGTGCGGCGCGGCGCGCGCGACGCGGGGCAGAGCCGGACTCATGCAGACGCCGGAGCCCTTTTCGTCAGTCCTGCGCGTACCGCAGCGGCGCGGACAGTCATTACATATATAATCCATAACTTTTTCACCATAAAAGAGAGATTTGACAATAAAATATCATATGCAAAATGACAATAAAAGCCCTCTTTGCAATACCGATTATACCGCAGTTTTGTGTATAATGCAAGAAATCGCAAAATTCGTAAAAAAGTGCATGATTTTTCTGATTTTTGTGCTAAAATGATTTTGAACTGTGGGAAGTAATGCTCATCGGCAGCCAACGGGAGATTCGGCGAAGGGAAGCGGGACACAATGGTGAACATAGTTTTGGTCGAGCCGGAGATACCGCACAATACCGGAGCCATCGCGCGCACCTGCGCCGCCACCGGAGCAAGACTTCATCTCATAAAACCGCTTGGGTTCGACATCTCGGACAAGGCGGTCAAGCGCTGCGGGCTGGACTACTGGTATCTTGTCGATATTTCGGTATACGAGAATATTGACGAGTACTTCGCAAAAAATGGAGACAGTAGGCTCTACCTTGCGACCACCAAAGCGCCGCGGGCGTACAGTGAAGCCGATCTGAGCGGCGATGTGACGCTGATGTTCGGCAAGGAGACGGCGGGGCTTCCCGAATGGCTGCGCGAAAAGTACCGTGACAGCTGCATCCGTATCCCCATGATAAGTGAGGCTCGGAGTCTGAATCTCTCAAACTCCGTTGCTATATTGACCTATGAAGCGCTCCGGCAGCAGGGCTTTCCCGGGCTGCTCGGCGTCGGCTCCATGGGTCAGGATTAAATGCATATAATTTTTAAGGAGGATAAACCATGAATTACAACAAAAAGACTGTTTACGACGTAGACGTGAACGGGAAAAAGGTTCTGCTCCGCTGCGATTTCAACGTTCCCCAGAACAAGGAGACCGGTGAGATCACCAGCGACAAGCGTATTGTCGCTGCCATTCCTACTATTAAATATCTGCTCGAGCACGGCGCTGCCGTCATTGCCTGCTCCCACCTCGGCAAGCCCAAGGGCGAGTGGAAGACCAAGCTGACTCTTGCGCCCGTCGCAAAGAGACTTTCCGAGCTTCTGGGTCAGGAAGTCATCTTCGCTTCCGACATCATCGGCGAGGACGCACAGGCCAAGGCTGCCGCTCTCAAGCCGGGTCAGATCATGCTGCTTGAGAACCTGCGCTTCGACATCCGCGAGGAGAAGAACGGCGCAGACTTCGCAAAGGCGCTGGCCAACATGGCCGACATCTTCGTGTCCGACGCGTTCGGCACCGTCCATAGAGCGCACGCCTCCACCGCAGGCGTCGCAGCTTACCTGCCCGCTTACTCCGGCCTGCTGGTCGACAAGGAGCTGAGCATCATGGGCAAGGCTCTGGCCGATCCTGAGCGCCCCTTCGTCGCAGTCCTCGGCGGCGCAAAGGTCTCCGATAAGCTCAACGTTATCAACAACCTCCTTGACAAGGTCGACACCCTCATCATCGGCGGCGGTATGGCTTACACCTTCGTGGCCGCAAAGGGCTACGGCATCGGCAAGTCCCTGTTCGACGCAGAGAAGGTCGATTACTGCAAGAAGATGCTCGAAAAGGCCGAGGAGAAGGGCGTCAAGCTCCTTCTGCCGGTTGACACCGTCGTTGCGAAGGACTTCCCCGATCCCATCGACGGCGAGATCGAGGTCAAGACCGTTGACGTCACCGCTATCCCCGATGATATGGAAGGTCTCGACATCGGCGAGAAGACCCGCGCCCTGTTCGCGGATGCCGTGAAGAGCGCAAAGACCGTCGTCTGGAACGGCCCCATGGGCGTGTTCGAGAACCCGACCCTCGCAAAGGGCACCATCGCGGTTGCTCAGGCTCTTGTTGACAGCGACGCCGTGACCATCGTCGGCGGCGGCGACAGCGCGGCGGCAGTCGAGAAGCTCGGCTTCGCCTCCAAGATCACCCACATCTCCACCGGCGGCGGCGCATCCCTTGAGTTCCTCGAGGGCAAGGAGCTGCCGGGCGTGGCCTGCCTGCTCGATAAGTAAGAACTCCTCAAATGCCTCCCCCAAAACGGGAGAGACCAACGAGAATAAGATAATTCTTCACGAAAAGGAGAAATACAAATGAATAGAAAGTACCGTAAAACCGTTATCGCCGGCAACTGGAAGATGAATATGCTCGCCTCTGAGATCAAGCCCTTCATGGAAGAGCTGCGCGCGGCCATGCCGGCTCCCAGAGCCTGCGACGTCGTTCTCTGCACTCCGGCAGTTATGATCCCCACCATGGTCAAGGCCGGTAAGGAAGCCAAGGTCGCCGCCGGCGGACAGGACGTCAGCAAGTTCGACAAGGGCGCATACACCGGAGAGGTCTCCGCGAGCCAGCTCCAGGACATCGGCGCAAAGTACTGCATCGTCGGCCACTCCGAGCGCCGCCAGTACCACGGCGAGGACGATATGCTCGTCAACGCCAAGGCCAAAGCACTGCTCGCCAAGGGCATCATGCCCATCATCTGCGTCGGCGAAAGCCTTGAGCAGCGCGAGATGGATCTGACCATGGAGTACGTTGCATATCAGGTCAAGGCCGCTCTCAGCGGCATCGACGCGACTCAGCTCCGCCGCTGCATCATTGCCTATGAGCCTATCTGGGCGATCGGCACCGGCAAGACCGCTACCGCAGAGCAGGCGCAGGAAGTCTGCGAGAGCATCCGTGCCGTTATCCGCGGCATCTACGGCGCCCGTCCGGCACGCGCCATCTCCATCCTTTACGGCGGCAGCATGAACGCAAAGAACGCGGCCGAGCTGCTTGCACAGCCCGACATCGACGGCGGCCTCATCGGCGGCGCATCTCTCAAGCCCGTAGACTTCGCCACCATCATCGCGGCAACCAACCAGGAATAATAGAGGCGCAATAAGCTATGAGCAAAAAAGCAGTTCTTATAATCCTTGACGGCTACGGCATCGCTCCGGCCACTCCGGGCAACGCCATTACCACCGCCAAAAAGCCGAATCTGGATAAACTGTTCAGCGAGAATCCCTACACCCAGCTCCAGGCAAGCGGCCTTGAGGTCGGCCTGCCTAAGGGACAGATGGGCAACTCCGAGGTCGGGCACACGAACATCGGCGCGGGCCGCGTCGTGTTCCAGATCCTGCCCAAGATAAGCCAGGAGATCGAGAACGGCAAGTTCTTCCAGAACCCCGTGTATATCAAGGCTATGGACGATGCCAAGAACGGCGGCCACGCGCTGCACGTCATGGGGCTTCTCTCCACCGGCGGCGTGCACAGCCACCTGCACCACATCTTTGCGGCGCTCGATATGGCTAAGCAGCGCGGCGTTGAGAAGGTCTATGTCCATTGCTTCCTCGACGGACGCGACGTCCCGCCCAAGAGCGGCGCGGGCTTTGTCAAGGAGCTTCAGGAAAAGTGCGATGAGCTCGGCAACGCCAAGATCGCCACTCTTCAGGGACGCTTCTGGGGCATGGATCGTGACAAGCGCTGGGATCGCGTAGAGAAGGGCTATAACGCTATCGTTTGCGGCGAAGGCGTCAGAGATGACGATGCCGTCCACGCCGTCGAGCAGAGCTATGCCGAGGACAAGACCGACGAGTTCGTCGAGCCTGTCGTCGTCTGCCCGGAGGGCGTTATCAATCAGGGCGACAGCGTGATATTCATGAACTTCCGCCCCGACCGCGCACGCGAGATGACCTGGGCGCTGAACCTGCCTGATTTCGACGGCTTCGCCCGCAAGAAGACCGTTTGCCCCCTCAGCTACGTCTGCACCGCGCAGTACGACGAGACTCTGCCTCTGCCGATCGCGTACCCGCCTGAAGTCATCGAGAACACGCTCGGCGACTATGTCAGCGCGCATGGCCTGAAGCAGTTCCGCCTCGCCGAGACTGAGAAGTATGCTCACGTCACCTTCTTCTTCAACGGCGGCGTTGAGAAGCAGTGCGAGGGCGAGGATCGCTGCCTTGTCCCGTCTCCGAAAGAGTTCCCGACCTATGACCTCATCCCGCAGATGAGCGCCGAAAAGGTCGCCGACAAGTGCGTCGAAGCCATCGCTTCCGAGAAGTACGACCTTATCGTCACGAACTTCGCCAACTGCGACATGGTCGGCCACACCGGCGTTATGGCCGCCGCCGTCAAGGCGGTCGAAACCGTGGACGCCTGCATGGGACGCATAGTCGCCGAGGTTGCAAAGCATGATGACGTCGTGCTCGTCGTTACCGCCGACCACGGCAATGCCGACTGCATGTTCGACGAGACCGGCAAGGTCAACACCGCCCACACCACCAACCCCGTGCCCTTCGCCGTGTGCGAAAAGGGCCTGGAGCTGAAGGACGGAGGCAAGCTTGCCGACATCGCGCCGACTATCCTGCGCATCATGGGTCTGCCGCAGCCTGCGGAAATGACCGGCGAGTGCCTGATAAAATAATTTTACGATCGACCGCCGGACGGCTCCGGCAGTCCGGCGGTTGAGATATAGTTTCCAAATTTATTTCAGATAGAAGGGAGATCGCTATGATCTATACCACCGAAGTACAGCATATGTGTCCGGTCGCAAAGGGCGCATACCATGGCCCCGCACCCATTCCCGAAGAGGGCAAGTGGGTTCAGGCAAAAGAAATTTCTGACATTTCCGGCTTCACCCACGGTATCGGCTGGTGCGCACCCCAGCAGGGCGCCTGCAAGCTGACCCTGAACATCAAAAACGGCATCATCGAGGAAGCTCTGATCGAGACCATCGGCTGCTCCGGCATGACCCATTCCGCCGCTATGGCTTCTGAGATCCTCATCGGCAAGACCATTCTTGAGGCTCTGAACACCGACCTCGTCTGCGACGCTATCAACACCGCAATGCGCGAGCTGTTCCTCCAGATCGTCTACGGCCGCAGCCAGTCCGCTTTCTCCGAGGACGGCCTCGCAGTCGGCGCATCCATGGAAGACCTCGGCAAAGGTCTGCGCTCTCAGGTCGGCACCATGTTCGCCACCAAGGAAAAGGGACCGCGTTATCTCGAACTGACCGAGGGCTACGTCACCCGCATCGCCCTCAACGCTGACGGTGAGATCGTCGGCTACGAGTTTGTCTCCCTCGGCAAGATGATGGACTTCATCAAGAAGGGCATCGACGCAAACGAGGCGCTTGAGAAGGCAAAGGGTCACTACGGCCAGTTTGACTCCGCCGCCAAGTACATAGACCCGCGTCAGGAATAAGAGAAGGAGGACAATTTAATGGCTCTGTTTGAAAATTACGAGAGAAGAATAGACAAGATAAACGGCGTCCTCGCTCAGTACGGCATCGGCTCTGTCGAAGAGTGCAGAGAGATGTGCAAGGCCAAGGGCTTTGACCCCTATGAGATAGCGGCGGGCATCCAGCCCATCTGCTTTGAGAACGTCCGCTGGGCATACTGCGTAGGCGCTGCCATCGCCATGAAGTCCGGCGTCAAGAATGCTGCCGAAGCCGCAAAGATGATCGGCGTCGGCCTCCAGAGCTTCTGCCTCGACGGTTCCGTCGCGGACGACCGCAAGGTCGGCCTTGGCCACGGCAACCTCGGCGCAATGCTGCTGAGCGATGATACCAAGTGCTTCGCATTCCTCGCCGGCCACGAATCCTTCGCCGCCGCAGAGGGCGCGATCGGCATCGTCCGCAACGCCAACAAGGCTCGCAAGGAGCCGCTGCGCGTTATCCTCAACGGCCTCGGCAAGGATGCAGCCCAGATCATTTCCCGTATCAACGGCTTCACCTATGTCCAGACCCAGTTTGATTACTACACCGGCGAGCTGAAGATCGTCCGCGAGATCCGCTACTCCGAGGGCGAGCGCGCCAACGTCCGCTGCTACGGCTGTGACGATGTCCGCGAGGGCGTTGCCATCATGCACTTCGAGGGCGTCGATGTCTCCATCACCGGCAACTCCACCAACCCCACACGCTTCCAGCATCCCGTTGCAGGCACCTACAAGAAGGAATGCATCGAGCAGGGCAAGAAGTACTTCTCCGTGGCGTCCGGCGGCGGCACCGGCCGTACCCTGCACCCGGACAACATGGCAGCCGGCCCCGCCTCCTACGGCATGACCGATACCATGGGCCGTATGCACTCCGACGCGCAGTTCGCGGGCTCCAGCTCCGTTCCTGCACACGTTGAGATGATGGGCTTCCTCGGCATGGGCAACAACCCCATGGTCGGCGCGACTGTCGCAGTCGCCGTCGCTACCGCCGAGGCAATGAAGAAGTAAGGAAGAACTTGATTTATTTAGAAAGCAAAAGTATAGTCTGCATTTCTAAAAAATGAATAATGGAAGCACGTCCTGTTTGCAAAGTCAGACAAGGTGTGCTTCTTTTTCGATTATTTAGGATTGTATTTGACGGAGAAATGAGAATTGCTCCATGAAAATAGCCGTATCTAATTTGACCTAATGGGTAAAAGCGTCCAGCATGCAGTCCCATAAATACTTAATAAGTGTTGTTATGTCGCATCCGTAAACCGTTTCCAATACTATACACCGTTGTAGGGTGTAAACCTTAAAACTGCACTTTTATGCTTTGCAGTTGTGGTACAATTTATTCCAATGAATTGCTTTTATAAGTACTTTGTGGTATTCTATTACAAATACATTTCTTGGGGGAGGTCTTTTCTTGGAAATTAGAT
>URGI01000075.1 GCA_900547315.1 uncultured Eubacteriales bacterium | reverse complement strand
AAAAAAATATTGAGTTCCGGCAAAAAAATGTGGAAATTCCCCAAAGCCTATGCTATACTGATAGACACATTATGTAAATCATTTTATCTGGAAGTGATGTTTATGGAATACATAGAGAAAAGACTCGAAGGGGATATTAAATACAGCGGCGTGATCGTGAAGGTCAGGCTCGACAAGGCGGAGCTTATCAACGGAGATATCGTCAAGCGCGAGGTCGTGGAGCATCCCGGCGGAGTTACCGTACTGCCCGTGGATGAGGACGGCAATTGCTATATGGTGCGCCAGTTCCGTTATCCCTTCCAGCGGATGATGCTTGAAGCGCCGGCAGGCAAGCTTGAATACGGCGAGGATCCGCGAGACTGCGCCGTGCGCGAGCTGTCGGAGGAGACTGGCTTCTCCGCAGACGAGATGATATATCTCGGCGCGTGCTGCACTTCGCCCGGCTTTTCTACTGAGGTATTACACATCTACCTTGCGCTCGGACTTCATGCGGGAGAGAGCCATCCGGATGAGGACGAGTTCCTGGACGTTGAGAAGCACAGCCTCACGGAGCTTTCCGAGAAGGTCATGTCCGGCGAAATCGACGACGGGAAGACCATAGTCGCGGTGCTGAAGGCGGAAAAATACCTGAAGCAGAGACAGGCCTGAGTCTATCCGGACGCAAAGAGATAAATATAGTTGCCAATTCCGGTTTCCTGTGGTAAAATCAAAAATCGGGTGATTGCATAAGCAAATCATGCCGATGATATTGGAAGGTGTAAACTATTGGAAAAATATGTTATTAAGGGCGGCAGCGCGCTGCACGGCGAAGTTGAGATAAGCGGAGCGAAGAATGCGGCGGTCGCGATAATCCCTGCGGCTCTGATGGTTGACGGCGTGTGCCGTATAGAGAACCTCCCCCAGATAAGCGACACGGATATGCTTCTGACGATCCTGGCCGACCTCGGCGCGAAAGTCAGCTTTATAAATAAATCCACCATAGAAATAGACTGCACGGACGTCCATTACAGCGACGCGCCGTATGACCTCATGCGCAAGATAAGAGCTTCTTACTATCTTATCGGCGCAATGCTCGGCCGCTTCGGCACCGCGAAGACCACCATGCCCGGCGGCTGCAACTTCGGCGTCCGTCCGATAGACCAGCATATCAAGGGCATGACCGCTCTGGGCGCGGATGTTGACGTCCGCAACGGCTTTGTGTATGCCGCCGCGAGAGACGGTAAGCTCCACGGCACGAGAATATATCTCGACAAGGTTTCCGTCGGCGCGACGATGAATATAATCCTTGCGGCGACCCTCGCTCAGGGGCGTACCATCATCGAGAACGCCGCGCGCGAGCCGCATATAGTTGACCTTGCAAACTTCCTCAATTCCATGGGCGCGGATATCCGCGGCGCGGGCACCGATACCGTCAAGGTGAACGGTGTCGAGAAGCTCCATGGTGGCTGCTACACTATCATTCCCGACCAGATCGAGGCGGGCACCTACATGGTCGCCGCCGCGGCAACCGGCGGGGAAGTGCTCGTGAAGAACGTCATCCCTAAGCATCTTGAGTGCATCAGTGCAAAGCTCCGCGAGACCGGAACCATCGTGCAGGAGTACGAGGATTCCGTGCTTGTAAAGGGCGCGAGCACCCTGAGAAAGGCGAATATAAAGACCCTGCCGTATCCCGGCTTCCCGACCGACATGCAGCCGCAGATGGGCGTGCTGCTGTGCATCGCGAAGGGCACTTCGGTAATAACCGAAGGCATATACGATAACCGCTTCAAGTACGTCAACGAGCTGCGCAAGATGGGCGCGGAGGTTCAGGTCGATGGGCGCGTCGCCGTGTTTGAGGGCGGCACCAAGCTGACCGGCGCTCCGGTCCTGGCCTGCGATCTGCGCGCGGGCGCCGCGATGGTCATTGCGGGCCTGTGTGCCAGCGGCGTGACCGAGGTCGAGGATATTCATTATATAGAGCGCGGCTACGAGAATTTTGTCGGAAAGCTCAAGGCGCTCGGCGCTGACATTGAGATCGTTGATTTCCCGGACGATAATGACGGGGCGGAGAAAATAATTTCCGTCTGTTGATGAAGGTCTGTGTTTTTGCCAGCGGTTCCGGCGGCAATTGCCTGCTGCTCGAGGGCGGCGGCACGAATATACTCATTGACGCCGGAATTTCCATGCGCAGAATCGCCAGCGGTCTGGCGCAGGCGCAGCTTACGATGCGTGATATCGGCGGAGTGCTTATTACCCATGAGCACTCCGATCATATTTCGGGGCTGAAAATGCTGCTGAAATACCATGATATACCAGTTTTCGCGCCGCATACAGTGGCGAGCCGCCTCTGCGGCGCGCTGCCGGAGGCGGAGAGCGCGATACATATTATTCCCGTGGGCAGCGCGTTCGAGATAGGGGCGCTGCGCATAACGGCGTTCCACACGCCGCATGATACGGATGAGAGCGTTGGCTACCGCGTCGAGGGCGACGGGGTGTACGCTCATGCGACCGATATGGGAATGGTCACGGACGAGGTGCTGGAGGGGCTTCGCGGCGCGGACACCGTGCTGATAGAGTCGAATCACGACGAGTACATGCTCCGCTACGGCTCGTACCCGTATTATCTCAAGCGCCGCATCCTCTCGGATCACGGCCATCTTTCAAACGAGGACTGCGCGCGGCTTGCGCGTACTCTGGCGGACAGCGGCACGGAGCGCGTCATTCTTGGCCACCTGAGCCGCGAAAACAATACCCCCGCGAGGGCAATGTATGCTGCGGAGAAGGCGCTGGATGGGACCGATACGCAGTTGTATTGCGCACCCGTGCTCGGCTGCCTTGAGGTCGAGGTCGGAAGGAAAGAGAAATGCTTGCTGTGAAGCTGATATGCGTCGGAAAAATGCGCGAGAAATTCTATATCGACGCGTTTTCCGAGTATTCCAAGCGCCTCGGCGCATATTGCCGATTCGAGTGCGTCGAGCTTGCGGAGACGCGATTGCCGGATGCTCCTTCGCCGAAGGAGATCGGGAACGCGCTCGATAAAGAGGCGGCGGAGATCATAAAAAATATCCCGCAGGACGCATATCTTGCGGCCATGTGCGTTGAGGGCATTCAGATGGCGAGCGAGGAGCTTGCGGAGCTTGTCACGCGTCAGGCGCTGTCTGGCAGGTCGAAGCTGTGCTTCGTCATCGGCGGGTCGTACGGCATATCGCCGAGCGTGAAAAAGCGCGCGGATATCCGCCTGAGCATGTCGAAGATGACCTTCCCGCACCATCTCGCGCGCGTGATGCTTGCCGAGCAGATATACAGAGCTTTCAAGATAAACGAAGGCTCGCGTTACCATAAATGATAGGAGCGACTGTATGGACGAAAACGAAAAGAGCCAGTGGGGCAGAGCCGAGTTTGGCAGCCTTCTTGAGAAGTGGCCGAAGGGTGCGGACGGAGAACCGGAGGAGCCGGTGCGTCTGTGCACCTGTATGAGCGTTGATATGAGCGATGAGCTCAAAATAAATATGCTTGAGGCATACGGTATCCCGTGCCTGAAAGCTTATCCCGGAGACGGTGGCTTCGGCAAGCTGATCCTAGGTATGAGCGGCCAGGGCGTGGATATACTTGTGCCCAAATCCATGTACGAAGATGCTGTGGCGCTTTGCAATGAAGAAGGAGTTGTAGAAGATGACTAATTACAAAGAAGAGTATCAGCACTGGCTTGACAGTCCCGCTCTCAGCGAAGAGGAATGGAAGGAACTCAATTCCATATCGGGCGACGAAAAAGAGATAGAGAGCCGTTTCTTCGCCCCGCTTGAGTTCGGCACCGCCGGTCTCCGCGGCACGATGAAGCTCGGCCTGCACAACATGAATATCCATATTATCCGCCACGCGACTCAGGCGTTTGCAAACGTCATTCTCGAAGAGGGAATGGACGCGGCCGAGCACGGCATTGCCATCGCGCATGACTGCCGCATAAACAGCCGCCGCTTCGCCGAGGAGGCCGCCTGCGTCATGGCCGCAAACGGCATCCGCGTGCGCCTGTTCGAGTCCCTGCGCCCGACTCCGGAGCTGAGCTTCGCCGTCCTGCATTACGGCACTGCAGCCGGACTCAATATCACCGCCAGCCACAACCCCAAGGAATATAACGGCTATAAGGTCTACTGGTCCGACGGGGCGCAGCTCCCGCCGCAGAAGGCTGAGGCCATTGCAAAGCAGATGGAAGCCATTGACGTGTTCACGGGCTTCAAGACCTGCGATTACGACGAAGCCGTAAAGTCCGGCAGGATCGAGATACTCGGCGAAGAGACCGACGAACTGTTCATGGAGCAGGTGCTCAGGATGGCTATCGACAAGCAGGCCGTTGCCGACGTTGCGGACGAATTCAAGATCGTCTACACGCCGTTCCACGGCTGCGGCTATAAGCTCGTCCCCGAAGTGCTGCACCGCCTGGGAATAAAGCATCTCTACCCCGTGCCGGAGCAGATGGTCATCGACGGCAGCTTCCCGACCGTTGCCAGCCCTAACCCCGAAAATCCTGAGGGCTTCTACCTCGCGGTCGACCTTGCAAAGAAGGTCGGAAGCGATCTGATAATCGGAACCGACCCGGATTCCGACCGTATCGGCACCATGGTTCGCCGCGGCGACGAATATGTCACCATAACCGGCAACCAGATGGGCATACTCCTGCTCGACTATATCATCAAGGCGAAGAAGTCCACCGGCACCATGCCAGAGAACGCGGGCGCGGTAGCAAGCATCGTCACCACCGGCATGGCCAGAGCGGTCTGCGAGGCGAACGGCGTCCACTTTGAGGACACCTTTACGGGCTTCAAGTTCATGGCCGAGCGCATCGCCGAGTGGGAAGCCGCGGGCAGCTACAAGTATATATTTGCCTTTGAGGAGAGCTACGGCTACATGATGGGCGACTATGTCCGCGATAAGGACGCCGTCACCGCGTCCATGATGATCGCCGAGATGGCGGCGCATTACCACAAGCAGGGGATGACTCTGCTCGACGCGATGGAGTCGCTGTATGAGAAGTACGGCTGGTTCATGGAGAAGACCGTCAATCTCGTCATGCCCGGCGTCGATGGCCTCCAGAAGATGAAGGCGCTGATGGAAGAGCTGCGCAGCCAGCCGCCGAAGGAGATAGAGGGCGAAGAGGTCGTCCGCCTGCGTGACTATCTTGACGGCAGCATCCACGTTGCGGGGCTCGGCGTCGTCGGCAAGACTCCGTTCTGGGGTTCGAATGTCCTGTACTTCGAGCTTAAGGACGGCAGCAGCTTTATCATCCGCCCGTCCGGTACGGAGCCGAAGATAAAGGTGTATCTGCTCATCCGCGGCGGCAGCAAGGCCGAGTGCGAGGAGCGCATTGAGAAATATCTGCATTATGTCGAGGTGCTGAAGAGATGAAAAAGTACATCGACCTGTTTCTGGCCTTTGCCAAAATAGGTGTGATGACTTTCGGCGGCGGCTACGCCATGCTTCCCATGCTTGAGCGCGAGCTGATAGATAACCGCGGCTGGACTACAAATGAGGAATTGATGGACTATTTCGCCGTCGCGCAGTGCACGCCGGGCGTTATCGCCGTCAATACCGCGACGTTTATCGGCTATAAGCTGTACGGTAATCTTGGCGGCATAGTCGCAACGCTCGGCGTTGTGTTCCCGTCGCTCGTGATAATCACAACGATCGCCGGAGTGCTCACAAATTTTGCCGATATCCCCGCCGTGAAGCACGCTTTCGCGGGCGTCCGCGTGTGCGTGTGCGTGCTGATCTTCAACGCCGTTGTGAAGCTCTGGAAAGGCGCGATAAAGGATAAAGCGGCTCTCGTGCTGTTCGTCGTGATCTTCCTGCTGTCCGTGTTTCTTGACGTGTCTCCGGTCGTGTACGTTATCGCGTGCGCGGCGGCGGGCATATTCCTCACGAAAATGGGGGTGCGCGGTAAATGATGTTGTATCTCCGCCTTTTCTTTGAATTTTTCAAGACCGGACTTTTCGCTGTCGGCGGCGGTATGGCGACGCTTCCGTTCATGTACGACTTATCGGATCGCACCGGTTGGTTCACTCATGCCCAGCTTGCGGATATGATCGCCGTCTCAGAATCGACCCCCGGCCCCATCGGCGTCAATATGGCGACATACGTCGGCTTCACCGCGGGCGGAGTTCCCGGCGCGATAATTGCGACGCTGGGTATAATCACCCCCTCCGTCATCGTTATACTTATAGTCGCGCGCATTCTGAAGGCGTTCCGCGAGAATGTCTATGTGGATTCCGCGTTCTACGGCCTGCGCCCCTGCTCGATGGCGATGATTGCCTCGGCGGGCGTGCTCGTCGTGAAGATAACCCTGTTTGATCTCGACGCATTCGGCGCGAGCGGCGCGCTTGCCGACCTGTTCAATCTCAAGGCGTGGGCGCTGGCGGCGGTGCTGCTGGTGCTGACGCGCTGGGTCAAGCAGACAAAGAAGCTTCACCCGATATTGTTCATCCTGTTTTCGGCCGTGGTCGGAGTCGCGTTTGGATTCTGAGTCACAGCAATAAGCCGAATATATACCCAAGTGTTGCGGAAACGGCGCAGTTTATCAGGCGGCCTGCCAGGTGCAGGCCGCCTTTTATGTCGCTGTCGGCGAGCACGGCGTAGGTCTGAAAGTGCACCGATACGCCGCCCCAGCCGACGATGCCCGCCGCGATTGCAAGGTTTGCGGGCGAGACGGCGAGACCGCGCATCGCGCCGATACCGCTGCCAAGCTCAAGGAAGCCCGACAGTGCCGCTCTCGCGGCATGAAGCTCCAGTCCTGTGATCTGCGCGAGCTGTCCCGCCAGAAGCGAAAACATGCCGTGCGCGTCCAGCAGCCCAATGATAACGCAGAAGCAGACGATAAAGCCGCATACGCTGAGTATCGACTGTGCGGCCTGACGTACGGATTCTATCAGCGCACTGCCGCTTTCGCGCGGTGCTGCAGGGGCGTTGCCGCGGCATTTACCGTCCACACGGAAGAACAGCCCCGTTATGGCCGCGGCGAGAACGTGGATTATGTACAGCCCGACGCCGAGCCGCGCGGAGCCGAACACGCCCGCGCCGATAGAGCCGACGAGGAACGCGGGGCCGGAGTTGCTGCAAAAGCCCATCAGGCGTTCCGCCTCCTCGAGGCTTACCAGCCCCTGCCGCCGCATGTCGGCGATATAGGCTGCTCCCAGCGGATAGCCGCCCACAAGCCCCATGAAAAACGCCGTCGCACCTGCGCCGGATACACCGTATAATCTAGCTGCGGGCTTTGCCAGCTGCCGCGCTATCGCCGCCGCGAAGCCGAGCCGGTTCAGAAGCCCCGACAGCACGAAAAACGGAAACAGCGACGGTATTATCAGCTCCGCGCACAGGCTGAGCGCGTAGCGCCCGCTCTCGATCATCTGCTGCGGAGCCAGTATCATTTCAAGCATCGCGCACAGCGCCGCGATAGTTGCGATCTTAGCCTTCATCAAACGCCCTCCCAGTCTGCCTTGTCCATGTATTATAGGTATGTCCTGCGGCATAGATTTATACGGACGGGGGTGACCGCAATGAAGAAAGCAAGGCTTGCAGCGGAATCGCTTGCCGACAGACTCGACCTTCCGCAGGACGCGCTGCTCGGCAGCGGCAAGCTGACCGTCGCCGCGGGGCGGCAGGTGTTCATCGAGAACCACTGCGGGATACTCGAATACGGCACGGAGCGCATATGTGTTGCGTTCGACCGCGGCAGGGTCGTTATAAACGGGGCGGGGCTGGAGCTTGTGGCGATGAGCGGGAGAGAGCTTATCATAAAGGGAAGGCTTCATTCGCTGGAATGGGAGTGACATGAGCGGATTTATCGACAGGGTAGGCGGGATTGCCAGACTCAGAATAACCGGCGTGAGGCCGGAAAGCGTCCTGAACGCCTGCGCCCTCGCAGGGATAGAGCTGTGGGGGCTGAATTGCGTTGACGAGTGCTGCATAGACGTTTTTACGCACGAAAGCAGCCTTGAGGATATAAGAAAAATATGCATCCGCTGTATGTGCGGCGTGAGCGTTCTCAGCATCCGCGGAGGGAGCCGCTGGCGAAAGCTCGCGCGGCGGCGCATTTGGCTTATAATAGCGGCGGCGATAATCTTCCTCGCGCTTGTGATATCGTCGCTGTTCATCTGGGATTTCGACGTCAAGGGCAATGAGAAGCTGTCGAGCGGCGAGATACTGCGCAGTCTTGCAGAATGCGGCGTGACGGAGGGCAGCTTCTGGCCGGGGCTGCCTGTGGATATCATACGGAGCGACATCATTTTAAAGAAGCCGGAAATCGCGTGGCTGACGGTGAATGTGAGCGGCTCGAAGGCGACAGTCCTCGTCGAGGAGCGCGCCGAGAAGCCGGAGATATATTCCGAGAGCAGCGCCGCAGATATCGTAGCCTCGCAGTCTGGCGTTATCCGCAGGCTTTCCGTCATGAACGGGAAGCCTCTCGTTTCGTGCGGACAGACGGTAGTGAAGGGCGACGTGCTCGTCAGCGGTGCGATGGACAGCATCACCGGCGAGACGCGCAATGTCCGAGCGCTGGCGGACGTGCAGGCCGAGACATGGTACGAGCGTACCGCCGTGTGCCGCCTTGAAGAGCCTGTGAAGACGGAAAAGACGAAAACCGCGCGCAGATTTGCGATAAAGCTTGGAAAAAGCCGCATAAATTTTTATTTTGGCAGTGGAAAAAATATTGACGGATGTGAT
>URGI01000074.1 GCA_900547315.1 uncultured Eubacteriales bacterium | reverse complement strand
CAAGGAAGAAAGGAATGAGTAAATCAGCAAAAAAAGTGTTTTGTATCGCGCTGGTTCTGATACTGGTGAGCTGCATTTTTGCCTCTCTGATTCAAACCGATTTTGGCAAGGTTCAGATTACCACCGTCAACATTGTCACAGACAGCGGTTCAACACTATGCGGTCATCTTTATAGACCTAAGGACGCGACCGCAGAGAATCCATTACCCGGCATCGTTACCTGCCACGGCAATTACAACAACAAGGAAATGCAGGACATTAACGCGATCGAGCTATCTCGGCGCGGTTATGTTGTACTTAATGTCGATGAATACCGTCATGGACATTCAAGCCCAGCAGACTTTGAGACGTGGCATATGACCTCCGTTGATGCTGTTGACTATCTCTATGAGCTTGATTTCGTTGATCAGTCTCTTATAGGTGTCACCGGACATTCAAGAGGCGCAAAAATGGCAAATGAAGCCATGAAAGAAAATCTCATCCGCGCTGCCGCTGGTCAGCCCATGAAGCTGAAAGCGGTTCTGCTTGTCGGGTCTGCACCTTGGTTTGACAGCTTCAAGCTTGAAGATGCTACTGTAGGCGGAAGTTCTTCCACTGGTCAGAGTTTTACCCTTACGAGTGAGCTTGAAGCACTCATGGAAGAAATAAACGCACCTGTTGATCTCGCAGTAAACTATGGTCTCATATACGCTTCCTGTGACGAATGGAACACGATGTGCGACAGCGTTGGAGGAGATGTACGTCGCTTCCTTGAAAGCGACAAAGCTGTTGACTTTGTCGATCAGGTTGGCGCCGGTCTTGAGCACGGTCAGAAAGTAGAAGACGGCAAATTCTATTACGGCGAGATCGATGGAGAGACTTACAGCCGTGTGATTTTCGTTAACAAGGAAATACACCCACTCAATCATTTTTCCAAGGCATCCGCCGCTGATCTTATTACCTATTTCTATACCACACTCGGTGTACCAGCCGGGCATGAAGAAATTATAAACACCAATCAAGTCTGGCTCATCAAAGAGATAATTAACCTCATCGGTCTCATCGGTCTCTTTATGCTTATCTATCCTCTTGCCTGTGCTTTTATGAAACTCCCATTCTTCTCCGAACTCGCTGCCGCTGAAAAGCCGCGCAAGCTCCCCGGATTCACAGACAGCAAGGACAAGCTTATATACTGGCTTCAGTGGATTTTGTATGCGGCAATACCTCCGTTGCTTCTCTTCCCTGTTGAATACAAGTGGGTCGGCGCAGGCAGCGGCGCTCCCAGTACATACAACAACTTCTTTGGGCAGCCCAATACAAACGAGCTGGTTGTATGGTCTCTCTGCATAACCGTCCTCTCCCTCATCGTCTATATCTTGATGTTCAAATTCTACTACGCGAAGAGAGGCAGAACAGTTGATGATATTGGTGTCAGAATCTCCACAAAGGGATTCTTCAAAAGTCTGCTGCTCTCAGTCCTCGTTGTAGCAATCCTTTACTACATAGTGTTCCTTGCAGACTTTCTCTTCAAGGTTGACTTTAGAATATGGGTCATTGCTGTAAAGACATTCGAGCCCATGCATCTTGTTCTTGCGCTGACCTATGTTATCGGGTTTACGGTATTCTACATCGGCAACTCGCTGTTCACTAACAGCAACCGTATTGAGGGATGGGCAGAATGGAAAGTCCTTCTCGTAAGCTGCATTGGCAATATATTGGGTATATCCATAATCATTGCGTTCCAGTATATAACGTTTGCCTCAACAGGGCATCTCCCGCTCAACGCAATGCGTGTTGTGAATCTTTTCCCGCTTGTTGTTCTTATCCCCGTTGCCACAATCATAGGGCGAAAGTTCTACGATAAAACCGGCAATATTTATCTCGGCGGTATGGTAATGGGTATATTCTACACAATTGTTACTGTCGCAAACACCAGAACAGACGGTTTCTGGCTCATGTAAGTTACCGCCAATCTTGTTCACTCCTTTTGCGCTGGGGAACGTCGCTCGCGGCGTTCCCCTTTCCACTGCGTTTTTTCACAATTATCTATTCTTAATCCTTGAAAAATTCATACAAACACGCTATAATAAGCAGCATGAAACAATACTGTTAATGCAAGCAACAAACGGAGGATATGACAATGATACTTGACTGCACAAAGTACACCGGTGTCTGCGAATGCGGACGCGACCATGAGCTTCGCACCAAGCTCGTCGTATGCGAATACGGCGCGCTCAAAAATTTCGACAAATACATGGACGACTGCGGCCTCACCGGCTTCCGCACTGTCATCTATGATACGAACACCTATAATCTGCCCACCATGCACCATGTCCGCGCAGATCAGGAAATAGTCCTTGAGGCGCAGGGACTGCACAGCGAAAAGGGTCTCATCGAGAATATGATGACCATGCTTGAGCGCAAGCCCGACTACATCGTCGTTGTCGGCGGCGGCACGCTGATGGACTTCGGCCGTTACAGCGCATGGAAGCTCGGCATCCCCTTTGTCGCTATCCCCACCATCGTCTCCTCCGACGGCTTCACTGCGGACATCTGCTCCATCATCATTGATGGCCAGAAAAAGTCCATTCCCATGCAGGCGGCGGACGCTGTCATCTGCGACATCAACATCGTCTCCGGCGCGCCCCGCTTCCTGACCATCGCGGGCGTGCAGGATATCCTCGCAAAGTACGTCTCCATCGCTGATTGGAAGATAGCTCACATCGTCTCCGGCGAATACTTCTGCCCCAAGGTGTGCGCAATGGCTCAGGAAGCGCTGGACATCATGGCGCGCTGCGCAAACGACCTTGCCGAGGGCAAGGAGCCTGACTACGAGGCCATGGCCTACACTCAGATGCTCTCTGGCCTGACCATGCAGATCCTCTCCAACAGCCGCGCGGCATCCGGTGCGGAGCACCTTGTCGCCCACCTAGTCGAGATGAAGCCCAAGGGATTCAAGAACGCCCACGGCATGCACGGCGAGTGCGTCGGCATCGGCACCATCATGTGCGCACGCGCATATCACGAGCTTGCAAAGCGCGACACCATCGAGGTCAAGCCCTACGAGCCGCTGGATCCGGCATGGGTGCGCGACGTGTTCGGCAACCTGGCCGACGGCATCTTCAAGGAGAACGAGAACGACGTTCTCAAGACCTTCCCGCCCGAGAACATCAAGGAGCACTGGCAGGAGATCCGCGACGTTATCGCGACCATCCCCACCGCCGAAGAGCTTATCGACCTCTACACTAAGATCGGCGCGAAGCACTCCCTCGCGGAGCTTGATATCGATGAGAGCATCCGCGGCGAGTTCCTCGACATTTCCTCCGCAATCCGCAACCGCCTAACCTTTGCGAGAATGACCAGACTCATCGTCAAGTAAAGTCGCTCATATCTGAATAAACGGAGTTGAAGCTATGAAGTATATTATGGCTCTCGATCAGGGCACTACCAGCTCCCGCTGCATCCTTTTTGACCACGCAGGCAATATCTGCGCGAGCGTACAGAAGGAGTTCAGGCAGATATTCCCGCAGCCGGGCTGGGTGGAGCACAACGCCGCAGAGATCTGGGATACGACGCTGGAGGTTTCCCGCGCCGCGATGGATAAGCTCGGCGTGACGGCGGCGGACATTGCCGCCATCGGCATCACAAACCAGCGCGAGACCTCCGTCATCTGGGACAAGGCCACCGGCGAGCCTATTGCAAACGCCATCGTCTGGCAGTGCCGCCGCACCGCGCCCATCATCGACAAGCTTGTTGCCGAAGGCTACGGCGACATGATCCGCGAAAAGACCGGACTTGTGCCTGACGCGTACTTCTCCGGCAGCAAAATAAAGTGGCTGCTCGACAACGTCCCCGGTGCGCGCGAACGCGCCGAGCGCGGCGAGCTGCTGTTCGGAACCATCGACACATGGCTCATCTGGAAGCTGACGGGCGGCCGTGTCCACGTGACCGATTACACCAATGCCAGCCGCACGATGCTCTTCAATATCCATGATCTGTGCTGGGACAAGGCTCTGCTTGAGCTGCTGGACATTCCGGAGAGCCTCCTGCCTGAGGTGAAACCCTCCAGCCATGTCTACGGCAAGACCGAGTTCGAGCTGTACGGCGGCGAGATACCGATCGCCGGAGCCGGCGGAGACCAGCAGTGCGCGCTGTTCGGCCAGTGCTGCTTCGAGCCGGGCACCATGAAAAATACCTACGGAACCGGTTGCTTCATGCTCATGAACACCGGCCGCGAGCCGGTCAAGAGCGTGAACGGACTTGTTACGTCCATCGCTGTCGGCTTTGAGGATCACGTTGAATACGCCCTTGAGGGCAGCATCTTCGTGGCGGGCGCTGCGGTGCAGTGGCTGCGCGACGAGCTGGGCGTGATATCCGGCGCGGCGGAGAGCCAGCAGTACGCCGAGGCGGTGCCGGACACTGCGGGCGGCTATGTCGTCCCCGCGTTCACCGGTATGGGCGCGCCCTACTGGAATCAGGACGCGCGCGGCGCGATAGTCGGCATCACCCGCGGCTTCAGCCGTGCGCATCTTGTGCGCGCGACGCTTGAGTCGCTGGCTTACCAGACCTATGACATTGCCCGCGCCATGGAGCAGGACAGCTGCATCCCCATCCGCGAGCTGAAGGTCGACGGCGGCGCCTGCGCCAACAATTTCCTCATGCAGTTCCAGAGCGATATCCTCGGCAGTCGGGTCGTGCGCCCGCAGTGCATCGAGACGACGGCGCTCGGCGCGGCGTATCTCGCCGGCCTTGCCGTCGGCTATTGGGACAGCCTTGAGGACGTCCGCCGCAACTGGGCGGAGGACAAGGTGTTCGAGCCGATAATGCCGGCCGATAAGCGGGATGGATTGCTCAAGGGCTGGCACCGTGCGGTCAAGTGCGCGCTCGACTGGACGAAAGAGTAAATAGAGAAAGAATTACGGAGAGAAAGAATGGAAAAAAACCTGAAGGACATAGAGCTTTTCCTGTTTGACATGGACGGTACGCTCTATCTTGGCGATAACGTATACGAAGGCGCGATCGAGCTGATGAACGACCTGCCGAAGCTCGGCAAGAAGTACATATACCTCACAAATAATTCCTCCCGCGCAGGGACGGATTATATCACGCGTCTGCGCCGCCTCGGCTTCCCCTGCGAGGCCGAGAACGTGTTCACCTCCGGCATGGCGACCGGTATGTACCTCAACCAGCGCCACCCCGGCGCGAAGGTGTACCTTGCCGGTACGAAAGCGTTCTACCGCGAGTTGGTGAGCTACGGCATCGATCTCGTGAACGACGAGAACGGCCACACCGATGCGGAGACCGTCGATGTCGTCGTGCAGGGCTTCGATACGGAGCTGGTGTACGAGAAGCTCGACAAGGCCTGCCACTTCCTGCGCCGCGGCGCGACCTTTATCGCTGCGAACCCCGACTGGGTCTGCCCGATGCCGCATGACGAGGTCCTGCCCGACTGCGGCAGTATTTGCGCCCTGCTCACCGCTTCCAGCGGCGTGAAGCCGACCTATATCGGCAAGCCGAACCGCAACATGATCGACGTTATCTCTGAGATGACCGGTATCGCAAACGAGCATATCTGCGCCGTGGGCGACAGGCTCTATACCGATATTGCCGTCGCGCAGAACGCGGGCGCGGGTTCCGTGCTGGTTCTCTCCGGCGAGACGGATCAGGCCATGGTAGACGCCGCCGAGCGCAAGCCCGACCTCGTCCTTCCGAGTGTCAAGGAGCTGCACGAGCTGCTCCGCGGCTAAAGCCTTACAGACACGCAAATCCCGCTGCCGGTTTCGGCAGCGGGATTTTTGACGTCGGGAAGCACCGGCGGAAGTGAGCACGGCTTGACATTGCAGCCGAGCTGGGTTATATTTTTCCTGTATTGCGGCTGCGGCCGCGTATAATCTGAACCTGCGGCCATGTGCCGCGATGACTGCTATGACGATAACTTACTTGCTGCCGATACTGGCGGCGCTGCTTATAGTTTTGTTCTATATGGGTCTGCCCTCGCTGAAGGAATGCCCGCTGAAACGCGCCGAGCCTGCGGAGCGCAAGATGAGGCGCGGCGACTGGCTCGCCGCGGCGGTGATCGCGCTTTGCTACGCGGTAGTCGCGTTCATCGGCCTCGGCGATACCGAGGCGGCGCAGAACCCTCACGTTTTCTCGCCCAATGAGAGCGTCACCGTGGAGCTTGAGAGCGCCATGCCGATAAGCAAGCTGCGCATGTTCTGCGGCATAAATGTCGGAAATTATTACATTGAGTGTTCTGAAGACGGCGAGAACTGGAACTACGCCGGAGAATTTGCGCAGAACTATGTCGCGGTGCTCAAGTGGAAAGAGGTAGAGCTGAGCGATACGGTCACGACCGAACCTGTGCGTTATCTCCGTATAACCGCCGATAACGATATGTATTTGAACGAGATCGCGGTGTACAGCCCGTACGGCGATCAGCTCGTCATAACATCCGCCGATGCTCCGGAGCTGTGCGACGAACAGGAGCATGTACCGGACGCAGCGAGCTTCATGAACTCCAGCTACTTTGACGAGATCTACCATGTCCGCACGGCGATAGAGCACCAGAAGGACATCTGGCCGTACGAGGTCAGTCATCCTCCGCTCGGCAAGCTGATAATCGGCATCGGTATCTCGCTCTTCGGCGTGACGCCGTTCGGCTGGCGTTTCATGGGGACACTTTTCGGGGTTCTCATGCTGCCGGTGATGTATGTATTTCTGAAGAAGCTTTTCGGCGGAAAAGTGGTTCCGGTGCTCGGAACTGTCATATTTGCGGCGGATTTCATGCATTATGTGCAGACGCGCATCGCCACGATAGACACCTACGCTGTGTTCTTCATCCTGCTGATGTACCTGTTCATGTACCTGTGGTGCGAGGACGGGAAGAAACGTTATCTCGCACTGTCCGGCCTGTTCTTCGGCATCGGCGCGGCGAGCAAATGGACCTGCATCTATGCCGGCGCGGGGCTTGCGGTCATATGGGCGCTGCATTGGATCGTCCGTGCACACCACAGAAAAGACGATGAGAGAGGCGGAGATCTGTTCGGCAAATTTCTACGCAACTGCGGCTTCTGCGTTGTGTTTTTCGTGCTCGTACCGGCAGCGATATATTACGTTTCGTATTATCATTACGGCGCGGCGAAGGGGCTGACCGGCATCGGCGCGTTCTTCACCAAGGAGTATGCGCAGATCGTTCTGGACAACCAAACCTTTATGTTCACCTACCACTCCGGCGTCACGGCCTCGCACCCGTACTCATCGCGCTGGTACCAGTGGGTGCTCGATATCCGACCGATACTATACTACCTGGATTACGGCACGGACGGCACGCGGCAGAGCTTCGGTGCGTTCGTGAACCCGATACTGTGCTGGGCGGGGCTGATCGCGCTCTTTGTGCTGGGCTATGAAGCCGCTGCCAAGCGCGACCGCCGCGCGGCCTTTATCCTTATAGGCTACCTTGCGCAGCTCCTGCCTTGGGTGTTCATCACGCGCATAACCTTTGAGTACCACTACTTTGCCTGCACCGTGTTCCTCGTCCTCGCGCTGGGCTACGTCATTGCGCTTATGCGGCAGTGGAACCCGCGCTGGCGCGTATACGCGGTGGGAATGGCCGTATTGTGCGTGGCGGTATTCATCATGTTCTATCCTGCGCTCAGCGGAATGCGCGTGGATAATGCGGCGGCGAGCCGCCTGCTGCGCTGGCTGCCGACTTGGCCGTTCTGAATATACCAACACCCCGAATCATCGATTCGGGGTGTTGAATTTTTTTATGCTTATCTGCACTCGAAGCAGTGCCATTCCTCTTCGCAGTAGTGGGCGATTATCTCAAAGCCGTTTTTTTGGAGCACGGAGCTGACTTCGTCCTGCCGTCCCTCGATTATGCCGGAGCATATGAACACCGCGCCCTCGGCCATAAACTGCCGCACATAGCCGGAGAGGGGGATGATAACGTCGGAGACGATGTTTGCGAGCACAAGCTGATACCCGCTGCCAAGCTCGCGGCGCAGGGACGCGTCGCCGATAATATCGCCCGCGTAGACACGGAACCTGTCGCTCCCGATGCCGTTCAGCGCGGCGTTCGACATCGCGACGTCCGGCGCCTTCGGGTCTATATCGCAGCCGACGCAGCTCCTGCAGCCAAGTACAAGACTGCCGATGCCGAGTATGCCGCTTCCGCAGCCGAGGTCGAGCGCGGTTGTCTCGGGCGAGCAGTATTTTTCGAGCGCGGCGAGACACATGCGCGTGGTCGCGTGGCTGCCGGTGCCGAAGATCAGGCCGGGATCGAGCCGCAGCGGCTGACGCCCGTCGGCGGGTATCTCTTCCCATTCCGGTACGACGACCAGCTTTTCGCCGACCTCGATGGGCTTATAATATTCGCGCCAGTTGTTCTCCCAGTCGCTGTCCTCGATAAACGCTGTCTGCACCGCGCCGTATGCGCCGCGTATTTTCGCAAGGATGGCCTTGCCGTCGGCGCCGTCGCTGAGGTAGCACTTTATGCGGCTGACGCCCGCGAACTTCTGCTCCAGCTCGTCGTCCACATAGTCCCAGTACTGGTGATTATTTTCGAGGAAATCCTGAAAATCGGCCTCGTTTTCTATAACAAATCCGTCCGCGCCCATGTCCGCCATCTGCTGGCAGCGCTCATCTATAAGCTCGGCCGGTGTGTCAACGCTTACTTCGATCCAACGCATGATATTTCTCCTTCAAAAAATGTCTGCACATATTGTACACGGTGCGCCGCGCCTT
>URGI01000073.1 GCA_900547315.1 uncultured Eubacteriales bacterium | reverse complement strand
CGTCGGCTTTGCTATAATAAGCTAAAATCATCCCGGCTCTGCCGGAGAGGGAGAGACAGCATGAACTACACATGGTATGAGATGGGCTGGATAGTGCTTATTTATTCGTTTCTCGGCTGGTGCGCCGAGGTCGCGTTCGCCGCGGTGCGCCACGGGCGCTTTGTGAACCGCGGATTTCTGAACGGCCCCGTCTGCCCGATATACGGCTACGGCGTGCTGTGCGTTCTGCTGATCCTAGAGCCTGTGAAAAGCAACCTTGTGCTGCTGTTCTTCGGCAGTATGTTTTTCACCTCCGCGATCGAATTTCTGGTCGGCTTCATCATGGAGCAGCTTTTCCACGACAAATGGTGGGATTACAGCAACAACCCCTTCAACATCAAGGGCTATGTCTGCCTTGAATTCTCGATAATCTGGGGCATCGCCTGCGTTCTGGTCGTGGACGTCATCCATCCGATGATATACGCGCTCATCAAAAAGCTCTCCACGCCGGTCGGCATATGGGTGATGGCCGCACTGCTCGCGCTGCTGGTGTTCGACGCGATACTCACACTCGCCGAGATGCTCAAGCTCAACAAGCGCTTCAAGGCTATCACCGAGCTTGAGTGCGCGATCCACTCCGTCTCCGACGCGATGGGCGAGAAGCTGATATATGAGCCGATGGAGCGCGGCAAGGAGCGCCGCGTGGCCTTCGACGAGAAGCACCCCGAATTTGCGGAGAAGAAGCGCGAGGCCGTCGAGGACGTCATGGCCAAGCGCAGCGAGATAAACGTGGCTGTGAAGGAGCGCGAAGATGCACGCCGCGAGGAACTGGCCGCGAAGAAGGCCGAGCTGGAGGCAAAGCTCGCCGAGCTCAGGAAGACGAACTTCATCCACGCGCGTATCGCGGCGGCGTACCCGCACCTGTCCGAGGGCGAGCACAACGGCGAGAACTTCCGCAAGCTGCGCGACTATATTGAGCAGAAGCGTGCTGAGAAAAAGGGCAAGAAATGAGATTATATTTTACCGGTCACGACTATAAATACGCCGCCGAGCAGATGCTGCTGACGCTCTTTCCGGAGCAGCGGCCGGAATATCCGGAGGGTAAGCCCGACAGCGACCGGATCGAGCTGAAGCTCAGCCACGGAGATAAATTCACTACCGCGAGCTGCCGCATGGTGCTCGGCGGCAAGGTCTATCACGGCCGCGCCGCAGTACGCCGCGAGCTGCTCACGAGCGAGCTGCTGACCGATCGCTACTGCCAGCGGCTCATAAAAAACGCGATGTACCGCGCCGCGCTCGCCTCCGGCGTGCACCGCCCCGCATGGGGCGCGCTGACCGGCGTGAGGCCGGGGAAGATATTCTGTTCCCTGCTCGCCGCCGGGCTGAGCGAGGACGAGGCGACACGCCGCTTCATCGACGAATACGACGTGACGCCCAAGCGCGCGGCGCTCTGCCGCGACACAAGCCGCGAGACGGTGAAGGCGGTGTCGGAGCTGGGCGAAAAGGACGTCTGTCTCTACGTCGGCATCCCCTTCTGCCCGACGCGCTGCGCGTATTGCAGCTTCGTCAGCCAGTCGGTCGAGAAGAGCATGAAGCTCATCCCGCCGTTCATGAATGCGCTCATAAAAGAAGTCTCCGCGGTCGGCGCGGAGCTGCGCGCGCTGGGGCTGCGCGTCGTGTCGATATACATGGGCGGAGGTACGCCCACCACGCTGAACGCCGCCCAGCTCGACAGACTGTGCACCGCGCTGGAGCGCGAATTCGACCTCGGCGCGCTGCGGGAATACACCGTCGAGGCCGGACGCCCCGACACGATAACCGAGGATAAGCTGCGCGTCCTGCGCGCCCACGGCGTTGACCGCGTCAGCGTCAATCCGCAGACGATGTCCGACTCCGTGCTGGAGACGATAGGCCGGCGGCACAGCTCCGCCGACATCGTTGATGCGCTCGAAAAGGTGCGCGCCGTCGGCGGCTTTGCGGTGAACATGGATCTCATCGCAGGGCTCCCGTCAGACAGCGCGGACGGCTTCCGCGAGACGCTGGATAAGGTGCTCGCGCTCGCGCCGGAGAATATCACGGTGCACACGCTGTCGCTGAAAAAAGGCTCCCGCATCACGCTGGAGGGTTCGCCGCTGCCGTCCCCGGCCGAGGTGTCGGAAATGCTCGACCTCGCGTACGACCTGCTGACCGCGCAGGGCTACGCGCCCTACTATCTGTACCGGCAGAAGTTCATGTCCGGCGGCTTTGAAAACGTCGGCTGGGCAAAGCCTGGCTGCGTGAACCTCTACAACATCTGTATCATGGAGGAGCTGTGCAGCATCATCGCAATGGGCGGGGGCGGCTCGACGAAGCTTGTCCGCCATGGCGACGGGCGTAACATCCGGCTCATGGCGCCGAAATATCCGCTGGAATACATTGAGAACATAGAGAAAACCTGCGCCGACAAGGCGAAGATATCTGAGTTTTATAAAGATTGTGAGGAATAAACATGGCATATAAGCTTGAAGAGATCAATTTCAAGACCGTGGCCGACCCGAAGGGCTTCGTCGAAGAGGGCGACGCGGCATATCAGGCGCGCGTTTCCAAGGCGGCACAGCTGATCGCGGAGAACCGCAAGAACAGCCCCATCGTCCTGCTGTCCGGCCCGTCCGGCTCCGGCAAGACCACTACCTCGATGAAGCTGGCCTATGAGCTGGAGCACATCGGCATCAAGACGCACTATGTCGGCATGGACGACTATTTCAAGACCATCGACCCCGCCACCGTGCCGCGCACACCGGAGGGCGAGATGGATCTGGAGTCGCCGCGCTGCATGGACATGGAGCTTCTGAACAAGCACTTCACCATGCTCTCCAAGGGCGAGCGTATCTTCGTGCCGAAGTATGAGTTCTCGCGCAAGATGCGCGTCCAGTCGCCGTCGAAGTCCATCAAGCTCGGCAAGGACGAGATCGTTATCTTCGAGGGCATCCACGCGCTCAACAACATGATAACCGACGTGCATCCGGAGGCGTTCAAGCTCTATATCTCCGCGCGCAGCGACGTGGAGTTCGGCGGCAAGATCGTGTTCAAGCGCACATGGTTCCGTCTCGTGCGGCGCACGGTGCGCGATTATAACTTCCGCGGCTCCGACCCGGCGGAGACGATGAGCATGTGGGCAAATGTCCGCCGCGGCGAGAAGAACAACATCTCCCCGTTCAAGGACAAGGCCAACTTCCAGTTTGACACCTCCCTGCCCTATGAGCTGGCGGTGTTCAACCGTACGGCGACCGAGCTGTTCCGCTCCGTTCCGGAGGGGATCGAACGCTTTGACGAGCTGCGGCAGGTTCTGCCCGCACTCCAGCTCTTCGGCGATATCGACGAGAAGTACGTCGCCAAAGAGTCGCTGATCCGCGAGTTCATCGGCGGCGGAATATACGAATATTAATAGTATAGAATTACAAGCCCTGTTTTGTGCATATCTCCGAGCACAAAAACAGGGCTTGACATTATACGGCATTTTATGCTATTTTCGCATTAAGCAAAGGGCGAGGCGGTCAGCTACACCACCCGAAAGGGGGTGAGCAAATGCCGATTATCATTACTCTACATATCTTCGGATACACCGTAACAGTAAGGATAAAAAAGCAGAACCGCCACTCTGCCAAGTGACGGTTCTAAAATGAAACGTTGTGTAACGAGCTGACGTAAAACGTCATCGCCCTTTGTGGTTATATTATAGCACCGCATATGGCGCGGAGTCAATAGGGAAGGTAAAACTTCCCTTTAGGAACATGCTTTGGAACCGTATGGTATGCCGATCATTCAAAAATAATCCTGTCATTCACACCGGACGACGGATAGCGTCGGCCGCTCATATTCCGCTATGATCTCTCCCTCAGTCGGCTGCGCCGACAGCTCCCTCGTCAGAGAGCCTTAACGGCTACTCGCAGAGCTTCAACAAACCCGCCCCCGTCCACGATCGTGGACGGGGGCGAGTTTATTTTCTCTCACGTTTTACGCGATGAAGTTCAGCGAACTGTGCAGGAACTCAAACTTCGTGTCGTACTGCTCCGTCGGATGCAGCAGCATCGGCTCGGAGCCGAGGCCGACGACCTCGCCGGTTTCGGCGTCGACATAGCAGGTGTAGCGCATCCAGGTCGTATAGACGGCCATCTCGTAGAGCGAATCTTCAAGCTTGAAGTCGTAAAACTCGACGTCGGTGGAGTTCAGGTGCAGCTCATTGAGAACGGCCTTGAGAGCCTCGGCAGCGTTGATGATTATATTGTTATTTTTCATTTATCGTCATCCTTTCTTAAAAACGGGTTTGTTTTCCTTGACCTTACGAGTATAGGATACGGCATAATTTTAAGAAAAAAATTAGATAAATTTGAAGAATTATTGAACTTATTTGTGAAAAAATGTGCAGATTCGCAACTTTTTATATCGTTACGGAAAATGTGCTGCCCTTGCCCGGCGTACTGTCGAGCGCGACGGAGCCGCCGTGGAACTGCACTATTTCCTTGACCATCGCAAGCCCAAGGCCGCAGCCGCCGTCCTCCCCGTGCGACGGGTCAGCCTGCCAGAAGCGCTGCCAGACCTTGTCCTGATACTCCGGCGCGATGCCGGGGCCGTCGTCGGAGACGCTGAGCACGGCTTTTCCGCTGTCATCCGTATGCAGCGAGACGCGGATATGCGCGTTGCTGCCGCCGTACTTGTAGGCGTTTTGCAGGAGGTTGACTATCACGCGCGACATGAGCCCCGCGTTGAAGCTCGCCTCGATCCCGGGCTGGATGTCCGTGGTCAGTTCCGCATTGGAGCCCGGCGGCGGGGGGCACTCCTCGCAGCAGGAGCCGACAAACTCGCTAAGATCCAGCCGCTTCATCGGGTATTTATCGGTGCCGTGCTGCATACGGGTCAGGCCGAGCAGCTCCTGCACGAGCTGCGACATGCGGCAGCCCTGCTCCTCGATCACGTTCAGCGATTCTAGGAAATCCTCCCGTGTGCGCGCCTTGCGCTTCGCGCGGTCGCACTCGGCGAGGATGACGGTTATCGGGGTGCGCAATTCGTGCGAAGCGTCCGAGGTGAACTGTCGCTCGGCGTCGAACGACGCTTCGAGCCGCCCGAACATGCGGTCGAACGCCGCGCCGAGCCGCCGCATCTCGCTCGGCCCGCGCGTTATGTTCAGCCGCGCGCTCAAATCCTCACCGGCGGATATGCTGTCCGCAGCGGCGAGTATCTTTTCCATCGGGCGGAACGCCGACCACGCGATGAGCCAGCCGCCGCCGATGGTGACGACCAGCAGGATGGGCAGCAGCGTCGCGGTGAGGATTATAATAGTATGCATCAGGCCGGAGCGATCCTCGGCGGAGATAAGCCCGCGCACCCACAGCCCCGTGACGTCCATGTCCACGTAGCTGTCATAGATATAGTAGGTCTCGCCGTCGATGTCCGCCGTGTTTATAACGTTCGGGTCGAGCGGCGTGTTCTCGTCGAAGCTATCCGGCTTCGCGCCGCGGATGAACTCGCCGTCCGTGTCGTAGAACATGCAGTACACGCCGCGGCTGTACATCGACAGGTCGTCCCACTCGAACTTGCCGCGGTCGAACTCGACGTCGTCAACGTTCTTCTGCACGACCTTCACCAGCCGCCCCGCGGGGTCGTCCGTGATGGCGTTGTGGTTCACGACCAGCACAAACACCAGCGTCAGCGCCGCCAGCAGGAGCATCATCAGCGTTATCCACGCCGTAATTCTCAGTTTCGCAGACATTCCTCAGTCCTCCCGCAGTACCCAGCCGCTGCCCCACACGGTGCGGATGAGCTTTTTGTCAAAGCCGGTGTCCATTTTCTTGCGCAGATAGCCGACGTATACGTCCACGACGTTCGAGCCGCCCTCATAGTCGAAGTTCCAGAGGTTGTTTTCGATCATCTCGCGCGTGAGGACGATTCCCTTGTTGCGCAGCATGTATTCCAGCAGCGCAAACTCGCGCGAGGTAAGCTCGATGTTCTTTCCCGCGCGGGTCACCGTCTTGGCCGAGACGTCGACGGTCAGGTCGGCGGCGGTGAAAATGTTGGAGCGGTTGCCGGTGTATTTGCGGCTGATCGCGCGTACGACGGCCAGCAGCTCCGGAAAGTTGAAGGGCTTCACGAGGTAGTAGTCGCCGCCGCTCTCCAGCCCCTCCACACGGTCGGCAATGCTGTCGCGCGCGGTGAGAAACAGCACCGGCGCGCCGTTGCCCTCGCGGCGCATCTGCCGCACGGCGTCAAGCCCGCTCATGCGGGGCATCATTATGTCCATTATCATCACGTCGTAGTCGGCAGAGCGGGCGTATTCCAGCGCCTGGATCCCGTCGAAGCACGCGTCCACGCTGTACCCCTCGTCCTCCAGCGCCTCGCAGATGATCTTGTTAAGACGCTTTTCGTCCTCCACAACAAGTACCCTCATATTTTCCTCCGTTCCGCCGCACGCGGCAGCGTTCCATTATGTAATGTATTCTGACAGAAAAAATTATGAAAAGTTTTAATTATTTTCTTAAAATATTTTACTATACTCAGACCGTAAAGTGAAGCAGAAAATATCGTTATCATAACCGGTCATGGAGGAATCAGCATGAAAAAGGCTCTGAAAACAGCACTTATCATTCTCATAGTTCTGCTCATAATCGGCACGGCCATAGGCGGATATTTCATCTGGCGGCACCACGCGCTCTATATCGGCGCAGACGCGGCGCTCGGCGCAGCGTTGGACGACGCCGGGTTGCTCGCGGCTGAGACATTTGACGTCGATGTCGACTTTGAGCACAAGTACGGCCGCAGCTGGTACGAGGTACAGTTTGAAACTGCCGAGGCGGAGTACGATTATATAATCGACGCCGGGACGGGGGAGGTCCTGAAGGCGGCCGCAAAATAACGCGCCGCCCCGCCGAGACAGCTCCGGAGCACGCCGGATATATGCATGGGATGCAGAAAGTTACCGTATACGCCATTACACCCCTCTTTTTCTTTTCCTGAACACTATCAACGAAATCCCGCCGGGACGTGCTTCCCAGCGGGATTATTCGTGGTTATAGGCATATACTGCTCTTTATATGGCACATCTCAGCGCAGCAGTCCTTTCCGCTTTCTGCATGTAAACCGGAGTTTTTTGAAGCTGAACCGAATTTCATTCGCAAGGTCGCACACAATACTCAATTGGAGGTTTCCGTCCGAGTCAACGTCAAACTCGCCATATCCCCACGTCAGTCTGCCCAAGATCCCGTCGGCGAACGAATCAGCAGCAATGCTTACCCCCGTCACCGACAACAGTTCAAGCCGGACGATGTCCTTGCCGTCCGTCAGTTTCAGCTCGCAGGAATACGTGACCTTCTTCGAAATAATGTTCTTCTTTGAAACAAAATTTATTTCAAGGAAGTCATAGTCATGGAATCCGTCTCTTGCAAGCAGTTCAGCAACGAATTTCTCCGGCAAGCGCTTTTTTATCGTTTCGAACTTCGCGTAATACCGTTGACTGTTTACTGCCCATTCTTTCGTCGCGCTCTCACGAATCCATTCGCGCTCGTCGTTCATGTCTCTCCACAATTCTTTCGTAAAATACTGCATGTTCCCTCCGGTTCAAAAGTCTTTTTTGCCGGGCACTTACTATGCTGTCAGTCTCCGTCAACTCCCGACGGCAGCTTTCGCATCACCCTGCGCATACCCAAAGCCGCGATGCCGGATGCCGCAAAAAGCACATAAATCAGTATAAATCTCCATTCCCTCAGGAAAGACGTCAGCGCGCCGTCAAGAACACTGAGCACCGCAAAAACCGTAATCAAAGCACTTGCCGTCAGCGTAACCACAGACAGGCCGCACACTACACCGTAAACCAGACTCATGCGTGATACTCTGCTTTTCTTTATGAAGAGAAGCACAAACGCGGCAACCGCGAGCAGCACTATCAAAAGCGTAAAGATACACGGATACAAATCTCCTTCATCTCTAAGCGCTCCAATCAATTGAGGCAAAGACTCGCCCATTTGCATATCAATCATGGTGCAATAGCCATTATATGCCAACAGCCATGTCAGTCCCGCATCCGCGAACCCAAAAAAGGATATCATTCGTCCGAGCTGAAAGAGTTTTTTATCCATTACTTCCTCCGAAATTCTGTGCAATGCGTCTTATGCCTACTAACTACACTGTTCAGGCGTTGATTCCGTACCACTTCAGCTTGTTCCTCAAAGCAGCCTATTCCACAACTGCGTATATGATCTTCCCTGTGTTCAAGTTCCATATTGTCCTTACGCTGCTGTCAACGGAGAAAGCAAAATTCATGTTTCCGCTCGATTTGATGCATAATCTGTCGTTCTCATGTCTTATCTCGTCTATCGTCGGCTCGTCCGCGCACGCCGCATAATTATATACGTAAAATTGTGATATTTCCCTGCACACCGGCTCCGGATATTTCAAGTCTGCCAGTGCCGAGTAAAACACGTCATAGACCCGCTCTTCGTCCTCGGACAAATTCTCGCAGTCTATCTCCAGCCATGGGCAGTCCATGCCGCCCGTAATCGCAAGACTATCATAATCTGCGCGTCTCGCAGAACTAGCCAGCAAGTATACAATGACCACCGCAAACATCACGGCTGCAAGCGCCGCCGCGTGCCAATATGTCTTTTTCATTTTGTCTCCTATCGACAATAGGAATTCAAATTATAATTGTCCGGTAAAGTACGGAGAAAATATTTTTCTGTTTTCTTCATTATTCTCAAAAGAAAGATAGTGTCCGTGCAGAGCATAGGCAATGCTATTACTGAATTTTTTGTAGGGTT
>URGI01000072.1 GCA_900547315.1 uncultured Eubacteriales bacterium | reverse complement strand
TCACAGACAGCAAGCCCTTTCGGCTGCTTGAACAATTTTTACTTCAGAATATTGTCTAACTTTTTGGGGTCACTTCAGAAATTTGCTCTCACGGTGTTTTATTGTAATTTACAGTTCGACGTATTCGTCTCTGCCAGCGCCGACGGAGACATACTTTATCTTGCAGCCGACGGCGGCTTCAAGATAGCGGATATAATCCATCGCGGCCTTGGGCAGATCCTCGGGCTTGCGGCAGCCGGAGATATCGCCGAAGCCTTCCATGTACTCAAACACGGGCTTCGCGGCGTTCAGGCGCTCGCCTACGGGGAACTTCTCGGTTATCTCGCCGTTGATGTCATACGCGACGCAGACGGGGATCTTGTCCATGTAGGACAGCACGTCCATCTTCGTCAGGGCGATGCAGTCGGCACCGTGCATACGCACGCCGTAGCGGGAGGCGGGGATATCGAACGCGCCGACTCTTCTGGGTCTGCCGGTCGCCGCGCCGTATTCGCCGCCTGCACGGCGCAGAGCCTCGGCCTCGTCGCCGAACATCTCGACCGTGAACGGACCCTCGCCGACGCAGGAAGAGTATGCCTTCATAATGCCGATGGTCTTATCGAGCTTCAGTCCGGGGATACCGGCGCCGATCGTGGCGTAGCCCGCCAGGGTGCAGGACGAGGAGGTGTAGGGGTAGATGCCGAACTCGATATCACGCAGCGCGCCGAGCTGAGCCTCGAACATGATGTTCTCCCCTGCCGTGGCTGCGTCATAGAGATAGTCGGAAACGTCGGTGATGTAGGGCTTGATGGGATCGCCGAACTCGTGCAGCCACGCGAGGATATCCTCGGCCTTGACCGGCTCATGGCCGTAGCCGCGGACGGTGAGGTTTTTCCACTCGGTGAGCTCGGCGACCTTTTCCGGCAGCTTATCGGGCGCGAACAGGTCGCCCATTCTGATGGCCTTCTTCATATACTTATCCGCATAAACGGGGCCGATGCCGCGGCGGGTGGAGCCGAACTTCTTATCCTTGAGGCGATCCTCTTCCATGATGTCCTGCATCTTGTGCCAGGGCAGGCAGATGACCGCTTTGTCGCTGATCTTCAGGTTGTCGGGGCCGATATGGATGCCTTTATCGCGCAGGGACTGTATCTCGTGAACGAGGTGCTCAAGGTCGATGACCATGCCGTTGCCCATGACGTTCACTGTGCCCTCGCGGGAAATGCCGGAGGGGAGCAGGTTCAGGACGATCTTACCGTAGTCGTTTATAACGGTGTGTCCCGCGTTGTTGCCGCCCTGATAGCGGCAGACTATATCATAATCGGCGCTGAGCAGATCGACCATGCGGCCCTTGCCCTCATCGCCCCAGTTGATACCTACAACGGCTGTTAACATTTTTGCGTCCTCCTGATTTTTATATATTTATCTCCGCCGCAGGCTCCGCGGCGATGACATCGCGGTTCGCGTCGAGCACGGCGCGGACGGCCTTCAAATATTCCTTGGTCTGCTCCTCGGCCATGCCGGTGAAGTGTCCCTCGGATATTATGCCCTGAATTTCTTCCCGCGTGAGCTTGAACACGGGATCGGCAGCGATGCGCTCGAGCAGATCGTTGTCCGCTCCCTCCTGCTTCACGGCGAGTCCCGCCGCGACGGAGTGCTTCCGTATCGCCTCATGCAGCTCCTGCCGGTCGCCGCCCTTTCTGACGCAGTACATGAGAATGTTCTCCGTCGCCATAAACGGCAGCTCCGCATTCAGATGCTTCTCTATCACCTTCGGGTAGACGGTCAGGCCGCCGACGATGTTGGCGTACAGCGTGAGTATGCCGTCCACGGCGAGAAACGCCTCCGGAATGCTTATGCGGCGGTTGGCGGAATCGTCCAGCGTGCGCTCCAGCCACTGCGCGCCCGCGGTCATGGCAGGGTTCTGCGCGTCGGCTATCACGTAGCGAGCCAGCGCCGAGATGCGCTCGCAGCGCATGGGGTTTCGCTTGTAGGCCATGGCGGAGGAGCCGACCTGCTTCGACTCGAACGGCTCGTCCAGCTCCTTCATATGCGCCATC
This sequence comes from uncultured Eubacteriales bacterium, assembly GCA_900547315.1. Lineage (GTDB taxonomy): Bacteria > Bacillota > Clostridia > Oscillospirales > Oscillospiraceae > Limivicinus. Next base: position 6,872 of record URGI01000072.1, on the reverse strand, counting down.
AGGCGGACGTCGTTCGTAAACTTCATCGCGCTCTGCGCGATGCCCGAGAGCACCGACAGCGTGAAGAAATCCACCTTGCGCGTGTATGTCTGGCCGCTGACGGCATAGACGTCGGAGAAGCCCATCTTCTCCGCGATGAGCGCTTCGAGCTTTTTGACCTTCTCCCCGTCGCCGTCGAACAGCGCGAGGAAGCTCGCCGCGGTGCCGGTCGTGCCGCGGCATCCGAGGAGCTTGAGGTTCCCTGCCGCGAAATCCAGCTGCTCAAGATCGAGCATCAGATCCTGCATCCACAGCGCCGCGCGCTTGCCGAGTGTCGTCGGCTGGGCGGCCTGAAAATGCGTATAGGCCAGCGTCGGCAGCGCCTTGTATTTCTCCGCAAAATCCGCGAGAGCGGCGATCGCGCGCAGAAGCCCCGCGCGTATCTCCGCGAAAGCCTGCCGCTGGAGAATGATATCCGTGTTGTCGCCGACATAGCAGCTCGTCGCGCCGAGATGGATTATCGGCATCGCCTTCGGGCAGGCCGCGCCGAAGGTATGGATATGCGCCATAACGTCGTGGCGCAGCTCGTGCTCCTTCTTCGCCGCAAGCTCATAGTCGATGTCGGTCAGGTGCGCGCGCATCTCGTCAAGCTGTTCGTCGGTGATGTTCAGCCCCAGCTCCTGCTCGCTCTCCGCGAGCGCGAGCCACAGTCTGCGCCAGGTCGAAAACTTATTGTCGGCAGAGAATATCTGCTGCATTTTTTTACCCGCGTAGCGGCTGCAAAGGGGGCTTTCATAGCTGTCGGTCATGCCGTGTTCCTCCGTTCGTACAGAATACAGGCAAAATCAAAAACGTCCATCGGAGAAGGACGAGCCCTTCCGATGGACGCCGTTGTCCACGGGCGAAATATTACTATGCGCATAGTGATTTGTCAATAAAAATTTTGAAAAAAATATTGTAAATCCAAGGCTTACGCGCCCGTTCAGATCACATAGTCCCCAGGCGCTTCGTTTCCGAGCAGATCCGCGAGGCTTATGTTGTCAAAATACTCGTTCGTGAGCCGGTAATATTCCTTCCACATCGGCAATGTTTTGCAGTATGCAGCACGGCTGCACGGCTTCGCGCCGCATTCGAGGCACGACACCGGCGCAAGCTCGCCTTCCGTCGCGCGCAGCACTTCTCCGGCCGTGATATTCTCCGGCGCGCGGCACAGCCGGTATCCGCCGCCCTTGCCGTGGACGCCCTCAATAAATCCGGCCTTTGTCAGCAGCGGCACTATCTTCTCTATATATTTCAGCGATATCTCCTGCCGTGCGGCGACCTCCTTCATCGGCGTATAGCCGCCCTGAGGCCTCTCCGCAAGGTCGAGCATAATGCGCAGCGAATATCTGCCGCGTGTTGATATCATAGTTTCAGCTCCTAACCTGAATGACCCCGCCGCCGAGGACGGTGTCCCCGTCGTACAGCACCGCCGCCTGACCCGGCGTTATCGCGCGCTGCGGCTCGTCAAACAATATCTCTGCCTCGGAATCGCCTCGCGGCGTGACCCACGCCCACTGCTCCGTCTGGCGGTAGCGTATCTTCACGCGGCAGCGCACCGGCGCGTCCGGCGTCTCGCCGGATATCCAGTTGAACTCCGCCGCCCGCGCATCGCGCCTGTACAGCTCCGACTCTGCGCCGAGAGTTACGGTGTTCTTCACCGGATCTATCGCCGTGACAAAGCTCTTTTCCGGCAGCGACAGACCAAGCCCGCGATGCTGGCCTATCGTATAGCGTATCACTCCGGCGTGACGGCCGAGGACATGCCCCTCCGCGTCCACAAAGTCGCCGGACTCGGACTTCTTTCCGGTATGCAGCTCGATTATTTTCGCGTAGTCACCGTCCGGAGCGAAGCAGATGTCCTGACTGTCTGGCTTCTGCGCGTTGATGAATCCGCCGCGCTCCGCAAGTTGGCGCGTCTCTCTCTTGTTCAGCTCGTCCAGCGGAAACAGCGTCCTCGCAAGCTGCGCCTGCGTCATCGCGTACAGCACATAGCTCTGATCCTTCGACGGGTCGAGCGCCTTTTTCAGCAGATATTTCTCGCCGCTGCGCTCGATGCGGGCATAGTGTCCGGTCGCTATATGGCTGCACCGGAGGATGTCCGCGCGGTCAAAGAGCTTTGCAAACTTCATGCAGCGGTTGCAGTCGATGCAGGGGTTCGGGGTCATGCCCATGCAGTATTGCGCGGCAAAGCGGTCGATGACTTTTTCCCGAAAATCGTCCGGAAAATTAAAGACGTAGTACGGCATGCCGAGCCGGTACGCCACGCTGCGCGCGTCCTCGACATCGTCGAGCGAGCAGCAGGTGTGCCCCTTGGATATGCCCGCGTCCTCGTTTGAGTACAGCTTCATCGTGCAGCCGATGCACTCGTTTCCGGCGCTTTTCAGGAGCAGGGCGGCGACGCTGGAATCAACGCCGCCGCTCATTGCAACAAGTATTCTCATTTATATCAGTCCGCGAACAGCGGGGTGGAGAGGTAGCGGTCGCCGGTATCGGGCAGGAGGACGACTATGTTCTTGCCCTCGTTCTCCGAACGCTTTGCAAGCTCTATCGCTGCCCAGACAGCCGCGCCGGAGGATATGCCGACCAGCACGCCCTCGGTCTTGCCGATGAGCTTGCCGACCGCGAACGCGTCCTCGTTGGCGACGGGGATTATCTCGTCATACACCTTGGTATCCAGCACGTCCGGCACGAAGCCCGCGCCGATGCCCTGTATCTTGTGCGCTCCGGCGACGCCGGTGGACAGCACCGCGGAAGTCGCAGGCTCCACCGCGACGACCTTCACGCCGGGCACTTTCTCCTTGAGGTACTTGCCGACGCCGGTGATCGTGCCGCCGGTGCCGACGCCGGCCACGAAGTAATCAACCGCGCCGTCGGTATCGGCGACGATCTCAGGGCCGGTGGTCAGATAGTGCGCCTTGGGGTTCGCAGGATTGACGAACTGGCCGGGCACGAAGCTGTTCGGGATCTCCTTTGCCAGCTCGTCGGCCTTGGCTATTGCGCCCTTCATGCCCTTTGCGCCCTCGGTGAGCACCAGCTCCGCGCCGAAAGCCTTCATCAGCTGACGGCGTTCGACCGACATGGTGTCGGGCATGACGATGATTATTCTGTATCCGCGCGCAGCTGCGACGGAGGCGAGGCCGATGCCGGTGTTGCCGGAGGTCGGCTCGATGATGACGGATCCTTCCTTCAGAAGTCCTTTCTCCTCGGCGTCGTCTATCATGGTCTTCGCGACGCGATCCTTGACGGAGCCTGCGGGGTTCAGGTACTCAAGCTTTGCAAGCACCTTGGCCTTGAGGCCGAGCTTCTTCTCGATATGGGTCAGCTCCAGAAGCGGAGTTTTGCCTATAAGCTGGTCAGCGGATGTATAAATAGCGGACATAACGATATCTCCTTTTATTTTATAATTTATATTTTTACAGTTTTCGGTCAGTTAAAATGCAGCTTCCTGCAACATCGGAAATATGCGTCATATATTCTCATATCAAAAGCCTCCTACATAAGTACTACTTACTTGGTAGGTAAGTTGTATTAAAGCACTGGATGCCTGTTTTGTCAAGTCTGAAATCAAAAAATCACGGCAAAATTTTCCGCCGTGATCTTTATAGCAGTATCAGCGCACTTTGGGTCTTATGACTGCGATGCTGTTGAGTATGGGGAGGCTGTGCTTCCTGCCGTAGGCCATGTATTCCCCGCGGTTTATATAGTACTCCCTGCCCCATGACGATATGCGCAGCCACTCCTCGTCCATCCCCGTGACGACCACGTAGTGTGCGCGGGCGGTGCAGCTTTTGACGAGCGTTCCGTCCGACTCACGGCGGTAGAACGGCAGGTTGTTCTTCTGCCAGAACAGCGGGAAATTCGGCCCAACGGCCAGGATCACCGGAATGTCGCGCATCAGCATAAGCTCAATATTTTCAAACAGGCTCCCGCTCCGCGCGCCCCAATGTATCGAATACGGCATACGCCAGCGCAGGAAAAACAGCTCCAGCCCGCCCGTGAGCATGAGCCCGTTTATGCCCCGCCCGGGAATGAGCGGCAGAAAGCCCCGACGCAGCCGCGACGCGAAGGAGTTATACACGCTCAGCGGGACGCTCTGCCCGTCCTCCCCCGCCGCAAACGGGCAGGTGCCGCCCGAATGGCGGCTGAGGTACAGTATCACATCCAGCCCCGCGATCACGCCGCAGCCGCAGGCGCGCATCGTCGCGTCCGGATGCGCGCTCTGGCTACCGCCGTAGCTGTGCAGGCCGTTCTGCTCCGTAGATATGTATTCGTGCGCCAAGCCGAGCGCCGATGGTGAAAAAACGTTCCTCATGCCGATCCGCCCTGTCTTTCATTATAGATTCAGTATACCCCGAAGCCTCGGCTTTTTCAACTCCGTTCCGCTCGAGGCGCTGGTCAGCTCATCCATCTTTTGTATATGTTGCTGGACTTTTATGGCTGAAAAGCGCTTTTATGGTTGACTTTACTGGTAAATTAGTATATCTTGATATAAGTAGAAGATTAGTCCTTTTTGATGGAAGGTAACAGATATATGGAAAAGAAATTGTTCGTTCCCGGCCGGACGGAGCTTGCCGGCAACCACACGGATCACCAGCAGGGCAGGATCCTGGCCTCCGCCGTTGACCTCGGCCTGTACGCCGATTTTGAGAAGAACGGCGAAAACGCCATCCACATCCACTCCGAAGGTTACAGCGATTTTACGGTCAGGCTGAACCACACCGCCGTGCGCACCGGTGAATTCGGTACGCCGAAATCCCTCGTCCGCGGCATGATCGCGGCCTTCCGCGAACTTGGTCTGGACTGCGGCGGCTTCAACGCCGAGATCAGAACGACGCTGCCCGCGGGTTCTGGTCTGAGTTCGTCCGCGGCATACACCGTGCTCATTGGCAAGATCCTGAGCGAGCTGTTCAACGACGGCAAGGTCGATCCTGTTGTCATCGCCCGCGCAGCGCAGCAGTCCGAGAACCAATATTTCGGCAAGCCCTGCGGCCTTATGGATCAGCTGACCTGCTCTCTTGGGCACACAGTCTATGTCGATTTCCACACGAACGAGATCGAGCCGGTACAGGCCGATTTCCATTCCATGGGGCTCACCCTCTGCCTTACCGATACCGGCGGCAGCCACGCCGGACTTGACACTTCATACGCGCGCATCCCCGCCGACATGGTGTACATCGCGAACCTCTTCGACAAGGGCGTCCTCGGCGATGTCGATCCGGAGGAGTTTCGCCGCAAGGGCTGGGATCCCGCAAACCGTCCGGTGCGCCGCGCGATGCATTTCTTCAATGAGAATGAGAGAGTCCCGCTTATGCGCGACGCGCTCAAGCGCGGCGACGGCGCGACCTATATGCGCCTGATGAACGAGTCCGGCCGCTCCTCGGAGGAGCTGCTGAACAATATCATCACCAGCGCGACCGGAGACACGAAGCTTGCTCAAGGGCTTGACCGCAGCCGCAAGCTGCTCGAGGGCAAGGGCGCATGGCGCGTACACGGCGGCGGCTTCGCCGGCTGCGTGCAGGCGCTAATGCCGACCGACTACTTCCCCACTTACAAAGAGGATATGGAAAAAGCCTTCGGCGGTGGAAGCTGCCGCGAGATACGCTTGGTATAATGTCCCGGCGTCGCGCAAGCATATATGTTTAATTGCAAAACCTCCGCAGATGCATGAACATCTGCGGAGGTTTATCTTACCCTTTTGAAGCTTTATTTACCCATTATACTCGTATATCTGAAACGTGTACGTCTCTCCCGGCGTGATGTCGTAAATAAAAACCGAATCATCCCTGAACCTGTCGCCGGCGTTCAGGTAATCCAGAAAAATCTCTCCCGTCTGGACGACATAGCCTTCGCTGTCGAGCAGTTTATAATTGAAGCTGTCGTATATTCCGCCGCTGCCGCTCAGCTTCTCTCCGAAAATCGTTATACTCAGAGCCGGCAGCAAGTCGTTTTTATCGAACTCATACTCCGCGCCCTGTATCTGTATCACGGAGGCAACGCCGCCCCTGTAGTCCATAACGTTCAGATTCAGCGGAAATTCATCAAATTTTATCTGAATATCCTGCGTAGGCAGGCAATACAACGCCGGACAATCTGATTCCTTAAACCACATTATGCCGTCCTTATAAACGGTAAAATACACGGTTCCCGATGAAGCCTTGCCCTCCGCTATGTCCTTTGCCGGGATCCTGATCTCTGCAAGATACCTCTCACCCGCCAGCTCGCTTGTATAGTAGCCGAAGTCATCAAGCGAAACCGCTCTTTCCGCGGCATAGACCTCCTCGTTCTTGTCGTTCACGATGCGGATATCTATGTCAAGCTCCGCATCCGCAGGGTCGCCGTCCTCGTCAAGCAGGCCAAAAAGCAGGCTGTAATCATTCGTACCAAGATTTTTCTGGAATATCCAGCCCTTCATGGTTGCGATTTGGCTTTCCTTAAGCGGAAGAATGCCGTAAATCTCGCAGCCTGCTTCATACACTTCGCTGCCCATATACACGGTAAGCTGAAGTTCGCCGTCAGCAGATTTTGCGGCAGCGATCTTATCCACCGGAATTCTTATATTGGCAAGATATCTATTTCCCTCAGCCTCACTCGTATAATCGCCGAAATCATCGGCCGCGAGCGTTTTTATCGCGGAATAGACCTTCACGCCGTCAGCGTTGACTATTTTGATGCCGGCATCGACCTCAGCCGATACCGGCTTATTTTTTTCGTCATAGAGGCCAAAGAAAACACTGTAATCGCCGGTTTCCTCATTATACTGAAAGCCGCAGTTTCTCATGGACGCAACTTTTGGCTCTGCCTTTCCGCAGCCGCTCAGCAGCAGCGCCGCCAGAAATACGCACGCCAATAAG
>URGI01000071.1 GCA_900547315.1 uncultured Eubacteriales bacterium | reverse complement strand
ATCCAGACTTTACTGTCGGTTCCGGAGTTGCACCGGATCATGCCTTTCGGCTCGCGGACTTTACCGCCGGTCGGGAATCGCACCCTGCCCTGAAGATTTCATGCACAATATAGCACGCACAATTACTATTGTCAATATGAAGTTTTGGGTTTATTATAAATTATAAACTTATACCATTCCGAACCGAGGTGGCATGATGCACAAACGGGAAAAATGCTGCTGCTTTACCGGACACCGCCCTGCAAAGCTCCCATGGGGGGCGAACGAGGACGATCCACGCTGCGCCGCGCTGAAAAACGAAATAGCCGCCCGACTCGACGGGATATATGAGACCGGCTGTCGCCACTTCATCTGCGGTATGGCGCTGGGCTGCGACATGTATTTTGCCGCCGCCGTCATCGCGCTGCGCCGCCGGTACCACGATGTGACGCTTGAGGCCGCGATCCCCTGCGCCTCGCAGGCCGCCCGCTGGAACGCCGCGCAGCGGGCGCTGTACGACTTGATGCTCGCCGAGTGCGACGAGGTGAGCATATTACAGCACGGCTACACGCCGGACTGCATGCAGGCACGGAACAAATACATGGTCGATTCCTCCACCGTGCTGCTCGCCTGCTTCGACGGGCGCCCCGGCGGCACGATGAACACGATCCTGTACGCCCGCCGTCAGGGCGTGCAGACGGTAATAATAGATATATAAAGCAGCCCGATTTCATATGAAATCAGGCTGTTTTGGTTCTTATTCGCAAATGCGCGGCAGGTGTCCTTTCATCCTATCAGGAAGCCCTCAAGTGCCGGGATATCCGGTAAGATATAGTCCGCTCCGGCGGCGGCAAGCTCGCCTGGGGCGGCATAGCCGTACTCCACGCCGATGCACTTTATCCCGCAGCGGTGCGCGCCGAGAACGTCATACTTCGTGTCGCCGACAAGCACCGTTTCCTCCGGCACCGCGCCCAGCGACTCCATGACGCGACTGACTATCTGCCACTTCTCACTGTTGTTCCCGTTCGGGCGGCTGCCGCAGATGGCATCGAACAGGCCGAGCATGTTATTCTCCCCCAGCAGCTCGCGCGCCAGCTTTTCGGGCTTGGAGGTTGCGACGGCAGTTACAAGGCCGTGCGCCCGCAGCGCCGTCAGCAGCTTCGCGATGCCTGGAAAAACGCAGCATTCGTGCAATCCGGTCGGCTCATAGCGGACGCGGAAATCCGCGGTAGCCTGCTCCGCCTCCGCCTGCGTGAAGCCGAAGTGCTCCATGAACATATCCACCAGCGGAGGCCCCGCAAAGCAGCGCAGGGAATCCAGCTCCGCGTCCATGCCGCGCAGGTTTATCGCGTAGCGGACGGACTTCGTTATGCCCTCTACGGTGTCGAACACCGTGCCGTCAAAATCGAACAGAATATATTTGAACATCATATCTCTCCGTTTTATTATTTTCGCATTATTATATTATAGGCGTAATCATGTGTCAATCCGGTAAAAATACGCATATATAATACTGTATTTTTATTTACAGAGGTGGCATTATGACAAGCACATATTTTCTTGGCGCAAATTCGGCTCAGGGCTTTTACTCGCTATACGGCGGCTTCCCGCCGCGCAGCGGATTCCTGCACATAATCAAGGGCGGCCCCGGCACGGGCAAATCCGGCTTCATGCGCGCCATAGGCTCCGAGGCCGAGCGGCGCGGCATGGACGTTGAATACGTGCTCTGCTCCGGCGATCCCGACTCGCTCGACGGCGTGTATATCCCCGCGCTGAACGAGGCGTGGGTCGACGGCACGGCTCCCCACGCTCTAGACCCGACGATATTCGGCGTTACCGGAGATTATGTAAACCTTGGCCGCTTCTGCCGCACGCCGTTTTCATCAGAAAATCAGGTGGCGATACGGCGGATAACTCCGGCCTATAAGGCGCTGTACGCAGAAGGCTACGAGCATATCGCGGCGGCAGGAAAGTGCGAAGTCCGCGGCGGCTTCGATCTCGCCCCGCTCGAAAAGCGGCTTGATATGATTCTCCGCCGCTGCCCCGCGGACAGCGCGCCATATGAGCGGCGCGTGTTCCTGCGCGCCATAAGCTGCCGCGGGCTGATCTCGCTTGCCGACACGCTGGCCGGTTACGGCGAGACATACGAATTCACGAGCAGCCACGGCGGGGGCGCTCCCGCTCTGGAGCTTGTGCGGCGAGAGGCCGAGCGGCGCGGCCTGTGCCGCGTGCTCTCCATGTCGCCGCTGCATCCAGAACGCATTGACGCCGTACTGCTCCCCGCCGCCGGTATCGCGTTCTTTGACGGCTCATACGGCACCGGCTCCGCGCGGCACATAAGGCTGGATTCCATGCTCACCTGCTCGCCGCGCTCCGGCAATGCGGCCGAAGCAAGGGCCGTCGCATCGCTCCGCGGCAAGCTGCTCGATCTTGCTGTCGAGAAGCTGAGCCGTGCAAAGGCGCTGCACGACGAGCTTGAATTGGAGTACCGGCCGTATATGGATTTCCCCGCGCTCACGGACTACACGAACGCAGAGATCAGCCGCATTTTCGGTAACTGAACCGACGCGCAATAATTGCACATCCCCCGCCGCGGTAATTCCGCAGCGGGGGATGATTTTTATACGGTCGGCGGCTGATTGCTGACCGCGTCCACAAACAGTAGCGTCAGCCCTATATACGCAGCGCAGACCAGCGCCAGCAGCACACAGATCAGCACGCACGGCGTACGGGCTTTGCTGCTCCTCGGGATGAGCCTGCAGCTCAGGACGATCCCCGTCACTGCCAGCACGAGAAGAACAATTGCCATCCAAAGCGGCATAACGTCCACCTCCTCACGCCTGACTGACGGTGTCAGTCAGCGCCGGACTCTTCCGCAGGATATCCAGCAGTCCTGCCATGCCGGTCAGCGAGGCCGTGAACCACTTGCGTATTCCGTCTATATCCCGCATGTCAATCGCGTTGGGGACGTTCGCAAACACATAGCCCGTGTTGAGCTCCAGCGTCAGTTCGCCGCCGCGCAGGATAAGGCCGCCCACCTTGACGTTATTCGCAAACTCCTCCAGCCTCCGCACAAGGGCGCGCAGCTGCGGCGTCACCATTTCGTCCGCCGGCTGCCCGTCCGCAGTACGCGCGGCAAAATGCCTGCGGAATACGGCGGGGTCTGTCAGGTCGGCGCCCTTCCGCTCGTGAAACTGTTCATTGAGCGCGATGTCAATATCCGGAGCGCAGATATCCTTACAACGGAGAACGACGCCGCGGAACAGGGTTTCGCTCCTCGTCATCCAGTTGTCGTTATCGGGACCGGAGCGCTCCTCGGCCGTGAGGCCAAGCTCGACATTGGCGGCGGAGAACCGCAGGCCGCTGCGCTCGCCCTCGTGGAAATCCTTGACGCGGCACTCCGTCCACTTGATGCCGATCAGCCCCACGTTTTTCAGGAACCGATAGTCTATCGGCAACTCCGGCTTCTCCGGCTCCGCGCCGAAATATCCGCCAAGCTGCTGCCATATCAGGGCATTTTTCTTTTTCTGCGCCGGAAGCGCGATCAGGAGCAGCAGCACCACGCCGCTGAACCCCAGAATCAGCACCACTATCAACTCATGCAGCACGAACGCCAGCACACAGCCGGCAATGACGCAGAGCGCGCCCAGAAATATGCCGATACTCTCCGCGGCCTGATACCGCCCCAGTATCTTCGACAGCTCCGCGTCGGTCATTTTATCATTCATTCGCTCTCACCTCAGCAGCAGACGCTGAAATACAGGCAGGCGTACGGATCAAGCGTGTCAAGCTCCGTGATGAGACCCTCGGGGGAAATGCTGTCGAGCTGCATACGCTTGGCGGTGTCCCTGTAATTGTCCGGCTGCGGTTCGGCAGCCAAGACGAGGCCGTCATAATCCTCCGGCATGTATACGACGTAGCTCTTAGTGAACACCATCGCCCAGTCGCCGACGTAGTACTGCCAGTCATTGGAGTAGGCAAACTCTATCATATAGCTGCTGCCGTTCCAGTCAACGGTGTGGACATAGTAGTTGTCGCCGCGCTCGCTGTTGTCGTAGGTGGTCGCGGTGGTGAGCCACATGCCGGTGTAGGCATCGTACAGCTCGCTGTTGGTATTGGTGATGTACTGCTGCTCGTAATACGGTATGGAGCTGCCGGGGATATAGCAGACAGCGTCGAACTGAAGCTCGCGTATGCCGTCGTGCGTGTAGTCGTAGCCCTTTATGACCTCCCAGTAGCAGTCTCCGGTGCTGTACCCGTCGCCAAGTCCGGAATAGCAGCACACACCGTTTTCAAGCAGATAGCTGCCCATGTCCATCTCGGCGTTTATCTCAAGCCCGCAGCGCGAGAAATACGGTTCGGTTGACATAATCTCTTCCACGGGCAGGAGCAGGCCGCCGTTTTCATACCAGATGTACTCCATCCCGTCGCCGTAGTTGAAGTAGCCGAAAACGGTGCTGTACAGTCTGCCGTCGTCCTGTACCACGAGGCGGCCGCCGGAATCGTCCACGCTGCTATAAGCGTACACGCCGCCCCACTCCGGCTCGTATCGGAGGTAGCCGTAGTCCGCGACGTCCTCGCCGTACCAGAGCGTCCAGTTGCCGTCGGCGTCGATATCGATGTGGTCGTAATCGTTGTTCGCCTCGCCCAGCCATGTTCCCTCAAACTCGCTGAAATCGTTGACCGCGTCCTCGTCGAAGCCGCCGCCCAGCCCCTCGTTGGGGTCGTCCTGCGGGGAGACTGTCTCCCCCGTTCCGCCGCAGGCAGTACACAGCAGGTACAGCGCCAGCATCAGCACGGCCAGAATGCGCATGATTCTTCTTTTCATATAAATCTCCTCCTTGTCATATCTCCTGCTCCGCCATGCAGAGTATCTCGTCGTGGCTCAGCTCAACGTTTCCGAAGCGGACGAAGATGCCGTTTGTCACGGCGCTGTTCCACACCTGCGGGTCTGCCAGCGGGCGGAAGCGTATCTTATCCAGATGCGGCTTCATATCCAGCAGAAGCCTGCTCCCCGACACGAAATCGACCTGCAGGATGTACCCGTCCAGCGGCTTAACCGCCAAAATGTATCTCCGTTCCACACGGTTCCCCCTCTCATACATAAAGATCCACCGTACACATTGTACGGTGGATCATAAAATAACACTATTCACCAACGGTTAGTTTTTTCCAGCCAGCAGTTCGGAGAGCCGCGAGCGCTTCGTGCGCGTGTTGCCCTCGATATGCAGCTTGGAATATATCTGCTTGACGTACTGCTTCACGCTGCCCTCGGAGAGATAGAGCCTTTCCGCGATCTCGCGGTTGCTCAGGCGCTGCGCCATCAGCCCCACGGTCTCGCACTCACGCTCCGTCAGCGCGGCGAGCGCCGCGGGGCGGGCATTCTTGTTCAGCCGCCGTTCCATCGCTTCGCCAAGCTCAGATATCCGCGCTGTAAAATCGCTATGCAGCCGTTCCGAAAGCAGCGGGCGGAGATAACGGAAGTTTTCCGCAAACGGCATCACGAAGTCGTCCGCTTCGGCGTCGGAAATCGCCCGCGCCAGCAGTTCGCGCGCCTCATCATGCTTGCCCAGCATCTTATAAGCCGCCGCAGTCTGGATTCGGACATGCAGCGCGACAAGCGCGTAATGCAGCCCCTCGCAGGCCGCCGGCAGTCCGTCGCTCCGGCCTATGACCTTGGCGTACGCGCCCTGAGCTCTGTTATTCTGTTCTGAGCGCCTCGACAGGGTCTTTCTTCGCGGCGATGCCCGCCGGTATAAGTCCCGCGATGTAGGTAAGCGCAACGCTGATGAGCACCAGCGCTATGCCGCCCACCGCCGGAAGCGTGGAATTGATGGAGTATATCCCCGTCAGATTGTGCACTATCACGTTTATCGGGATGTTTATCAGCAGCGTCAGGCCGATGCCGATGACGCCTGCGGTCAGGCCGATGATTATGGTCTCGGCATTGAATACGCGGGAGACGTCCTTCTTCGACGCGCCGATAGCGCGGAGGATGCCTATCTCCTTTGTGCGCTCAAGCACGCTTATATATGTGATGATGCCTATCATGATGGAAGAAACGACAAGCGATATCGCAACGAAGGCTATGAGAACATAGCTTATGACGTTTATTATCTTCGTTATGGAGCTCATCAGCAGCGCCACAACGTCGGTGTAGCTTATCTGATCGTCGCTCGATACGGAGTCGTTGTAGTTCTCTATGGCCTTTGCGATCTTGTCCTTGTTCTCGAAGGTCGAGGCGTAGATGTTTATCTCGCTGGGGTTATCCAGATCGACGTAGCCGAGCTTTTTATACACGTCCTTGAGGCTCGACTCGGAATACACCGGCGGCATCGCGTTGTCGTATATCCAGAGGTAGTCGGAATCCTCCAGCGCAAGGAGCTGGAAATCTGAGGCCAGCTTGGAATCGGACAGGCGGGAGTACAGGCTGCGCATCTGCGCGGCGTACTGCTCACGAACCTGATCGGCGATCATCTGCCGGACATAGTCAAACAGCGTGTCGTCGTCCATCTTATCGAGCATCGAGGAATACTCCGGATAGCTTTGCAGCACCATCTTCTCGATGTCCTTGCGGGTGGTGGACTCCATCTGCTCGTCAACGATGCCCTGTACGTAGTCATCCGTCGGGTTGCACATGTATTCGATATATACGTCCGCAAGCTCTTCGTCCGTCGCGTTTGCGATGTAATCCCGCGCGGCGTCCTCCTTGCGGCTGTTCGTCAGCGCCTCATCCTCGCGGTCAAGGAACGGCAGGCCGCTGAAAACGTCATGCTCGGGATCATTGAGCTGCTTCTGCACTATCTCGCGCGTCGCGGCCTGCTCGACGACGTACTCCACAAGGTCGTGCGTGTAGCCTATCGCGCCGGTCATCATGCCGGAGGTCGCGTCCTTATTCTGGCGGATTATACCGGTTATCCTGACCTCAAGGCCGTTGTTGTAGAGCGTTTTCAGGCCGAGCTCGTCGTCCGAGAGGTCGATATATGTGCCGCTCTCCTCGTCGTACTGATACAGGTCGGCGGGGTAGATGTACCGGAAGCTCATGCCGCACAGCTCTTCATAGCTCCAGCTCTCCGCCTTCGTCTCGACGGATTCCTGCGACATGAACGACTGCATATCCTCCGTGATGCTGCTCTTGGACTTCAGCCCCAGCGCATAGAGCACTAGGTCGGATATCTCGTTGTTGCTGTCGACCACCAGCACTACTTCGTCGTACTTCTCCGGCCAGTGGCCGTACAGCACGTCGTACTGCTGCTTCAGAAGCGCATTGATCGGCTCGCCGTTCGCGCCGGGCAGCAGCTCCTGCCACACATCCATCGCCGAATAGAACGAACCGTAGGTCGAGAAGAACGAGCTGTAATCACCGCCGTAGGTGGCGCTCATGGCATCCTGAAGCAGTCCCACGACGTCCGTTTTTCCGATGTTGCCGTCCTTGTCCTTCGCGTAGAGGTTCATATCTATATCATAGGAATACTGCAGGGCGCTGATATACTGGGATATCTCGCTGTCGCTGCTCTCGATGTACTCCTTGAAGGACTTGAGGTTGTTCGTCTCGATGTCGGCGGAGACCATGGAGTTCATCATGTCGTACATGACAGTGCTGGAATAGACGGCGTCCTTCGCATGCTTCTGCTTCTCCGTACCGGCGTTCACGCCCATGAGAGAGGTCATAAGCCCCGTCATGTCAACGGACTCGGCCTGTATGGTTATCGGGTAGCTGGAGAGCGTATCCTCCTGCACCTTGTCGATATAGTTCTGTATGCCGTTTGAAAGCGACATGATGAGCGCGATGCCGATGATACCGATGCTGCCGGCAAAGGCAGTGAGAATGGTGCGGGTCTTTTTGGTCAGCAGATTGTTTGTGGAGAGGCCGAGCGCCGTCAGGAAGCTCATAGAGGTCTTCTTCCCCGCGGGCGCGGACGGCTCGCACTCCACGGAGGAATACGGCGCGCTGTCGGCCGTGATGACGCCGTCCTTGAGGCGGATGGTGCGGCTGGCGTAATCCGCGGCAAGCTCCGGATTATGCGTGACCATAATGATGAGCTTATCCTTCGATATTTCCTTGAGAATGTCCATTATCTGCACGGAGGTATCGGAGTCGAGCGCGCCGGTAGGCTCGTCGGCCAGGAGAATATCCGGATCATTGACGAGCGCACGGGCAATGGCAACGCGCTGCATCTGGCCGCCGGACATCTGGTTCGGCTTCTTCTGAAGCTGATCGCCGAGGCCGACCTTTTCCAGCGCCTCAGCCGCGCGGCGGCGGCGCTCCTCCGGCGCAACGCCGGAGAGCGTGAGCGCCAGCTCGACGTTTGCGAGCACCGTCTGGTGCGGGATGAGGTTATATGACTGGAACACGAAGCCTATCGAGTGGTTGCGGTAGCTGTCCCAGTCGGCGTCGGTATAATTCTTTGTGGAGCGCCCGTTTATGATCAGGTCGCCGGAGCTGTACTGGTCAAGCCCGCCGATGATGTTCAAGAGTGTGGTCTTGCCGCAGCCGGAATGACCCAATATTGCGACGAATTCATGCTCGCGGAACTCAAGGTTCACGCCCTTCAGCGCGTGGACGACGGTATCGCCCACGGTGTAATCTTTTTTGATGTCTACGAGTTTCAGCATTCTGTTCCCTTCCAATAAAACGGCTTGACCTTGACACGGCGGCAATTGTGCGATAGAATACCAGCGTTGTGCATATACGCTTCCGTAGCTCAGCAGGATAGAGCATCCGCCTCCTAAGCGGAAGGTCGCGCGTTCGAATCGCGCCGGGAGTGCCATGTCCGGCCGGAAAGTCCTAACGGGATTTTCCGGTCTGATTTTATGCACCGCGCCGTGCATAAAGGTCTGTAATCGTAAATTATATAATAACACGAGCGCTATGAAAAATCATAGATAATCCGTTAATTTTCAGGAATTTCCGAAAAGAGAAACCGGACGGGGTCTCCGTCCGGTTTTATCGTTGTCCCGCTCAGATCTTTTTCACGGGATGCCG
>URGI01000070.1 GCA_900547315.1 uncultured Eubacteriales bacterium | reverse complement strand
TGCGGAGACCATCGACATGGATCCTCTTATGCCGAAGGCCATCTGGGGATTCAACAAGACAGAGCGCCCTGGAGCTGCAGAAAACCTGCCCGGATGGGGCGTAAAACTGCGCCCTGTGTCGTACAAAGAACCGCGGAACCCGGTCAAATTGTGGGCATCGCGGAGGCTTCGGCCGCTGCGCTGTTCTCTCTTTTTCTTTGTGCGATTTCCGAAATATGAAAGGAGAGGATAATATGTCCAAAAAAACAAGAAACATAATTATTGCCGTGGCCGTATTGCTTGTTCTGGTCATCGGCGCATTCGTCGCGTACAAGAACCTCGCACCCCAGCCTGTCACCGGTGACAAGACCATCGTCTTTGAAGTGACTCATGTGGACGGTACGCAGAAGGACTTCACCATCAGTACGGATTCGGAGAATCTGCGCGGCGCTCTTGAGCAGGAGGGATTGATCTCCGGCGACGAGAGCGAGTACGGACTCTACGTAACGACCGTTGACGGTGAGACCGCGGACAGCAATCTCAACCAGTGGTGGTGCTTCACCAAGGACGGCGAGATGCTGATGACCGGCGTGGACGACACAATGATCGCTGACGGCGAGCATTATGAGACCTTCATCGACACATACTAAGCTGAACGCAAAGGATATCAGCGTCCTCGCATTGATGGGGGCGCTGATGTTCGCGTTTCAGGTCGCGCTGTCGGGGATACCGAACGTGCACATCACGGCGGTGCTGATATTCCTGACCGCCGTGTTCTTCGGCTGGCGCTGTATGTATTCGATCGCGGTGTTCATAATGCTGGAGGGCTTCTTCTGGGGCTTCGCGTTGTGGTGGTTCTGCTACTGGTACCTCTGGCCGATACTCGGCATCGCGGCGGTGCTGATGCGGAAAAACGACTCGGCGCTCGTCTGGGCGATAGTCGCGGCGGTGCACGGGCTGATATTCGGCGCGCTGTGCTCGATACCGTATCTGTTCATCGGCGGCTGGACGATGGCACTGTCATATTGGGTCAGCGGCATCCCGTTCGACCTTATCCACTGTGGTGGAAACTTTGTGATGACGCTGGTTCTGTATAAGCCGCTGAAAAAGGGCATGGAGTACGCCCTGCACGGCAAAACCAAAAAAACGCTGCCGGAAGAGAAGCCGGAGACGTAAAAATATCCGCTCTGTGATCAGAGCGGATATTTGTTATTCCTTTTCGTTTTCGCCGCAGAATTGGGCTTCGTCATTTGACCAGCCGTGGTCAAGCAGCCAGTAGGAAAACTCGCCGACTTCCTCTTTCGCCTGACGCTCAAGCTTCAGCTTGGTCTCATATGCGCGCAGCTCGCCCACCGTGAACGGCAGGTCAAGTTCGGCCGCGATCGGCAGCAGCACCGCCTCTACCAGCGGCTCGCGCAGTTCGAGACTGCCGGGGTAATACTCCTCCGCCAGACGCACTCTCTCGCGCAGCGCTTCGTCATCGTCGTACCGCGCGAAGAACTCCATGACGTTTTCCTTAGCCATATGCTCAGATGAGAAGCGGCTTGACGCTCTCCGGCGCCTTTTCGGGATCGGCGGAGCAGCTCAGGACGAACTCGATGTTCTCCTTCGCGGAGAACTTGTCCAGCCATGCGATGAACGCGGCGAAGGATTCTTCAGACTTGTCCTCAACAAGCTTGAAGAAGTTGTCTATATAAAAATGGGTTATATCGTAGTTGCCGGCGTGCATGCCGCAGATAAAGCCCTTGAAGAATTCGTAAGTGCCGATGTCGTACGCAGACGCGTCTATGAGACGGGCCTGATAGGGAATGTCATAGGTGAGCTTGCGCTCCTTCTCTATGCACACAACGTCACCGTCGCCGTTTGCGACCGCGCCGCGGACAAGCTCTACCAGCTTTTTGGTCTTGCCGGAACCCTTCAGCCCCATGATGATCTTAACCAAGTTGATCACGCTCCATTTCTATGTTGGTAATTATACCATACCATTTTTATAGGTATTATGCAATAGTCAAAAAATGAATGGGAGGTAAATTTTCTTGCCGCGCGCCCCGCGGCGGAAAATCGCGCTTGCGTTTTGGCGAAAATAATAGTAAAACTAAAGCGCCGGAATAAGCATTACGGCGACGGGAAGGAGAGCGCCCATGAGCAGACAAGAAGCAGCAGAGCAATATGCGATAGCCCTGAAGGCCGGGCAGAAATGCCGCAAGGAATGCCTGATACAGGGGAAGTACCCGTACCCGCAGGTGCTCGACGAGATATTCGACGAGTCGATGGCTGCGGGCAGAGTTGAGCTTGGCACGATAAATATCCCGACCGAGCACATCGTCGGCACAAAGACCGGCGGCCGGCAGAACGCCTTTGCGGCAAACTTCATGCCGCTGCTCGGCGAGGAGACGGAATTTGCGCATAAGTGGATAAGCCTGTGCGAGACGAACCTCAGCGACGAGGGCATCCGCGACCCGATACGCTGCTGCGAGTACATGGGGCGCTTCTACGTGCAGGAGGGGAACAAACGCGTCAGCGTGCTGAAAAGCTTCGGCGCGCCGAGCATCCCCGCCGTCGTCACGCGAATAATCCCCGCGTGGTCGCAGGAGCACGAGGTCAGGCTGTACTATGAGTTCATGCGCTTTTATCAGCTCAGCCGTCTGTATATCCTCTCGTTCAGCCGCCTCGGCTCATATGTCAAGCTTCAGGCGGCGCTCGGCTTCGATGCTGACCATGTCTGGAGCGAGGAGGAGCGGCGCAGCTTTTCCGCCGCGTATTACTCGTTCCGCACTGCGCTTGAAAAATGCGAGGGCAGCCGCTTTCCGGAGACGATCGGGGACGCGCTGCTGATATTTTTGCAGGTGTTCAGCTTCGGCGAGCTGAAAGCCATGACGCAGACCGAGCTGGAGCGCTCCATAACCGGCATCTGGCCGGAGGTCGAGGTGCAGGCCAGACCCGCGCCCATAACCGTCAACACCGAGAGCAGCGTCGAGGTGAAGGGCGTGCTGACTAAGCTCATGGACAGCATCCGCCTGCCGAGCCATCTGAACGTCGCGTTCGTCAACGAACTGCCGCCGGAGAAGAGCGCGTGGATAATGTCGCACGACCGCGGGCGCGAATATCTTGAACGGCATATGCCAGACAAGGTCACGACGCGGGTATATAACATTGACGCTGAACATGACGCGGACGCGCTGATCGACGCCGCCGCGGCGGACGGCGCGCAGGTCATATTCGCGACCACCCCGAGGCTCATATCCGCCTGCCGCAAGGCGGCGGTGAAGCACCCGAATATAAAGATACTCAACTGCTCCGTCTCGATGCCGTTTCCCGGCGTGCGTACTTATTACAGCCGCGTTTACGAGGGCAAGTTCATCTCCGGCGCCGTCGCGGGCGCGATGACAAAAACCGGCCGCATAGGCTACATCGCGAGCAGCCCCATCTACGGCGTTCCGGCGGGGATAAACGCCTTTGCGCTCGGCGCGCTGCTCACGAATCCCGATATAAAAATATGCCTGCGCTGGTCGAGCGTGTCGGAGGATCCGATAAGTGAATTGAAGGCGCTGGGCGTCGATATGATCTCGAACCGCGACGTGCCGAGTCCGGAGCAGCCGCAGGACGCGTGGGGGCTGTGCCGCGTGGACGGCAGCGGCGCGCTGATCCCGATCGGCTCGCCATTCTGGAACTGGGGCGAGATGTATGTGCATATAATCGAAAACATCCTCGGCGGCGGCTGGGATGAGCTGAGCTATAAAAACAGCGGCAAGGCCGTGAACTACTGGTGGGGTATGAGCAGCGGCGTCATCGACGTCCGCGTGACGGAGAACTGCCCGGACAGCATGGCGGAGCTTGTAGATATTCTCAAGCGCGGCATTTCGTCGGGGCTTATCATGCCGTTTCACCGGAAGATAACCGCGCAGAGCGGCGGCGCGATAAACGACGGCACGCGCTGGCTCTCTCCGGATGAGCTGCTGCATATGGATTGGCTGTGCAGCTGCGTGGAGGGGAGCATCCCCGGCTTCGACGAGCTGCTGCCGATGGCGCAGTCTCTCGTGCGGCTGCTGGGCGTGTACAGGGACTGGATAATCCCCGATAAAGGGGAGGTGCAGGTATGAAGCTGCTTTTGATATCCGACCATGAGAACAGCTTTCTCTGGGACTATTACGTGCCGGGGCGGCTGGACGGCATCGACCTCATCCTGTCCTGCGGTGACCTGAAGCCCGAATACCTGAGCTTCCTTGTGACGATGGGGCGCGCGCCGGTGCTGTATGTCTGCGGCAATCACGACGGGCGCTATGAAAAGACCCCGCCCGAGGGCTGCGACTGCATCGAGGACAAGCTCGTGACCATAAAGGGGCTGCGCATCCTCGGCATGGGCGGCTGTCCGGTGTATAACCGCGGACCGCATCAGTATACCGAGCGGCAGATGGAACGCCGTCTGCGCAAGGTGGGGCGGCAGATCGCCAAGGCCGGCGGCGTCGATATCCTGCTCAGCCACGCGCCCGCCGCGGGCTGGGGCGATGCGGACGACTTCGCGCACCGCGGCTTTGAGTGCTTAAACGATTTCCTGGACAAGTACCAGCCGAAGTACCATGTTCACGGTCACGTGCATATGAATTACGGATCAGATATTCCCCGCACGCTTCAGCGCGGCGGGACTACGATAATAAACGCATGGGATAAATATATTCTTGAGATCTGATCCGGGAGGCCAAAAAATGAAAAAGATCGCAATAGTAACAGGCGGCAGCGGCGGCATAGGCCGCTGCACCGCGGCGGCGCTGCGCGATGCGGGCTGCACGGTATATGAGCTGTCCCGCCGCGAGAAACCGGCGGACGGCATCGTACATATCACCGCCGACGTGACGGACGAGGCACAGGTTCGTGCCGCGATAGACGAGGTCATCAGCCGCGAGGGGCGGATAGACATTCTGGTCAACAACGCCGGCTTCGGCATATCCGGCGCGGCGGAGCTGACCGACACAAAGGATTCGCACGCCCAGCTTGAGCTGAATGTGTTCGGCACCGACAACGTCACCCGCGCCGTGCTGCCGCATATGCGCGCACAGGGCGGCGGGCGCATCGTGTGCATGAGCAGCATCGCTGGCATCGTGCCCATTCCGTTCCAGCTCTGGTACTCTGTGAGCAAGGCCGCGATAATCGCCTACGTGCTGGCACTGCAGAACGAGGTGAAGCCGTTCAATATAAGCGTCTGTGCGATAATGCCCGGCGACATCGCCTCCGGCTTTACCGACGCGCGCAAAAAGTCCGGAGCGGGGGACGACGTGTACGCCGGGCGCATCAAGCGCTCCGTCGCCGTCATGGAGCACGACGAGCGCACGGGCATGAGCGCGGAGTATGCGGGCAAATTCGTCGCAAAATACGCGCTGAAGAAGAGCTCGCGGCCGCTCGTCGCCATGGGCGCGGCCTACAAGGGCGCGGCGGCGCTGGTGAAGCTGCTGCCGCGGCAGACGTCGAACTGGCTCGTCGGCAAGATATACGCGAAATAAAATATCAAGCCCAGTCGGAAGCTTCCGACTGGGCTTGATTTATAAGCGTTGAATTTACTTGTTGAGAATCTCCATGAACTCTTCGCCGGTGATGGTCTCGCGGCTGTACAGGAAGTCGGCCAGCTCGTCGAGCTTGGCGCGATTCTCCTTGAGGATGCCGATGGCCTTCTCATGCTGGCGCGTGACAAGGTCGATGACCAGCGCGTCTATCTTTGCCTGAGTGTCCGGAGAGCAGGCGAGGGACGTATCGCCGCCGAGGTACTGGTTGTTCACGGTTTCGAGCGCTACCATGTCGAAATCCTTGCTCATACCGTAGCGGGTCAGCATGGCGCGGGCAAGCTTCGTGGCCTGCTCGATATCGTTCGAGGCGCCGGTAGTGATGGAGCCGAACACGACTTCCTCCGCGGCGCGGCCGCCGGTGAGAGTGGCGATCTTGTTCTCCAGCTCCTCTTTGTTCATCAGGTAGTGGTTGCCCTCCTCGACCTGCATCGTGTAGCCCAGCGCACCGGAGGTGCGGGGGATGATGGTGATCTTCTGTACGGGGGCGGAGTTGGTCTGCTTCGCGGCGACGAGCGCGTGGCCGATCTCGTGGTAAGCGACGATGCGCTTCTCGGCGTCGGTGAGGATGGCGTTCTTCTTCTGGTAGCCCGCGATGACGACCTCGATGCTCTCCTCAAGGTCAGACTGCGTGACGAACTTGCGCCCGTCGCGCACGGCGCGCAGCGCGGCCTCGTTGACGATATTCGCAAGCTCCGCGCCGGATGCGCCGGATGCCATGCGCGCGACGGTGTTGAAATCGACGTTCTCCGCGAGCTTGACTTTCTTCGCGTGAACCTTGAGTATTTCCTCGCGGCCCTTGAGGTCGGGCAGCTCGACGGGGACGCGCCGGTCGAAGCGGCCGGGGCGGGTCAGCGCCGGGTCGAGGGATTCGGGGCGGTTTGTAGCGGCGAGGATGATGACGCCGGAATTGTCGTCAAAGCCGTCCATTTCGGTGAGCAGCTGGTTGAGCGTCTGCTCGCGCTCGTCGTTGCCGCCGTACTGGCCGCCGCCGCTGCGCTTCTGGCCGATGGCGTCGATCTCGTCGATGAACACGATGCACGGCGCCTTCTCCTTGGCCTGATTGAACAGGTCGCGAACCTTGGATGCGCCCATACCGACGAACATCTCCACAAACTCCGAGCCGGAGATGGAGAAGAAGGGGACATTGGACTCACCGGCCACGGCCTTTGCCAGCATGGTTTTACCGGTTCCCGGAGGGCCGACGAGCAGGATGCCCTTCGGCATCGAGGCGCCGATCTCCTCATACTTGCTGGGGTCGTGCAGGTAGTTGACAATCTCCTGAAGGTTCTCCTTCGCCTCGTCCTCGCCCGCGACATCGGCAAAGCGGATGCCCTGCGTGGACTGGACGTAGATCTTGGCGTTAGACTTGCCCATGCCGAACATCATGGAGCCTGCGCCGCCGCCGGCCTTATCCGTCAGCTTCTTGGCCATGAACTGGCCGATGGCAATGAAGATGATCAGCGGCAGCACCCAGCACAGGATGCTCAGGAACGGGGACATCTGCTCCACGATCTCGCTGGCGAACTCCGCGCCGGAGGCGTGGAGCCGGTCTACCAGCTCAGGGTCATCCAGCACGCCGGTCTTGTAGATCTTGCTACCGTCCTTGTTGGTGAAGATGATCTGGTTGGTCTCAATCTCGACCTCTTTGATGTTCTTCTCTTCGGTCATGGTCATAAAGGTGCCGTAGTCGACCTCCTTGACCTGCCGCTCGGCCATCCAAGGCACAGCGATGAAGTTGAACAGCAGCAGCACCATCAGGGCTATACTGTAATAGTACATCAACGGTTTTTTCGGGGGCTTTACCTCTTTCATATGCATCCTCCGTTTAAGAATATTTTTAAAGGATTATAGCGGGAAAGACTCCGAAAGTCAATGACTTCAGGCGCTTTGAGCGGGCAAACGCGCAAATTTTACAAACGCGTAAAAACTCCGCCGGGGCTGCACAGCTCCGGCGGAGAAAATTATATATCCGGTTATCCGATAGTTTCGTTTACGAAGTCAACAAGTCCCTCTTCAACCTCGTCGCGCAGCTCAAGCTCGTTGTGAATTTCGTGCCGGTAGCCGCTGTACGCCTTGACGCTGACCTTGTTGCCGCTCTCCGCAAGGAGGTTTGCCACATGGTACAGCCCCTCGCCGTAGTTGCCGCATGGGTCCTGATCGCCGGAGATGAGGTATACCGGCACCGCGGACGGCACCTTCTCCGCCCATTCCGGACTCTCGATGAAGTGGTACAGCTCGACGAGATCCCACACCAGCTCCAGCGTCGTGTCGAAGGTGTTGAACGGGTCGCCCGCGTGGTCGGCGACGATGTCGGGGTTCACGGCTATCCAGTCCGCGGGGCCGTTCGGGTTTTCGATACGGTCGGTCATGCCGAGGAACACTTTTCCGAACCACTCGCCGGAGGGCTGATACGGGTCAGCCGCGACTGCGGCGCGGATGGCCGGATCGTTGTATTCTATCTCGCAGCCCTTGAACTGGCTGACCAGCCCGCAGAGCATGAGTCCGGCGAGGTCATCGCCGTAGAGCGCGGCGTAGGCGCGGCCGAGCATCGAGCCCCAGCTGTGCCCGAATACGAAGAACGGGAGGTCGGGGTAGGCCATGTGCGCGATGTCGTGCAGGTATTTTTCATCCCGCAGATAGGTCATGTAGCCGCCGGAGTGCGGGTCGCCGAGGGTGCCGCCGTCGAAGCCGGTCTTGCCATGGCCGATGTGGTCGTCGGCGTAGACGACGAAGCCCGCAGCCTGGAACTTGCTTATCATGTGCAGATAGCGGCGCGAATGCTCGCCGAAGCCGTGGATGAGCTGTATCACGGCGCGCGGCTTGCCGAGCGGGGTGTACGCCCATGCCTTGATGGTGTCTCTGCCGTTGGCGGACGGGAAGTTGATCTCTCGAATGGACATTGTTGTTCCTCCTTGTTGTGATGTTTTCCGAATGATGTAAAACCATTATAACATAAGGAACATGAGGAATAAAGGCTTTTCTATGGAATAGAGCTGCGGCTTACTCCAAGTATTCTACATATATGGAGGGGATGGTGAGAGAATCGCCCAGAACCGTAGTGTATGTGTATAGGCCGCCGTACGTGCCATAGAACGTGATTTTGTCGTCTTCAAGTATGCCGGCTTCTGTGCATGTCGCTTCGCTGAAGTTATGCCCAAGGGCAGAGCCGTTAGTTTCGCCGCATTTGGTGCACGTGGCGGCAGAAAAATTATGTTTTGCGCAGCATCCGCACATAATAACAGCGAGCACAAGGGCGAAGAAGATCGCGGCAGGTTTTTTCATATAATCCCTCTTTCTATAAATTTTGGAATCTATATGAAAAAAGTATAGTCGTTTTAACGACCATAGTCAAGATAAAGATCACCTTATAGAATTATTTTGGCAGGTGATTTTATGATTTCGTATGAACCGTTTTGGGAGACGCTGCGCGGGTCGAATAACTCGACGTATTCACTCATAAACAAGTATCATTTATCCAGCTCCACAATCGATAAGCTGCGGAAAAACAAGCCGCTGAATACAACCACGATAAATGATTTGTGCAGGATACTTGACTGCCCGGTAGAGTCGATCATGGTGTATGTCCCGTCGGATAAGGATCAGGTATTATAAAAAAACAGCCCGAACCAGGCGGTGAAGTAGTCAATAGTTAGTAGACACAAAATTTCTTATGCCACCAGTTCTGTTCTATACGGGACTGGTGGTTTTCC